>CAZWDN010000179.1:0-10662 GCA_964633125.1 uncultured Pirellula sp. | reverse complement strand
TTCCAAAATCGCGAAGGCCGGCTGCCGCGCAAGCCGTCCGGCTACTATGAAGAATGGGTCGTGCCGACGCCCGGCGAAAGCGGTCCCGGGCCGCAACGCTTGGTCGTCGGCGCCGACGGCGACGTCTGGTACACGCCCGACCACTACCGCAGCTTCGAGCGTATCCCTGCCGGACTTCCCGCAACACAAGTGAAATGAAGCCGATGCCGCCGGAACCGTACTTCCACTTCGTCGACGATCCGGCCGCGTATCGCAATGCGGAAGCTCTCGTCGTGCGCGTGCCGCTCGCGGCGCGCGGCAAGGAGAAGTTGCTCGGAGTCCTGTCCGATGCGCTGAGGTTTCCCAAGTACTTCGGCTGGAATTGGGACGCGCTGGAAGAATGCCTTCGCGATCTCTCCTGGCTTCGCAACGTGCGACAGGTGGCGATCGTTCACGAAGGGCTGCCGCTCTCGCCGCGCGAGGGGCAGCTACGCACGTACTTGGGAATTCTGGTCGACGCGATGGCGCTGCGCCGCGCCGAGCCCGACGGATTGCAACTGGTCGTCGTGTTTCCCACGGCGGCGCGTGCGGCCGTGGGCGATTAGCTCAGCCGGAGCCGAGTTGCAAACGCATTCGGGCGGCGATCGCTTGTTCGTCTTCGCCCGGGAGTTGTTCCAAGGCGGCGACCACGCGCTCGCGCCGCTCTCGGGTATGGTTCTGATTGAGCTTCGCTTTCCCCTCCCACCGCGCAACCTCGATCCGGAAGCCGACGATTTGCTTAATTAGTCCCGCGACCATCGGCGCGGCGGAGTCGAACTTCCACGGCTCGGGCCGCGACCGTTCGTAAACCTCGACCATGCGGGCCACGATCGCCGTGAGTTCCGCGGGATCTTCGACGAGCGTCAACGTGCCGTAGGCATGCACCGCCTCGTAGTTCCACGTCGGCACGGTATTCGGCTCGGCGTACCACGCGGGGCTCACGTAAGCGTGCGCCCCTTGATAGACGACGAGCGCCGTTCGGCCCGCCGCGTCGCGCCATTGCGGATTGGCCCGAGCCACGTGCCCGACGATCGTCCCCTGCGGCCTGGCCTCGCGATCGAGGAGCAGCGGCAAGTGCGTGGCGAACGGAGCGTCGCCGTGCGTGGTCACGAGCGTCGCAAAGCTATGTCGCTCGGCAAACGCAAACAGCGCGGCCTGATCCGACACGTCAAACGCGGCTGGAATGTACATGGGGACGCTCGATTCCGAATAAACCAACGACGAACTTCGCCTAAGACCGACTCTCCCGGCCGCAGGTTCGCGACGTTACAATACTCGCCATGCAATTGTCGCTGATGATCACCTGTTTGGGAGACGTCGTCCGCCCGGAAGTCGGCAAGGCCGTCGTCCGGTTGCTGCGCCGGCTCGGGCACGAAGTCGACTTTCCCCAAGCCCAAACCTGCTGCGGACAGCCGTTTTATAATTCCGGCTTCTCCGATCTGGCTCGGGCTCAGGCTCAGCATACCATCGAGGCGTTCGCCGGCGAGCGGTCCGTCGTAGTGCCGTCGGGCTCCTGTGCCGCGATGGTCAAGGTCGAGTATCCGCACCTCTTCGAAGAAGGCTCCGAGTGGCACCGCCGGGCGGTCGAACTGGCGAACCGCACATTTGAGCTGAGCGACTTACTCGTCAATCGGCTCGGCATTACGGACGTCGGCGCGAAGTTTGAAGGCAAGGTGACCTACCATTACGCCTGCCACCTGCGAGGGCTCGGCCTGCAGAAGGAGGCGGAACAATTGATTCGCGGCGTCCGCGGGCTGACCTACGTTCCCGCCGCACACGAAGACCAGTGCTGCGGTTTCGGCGGCTCGTTTTCGGTGCGTTATCCGCAGATCTCCACGGCGATGGTCGCCGACAAAACGCGCTGCATACTCGCGACCGGCGCGGATGCAGTGGTGAGCACCGACGCCGGCTGCCTGATGAACATCGGCGGCAAACTCCACCGCGAAGGGCGCGAAATCCGCGTGATGCATCTCGCAGAACTCTTAGAGTCGCGCTAGCTCCGTATTCCTCCCCTCGCCCCTTACGGGAGAGGGGCCGGGGGTGAGGGGGCGCATTCCCTCTTGCGTCGTTCCTAGGTCACTCGCCCGCGCGCTTCCACGTTCCACACGTCGACGAGTTTGCCGTCGCGGAAACAGTGGAACTTGTCGTGCAGCGCCACGGTGAGATCGGCATAGCCCGGCACGATGGTGAGTCGGTCGCCGACCTTCAGCCCTTGCGCGCTGGGGGCCAGTTCGAGTTCGCCGTGTTCGGCCGAGAGGCGTTTCACCTGAATGTCGCTCCGTCCCAAGACCTGCGGCGGGCAGACTTCGACGTTGAGCGTCTTGCGACCGGCATCGATAATCGCCCGCTCGGGGGTAGGCCGGCTGACGATGGTCACCGGCACGGTAAGCGCGAACTGCAGCCCCGGCACGCGGCACTTCTCGCGGTAGAACACGTCCATGAAAATCGCGCCGCCGGCCTGCACCTCGGTGATGTCGGCGTGCTCGATGGAAATGAGATACGACCCGGTACCCGCGCACGAGACGATGGGGCAGGGGATGCCCGCTGCGATAAGTTGCCGCTTCGTTTCGCTGAGGATGTCGAGCGCCGCGTCGATCTTTGCGCGCTTCTCGGCCGGGTCGTCGATAGTGAGCAGATGCCCTTCGTAGCCCATGATGCCGGCGAACTCGATGCCCGGCATTTTCGCGAGGGCCTTGGCAAGCGCCAGAGTCGGCTCGCCCGGCTGCGTGCCGACGCGGTTCAGGCCGATGTCGACCTCGATGATCGTGCGCACGCGCAGGCCTGCCGCGGCCATGGCCTTGCCGACCGGCTCGGCCAGCGCTACGGAATCGACGGCAATCACAGGGTCGGCAATCTTGCGCAGCTCGACGAGCCGCCGCACCTTGTGCGGGCCGGCGAGCATATTGGCGATTAACAAATCGCGCACGCCGCCGGCGGCAAGAACTTCCGCTTCGCCGAGCTTCGCGCACGTGGCGCCGATCGCGCCGGCGGCGACTTCGGCACGGGCGACCGTCGAACTCTTGTGCCCCTTAGCATGCGGCCGCCAAGCAACGCCCCGCTTCCCGCACGCCGCGGCTACGGCACGGATGTTCGCCTCCATCACGTCGAGGTCGAGGCAGAGGCAAGGCGTGTCGAGTTCGTCGACCTTGGCACCAAGCGGAGGGGACGATGAAACGGCGGCGGAGGTGGTCATATGAGATTCTATCGAAATGGGGAGGGGCGGGAGTAACGGCGGCAGGTATCGGCAGTCTAAAAGATACGGCCGACGTTGCGTAGTGTTTGCTTGCGAGAATGTTCGCGGTCGGGGTACGATAAGGAAGCTTGCCCCGCCTTCGCCTCCCCTCGTTGCAACTACCGAGTGGTTCCCGCCATGCCGCGACTGCGCCCTGCTCGAAGCCTGACGCTGCGAAATGTGCTTTTCGGTACTGCCTGCGTTCTCATTGTCGCAGCGGCATTCGATCGCGGCTCAAACTTGCCGACTTCCACACTTGCTACGGCCGCGGCGCCGGAAAATGTCGCCGGCGAATCGGCGAGATTGCAACGCGGCAATCCGGCGATTCCCGAAGCTGCCGAACGTGGGCCGGTCGACCTTGTGTTGACGCCCGACGACCGGCTGCTGGTCACCGCGAATCAACTTTCGAATTCGTTGTCGCTGGTCGACGTCGCCTCGGGCCGCGTCGTCAGTGAAACGGCCTGCGGCGAGAACCCGACGTCGCTCTGCCTGCTGCCCGACGGGCGCACGCTGCTCGTCAGTTGTCGCTACTCGGGCGACGTCGAAACGTATCGCATCGACCCCGTCGGGTTGAAAAAGACGGGAGCCCTGCATGTGGGCATGCATCCCTACGGACTGGCCGTATCACCCGACGGCCGGCGGGCTTTCGTGGCGTTGTCCGCGGATGCGAAGATCGCGGAGCTCGACCTGGCCGCACGCCGGGTCGTACGCACGATCGACGTCGGCCGCTGGCCGCGGCAAATGGCCCTATCGCCCGACGGCAAACGGTTGGCCGTCGGCACGAGCGGCGACCAAACGGTTTCCGTCGTCGACCTAGCGACCGGCAAGCTCGATTTCCAACATCGCACCGGCGGCGGATTGAACATCGGCCAAATGCAGATCGATCGCTCCGGCGAGTTCATCTACTTCCCGTGGGTCATCTACCGCCAGTTTTCCGTGACCGTGTCGAACATCCGCCTCGGCTGGGTGCTGGCCACGCGCATCGCTCGGGCTAAATTGCAAGAAAACAAATACCGCGAGGCAATCTCGCTCGACGTGCCCGGCATTGCCGTCGGCGATCCGCACGGCTTCGCGCTTACGCCCAACGAAGAATGGATGGTCTGCAGCGCGTCGGGCACGCACGAGTTGCTCGTGTATCGCACGGCCGAGCAGGAGTTCATGAGCGTCGGCGGACCGGGAGACTTGGCCGACCCAAAGGTATATCGCGATCCGTCGAAGTTCTATCGCGTGCCGCTCGGCGGTAAGCCGATGAACTTGCGCGTCGCAAAAGACGGCCGGCGGGTGTTCGTCGCCAACGCCTTTTCCAACTGCGTACAGACGGTCGATCTGATAGATCGCGAAGTCGCACAAACGGTTTCGCTCGGCGGAACGGCGAGCCCTTCGCTCGCGCGGCAAGGGGAAGCCATCTTTAGCGACGCGCGACGCAGCCTCGACCAGTGGTATAGCTGCGCGAGTTGTCATTGGGAGGGAGGCCCGAACGCCGTGCCGATGGATACCCGCAACGACGGCTCCGACCGCACCTACAAGACGGTGCCGGCCCTCTACAACCTCACGCGTACCGCACCTTGGACTTGGCACGGTTGGCAAACCGATCTGCGGGCCGCCATGCGAAAGTCGCTGCACGACACGATGCTCGGGCCGGAGCCGACCGAGAGCGACGTCGAGGCGATGATCGCCTACTTCGATCAATTGCAGCCGCCGCCGAATCCGTTTGCCCAAGCGGCCGCGCGCGACGCGACGTTACAGCAAGCGGTCGAGCGAGGCCGGGAAGTCTTCCACGGCAACGTCGCCGGGTGCGCCGTTTGTCACAAGGGAGAGTATCTCACCGACGGCAAGGTTCACGACGTCGGCCTCGGCACGGAGAAAGACGCCTACGACGGCTACAACACGCCGTCGCTGGTCGGCGTCTGGCAACGCGTGCGGCTGCTGCACGACGGCCGGGCCAAGTCGCTGGAAGAGGTGCTCTCCGGCGATCACAATCCCGAAAAGGTCACCGGCAACGGCTCGCTGACGCCGGAACAAGGGGCCGATCTGGTCGCCTATTTGAAGACGCTCTAGACTCCGTCGAATTCGCTCGACTCTCCAAGGATACTTGCATGAAGCTTTTACGCATCGCACCGCTCGTTTGCATCGCCCTGTTGGTCGGCTGCGAAAGTAAGACCGGCACCGTGCCCGGCGGTTCGGGTTCAGGGAAAGCAAGCGCCGCCGTCGCCCCGGCACAGCCCGCAGGCACCGTAAAGCTCGATCTGAAGAGCGTCGAGCAACTGAAAGAGCTCATCGCTTCGAAGAAAGGGAAAGTCGTCGTCGTCGACGCTTGGAGCACTTATTGCGATCCGTGCATGAAGGAGTTTCCCGGGCTCGTCGGGCTGCACAAGAAGTACGGACCGGAGAAGATCGCCTGCATTTCATTCTGCATGAACTACGTCGGCCTCGGCAAGGTGGAGGACGAAATCGAACCGGTGATCGAATTCTTGCGGAAGCAAGGGGCGACGTTCGACAACATCCTCTCGACCGACGAAGACTCCGTGGTCAACAAGAAGCTCGACATCAAGTCCGTGCCGGCGATCTTCATTTACGACCGCGACGGTAAACTCGTGAAGCTGATCAACACGGAAACGACATATGCCGAGGTGGAAAAGATCGTGGCGCCGTTGATGCAATGAAGCTGAATTAGCAGGCCTGAGCCAAATCAGCGGAACGCCGCAGAGGGGGCTCCCTACAGGTGTGCCCGAAGCGCGCAAAAGAAAAACCGCGGCCGAGTCTTGCGACTCGACCGCGGCTTCTTAGTTTCCAAGCTCCGCAAGGAGCGGAGGTCGGGCGGACTCGAAGTTACTCGATGGCCGACTTGACTTGCTTGATCACCGCGGCGGTGTCGAGCTTGCCGGCGGCGAAGCCCATGCTCGCGACGACCTTGCTCTTGTTGGCGATGATCACGGTGACTTCGGCGTCCGGGTTCAGGCCGTAGTTGGCCGGACCGTTTTCGCTTTCGACCGGCACGACGACCGGCACGTTCTTGACGTCGGCGTGAGCGGCCAAATCCGCGGCGGCCTTCTCGGCGGCGCCCTTGTCGGCGTTCAGCACGTTGACGAACGCGGCCAGCTTCTTTTCGCTGTTCGCGGCGACGGCCGAGTTCAGTTCCTTCGTCAGGTTGGCGACTTCGCCGTCGGTCTTACGGGTGAAGACCATGACCTGCGGACGGGGACCGTATTTGCAGCGGTAGCAAAGCTGGTCGCCCTTTTCGGCGAGTCCGTCGCCTTCGGCGCCGGCAACCTTCACGACTTGGAACGCGCCGATGCCTTCACCGGCGGCCAAACCGCTCTTGAGCTCTTCGGCCGAAACGCTGACGCACGACACGGCCACGAGGGCCAAACAAGCAAACATCTTCTTCATAAGTTCCTCTCCGTAACGAACAACTGGGGGTGCAGAAAAAAGCTGACCAGTGAAGGTCAATCTATGAGACGCGCGAGACGAACGCAACCACCTGCCGACGGCTTTGCGATTCGGCGCAAATCATCCACCGATAAGCATGCATCGAGAATACTTCGCGCAACGGGCGCACGGCGCATTGCGCCCCGCCCGCAGCGGGTGATCATCGCTCACGCGGCTTGCGAAGCGGGTTGTTTCAGACGCCGCTTCGCAAGATTTCATACAATTCCCATAGATCGCATTTCGACCCGTCGACTGTTCCTCTACGGAGCCGAGCTCGCCGTGGTTCGGCCGGAAAATCGGTCGAACTTCGCGCGGCGATGCTATCACCTGCGCGGGTGACGAGCACCCGTGCCTACCGTTCGGCCGTGACACGATAGTTTCCGAGACATTGATCGATCGTGCGACCGTCCGACGAGATGGCCGTGGCCAACGAAGCTTGCACGCCGTCGGGGCGCACGCGAATGATGACGATCACGCGATTGTAACGCGTGCCGTCTTTCATGTAGAGCTGCGGCGGGGTGACGATCGTTTTGGAAACCGCCGTGCAACTCGGACCGACTCCCAACGCGACGAGCACTTCATTGTTCGGATTGCCTTCGGGATAGATCGAATTGAAGATGATCGAACCGCTCGCCGAATTCGGGTCGGCCGGGTTGACGTTGTGCGTCGGATCGACCGTGGCCACCTGGAGATTAGCGCCGCTTGCGTTGAGGTCGCGCGCGAAAACGCCGCTGTTGCCGGGCTTGATCTGCGTTTCGTCGTGATCCATGACCTGCAACACAGTCGCGCCGCCGCTTGGATTTCCCAGCAGGCCGCTGAGGCTTTTCTTTTGATTGGCCGTCAGCGTCGTCATCGTCAGGAGGCCGCCGGAGAGGTTCGTGTCGAGCCCCTGGGCGCCGCCGCCCGAACCATAAAGACCGGACGGAGTGCCGACGGTCGACGCGCTGGTCAGCAGCGAATCGAAACGATGCGGCCACTTGGCCTGCGTGGCATGGAAGGCCAACAGGTTCTGAGAGACTTCCTGAAGCTGCGTGGCCGCGCTCGCATGCACGGACATCGTGCGCATGAAGGCCAAACGCGGCAGCAACATCATCGCCAGCACCGCCAATATTGCGATGATGACGGTGAGTTCGATGAGCGTGAGACCACGGCGGCGGTCGGCTCCACGGTAAGCGGCGGCGGACTTCATGGAGAGATCCCTTTCTAGAATGAATAGTTTCCGTAACGAGCCTCGCGCGGCGGGTCTCCGGAGCGCTATATCTTGTTGGATATAGCGCCGGGTTTCAAGCAGGCGGCGGGGAATCGACGGGCTTGGGCCGACAGCGGAAGGCGCCTCCCGCCGATTCGGCGCGCCGGCGGCGCAATTCCGGGATTGCTGGCCGTTTCGGGGCCGGCACTTCGGCGGGGATGCGGTCAAAATGAGGCCGAGATCACTCGGACCATGGACCACGGACGACATGTCGGACAAATCACTGCGAACGAATCCGCGATCGGCGAATCGAACCGCGGCGCGTGCCGCGAAGGCCGCGCCGGGGAAGACGACCGCGTTTTCCGACTGGTCGGGGGGCGTGCGCATTTGGGTCGAACGGAACGGTCAAGCCGTGCTCGGCGAGGGACGAGCCGACCTATTGGCGGCCGTCGACCTGACGCGTAGCATCAGCGCTGCGGCCCGCGAATTGAAAATGTCGTATCGCCATGCTTGGCTCATGATTCAAGCGGTCAACGAAGCGGCGGCCGAACCGCTCGTCGAATCGGCCGTCGGCGGTCTGCACGGCGGCGGAGCCAGGCTTTCCGAACGGGGCAGGGCCGCGCTCGACTTGTTTCGCGAGTTCTCCGCGAACGTCCGACGCCATGCCGCGGCCGATTTGACGCGTCTGCTCCGAGCGAAGGCCGACGCCGAACCGACGTTGCGCGTCGCCGCCGCGATTAGCTTGCAGGAAGCGGTCGGGCAGATTCTCACCGAGTATGCGCTGGTGCGCCCGCAGGTGCGCGTCCGTTCAATGTTCGGCGCGTCGAACGAGTTGGCCGCGCAGATTGCCGACGGCGCCGCCGCGGACCTCTTCATCACCGGTGACGCGCAACTGCTCGACGGCTTACTGCCGGCGCGAACCCGCACCACGGCCCAAGTGCGCAAGCTGGCGGCCAACGGACTTGCGGGAGTCGCGTTGCAATCGAGTTCGCAAGTCGCCGCGCGCGCCGCACGGGTATTGCGCGGGGAATTCGCCAAGATCGCCGTCGCCGCACCCGTCACACCGCTCGGGCAAGCGACCCGAAAGTTTCTCGCGTCGCGCAACGGGGCGTCGATCGCCCAGGAGCGGCTGATCGAGGTCGACAACTCGCGCGGTATCCTCGCCGCCGTTCGGTCGGGGCGGGCCGAACTCGGCATCGCCTTCAGCAGCGACGCCGCGACGGCCGGCGATATGCGGACGCTGTTTCAGGTCGGCGCTCGTGAGATTGACGTCGCCTACTCGGCGGCCGTGCTCACGCCCCCATCGCAAAAGCAGACGGCCGGCGAGGCGCAGGCGCTCCTACAGTTTTTCGCCGGACCGGTCGCACAACGCTGCCTGCGACGCTGCGGCCTGCGCGTATAGCTCGCGTTAAATATCGTAGTACAAGCAGAACTCGTACGGATGCGGGCGGAGGCGGAGCGCGTCGACTTCGCGTTTCCGCTTGTAGTCGATCCAAGTGCCGATCACATCTTGGGTGAAGACGTCGCCGCGGAGGAGGAACTCGTGATCGCGTTCGAGGTTCATCAGCGCTTCGTCGAGCGAGCCGGGGGCCTTCGGCACTTTGGCGAGTTCTTCCGGCGGCAGATCGTAGATATCTTTATCGAGCGGCGCGCCGGGATGATATTTGTTTTGAATGCCGTCGATCACGGCCATCAGGAGCGCCGCGAACGCGAGATAGGGATTACAGCTCGGATCGGGACAACGGAACTCGACCCGTTTCGCCTTCGGGCTCGAGCTATACATGGGAATGCGGCAGGCGGCCGAACGATTGCGCTGTGAGTACGCGAGATTGACCGGAGCTTCGTAGCCGGGCACCAAGCGTTTGTAGCTGTTCGTCGTGGGGTTCGTCAGCGCGCACAAGGCCGGGGCATGGCGCAACATGCCGCCGATGGCATAGAGGCCCATTTCGCTGAGGCCGGCGTAACCTCCGCCGGCGAACAGCGGTTCGTTGTTCTTCCAGAGCGAAAGGTGCGTGTGCATGCCGGAACCGTTGTCGCCGTAGAGCGGCTTCGGCATGAAGGTGACCGACTTGCCGTACTTGCGGGCCGTGTTCTTGACGATGTACTTGTAGTGGCACATCGCATCGGCCATGCGCACCAGATCTTGGAACTTCAGGTCGATCTCGCATTGGCCGCCGGTGGCGACTTCGTGATGCTGGGCTTCGACGTCGAAACCGCACTCGATCATCGTGTGCATCATGTCATTGCGCACGTCCATGAGCTGGTCGGCCGGCGGGACGGGGAAGTAGCCTTCCTTATGCCGAAGCTTGTAGCCCAGGTTGGGCTTCTCGTCGCGGCCGCGGTTCCACTCGGCTTCGTTGGAATCAAGATGGTAATAGCCTTCGTGCGCGTTTTGGTCGAAGCGCACGTCGTCGAAAATGAAGAACTCCGCCTCGGGGCCGATGTAGCAGGTGTCGGCGATGCCGGTGCTCTTCAGGTAGTTCACCGCCTTGCGGGCAATGTTGCGCGGATCGCGCGAGTAGTCTTCGCGCGTGATCGGGTCTTGGATGTTGCAGATCAGCGAGAGCGTGGGAATGGCGGCGAACGGGTCGAGCACGGCCGTGTCGGCCTGCGGCACCACGATCATGTCGCTCTCGTTGATCGCTTGCCAGCCGCGAATGCTGGAGCCGTCGAAGCCGAGGCCGTCTTCGAAGACGTCTTCATTGAGCTTGCCGACGGGAATCGTGAAATGCTGCCACACGCCGGGAAAATCCATAAACCGCAGATCGACGGCTTTGACGTTCTTTTCGCGGCA
>CAZWDN010000178.1:0-10662 GCA_964633125.1 uncultured Pirellula sp. | reverse complement strand
AAGACTGATGGATCTCGCCGAAAATATCGTCGAGCGATTTGGTGATGTCCCACTCCGGGTACTGCGAGCGCATCTTGCCGAGATCGCTGATGTAGCAGATGTGATCCCCTTCGCGATTCTTATCGACGTACTCGTAGCGCATCTTCTTCCCGCTAATCGCCGCAATGCGGTCGAACGCCTCGAGGATGCTGCAAGAATTACCGCGGCCGCCGCCGATATTGTAGACTTCGCCGCAGCGCGGGTTGCGATAGAACGCCTCGACGAATCGGGCGACGTCGTGCGAATGGATGTTGTCGCGTACCTGCTTGCCGAGGTAGCCGAACACCTTATAGGTGCGCTCTTCCAGGTTACAGCGCACGAGATAACTCAGAAATCCATGCAATTCGACGCCGCTATGGTTCGGCCCGGTGAGGCAACCGCCGCGGAGGCAGCAAGTCTTCAGGCCGAAATATCGACCGTACTCTTGCACCATCACGTCGCCGGCCACTTTGCTGGCGCCGAAGAGGCTATGCTTGCTTTGATCGATGGAGAAGTCTTCTCGGATGCCGTCGGCGTACGCGGGATCGTCGTAATCCCAACGGGTCGCCAACTCTTTCAAGCGAATCGTATTGGGCCGATCACCGTAGACTTTGTTCGTGCTCATGTGGACGAATACCGCATCGCCGGCCGAGCGGCGCGTCGCTTCGAGCATATTGAGCGTGCCGACCGCATTGACGTCGAAATCGTCGAACGGCCGACTTGCGGCCAGATCGTGGCTCGGCTGCGCGGCCGCATGCACGATGAGTTCCGGCCGCACGTCGGCCAGCAGCTTCAATACGGCGTCGCGATTGCGAATGTCGAGTTCCACATGTTCAAAGTTCGGGAACTGCTCCGCCAGCCGACGCTGATTCCAACGCGTATCCCCTTGCGGTCCGAAAAAATCGGCCCGCTGGTTATTGTCGACTCCCAGCACTTTCCAACCGAGCGGCGCAAAGTGCGTCACGACCTCCGAACCGATGAGGCCCGACGAACCGGTAACCAACAACGTCGCCATCTACCGTTCCCCTTACGTTCCCAACGCTTGCCGCACGGCGGCTTCGTTTGCAATGACCCAAGAATGAATATCGGCGAGAATCTCGCGAGGCGAACGCCGGGGACTCCAGCCGGTCGCCTCGGTGACGCGACGATTGTCGGTCACGTAGACGCGCACATCTCCTTCGCGCGTCGTTTCGTCCGCGCCGATTTCGAGTTGATTACCGACGATCTCCCGGCAGAGGCTCGTCGTTTCCTGAAGCGATAGGCTCGTTTCCAATCCGCCGCCGACGTTGAATACTCGCCCGTCGAGGCCGGCCATTTGCGCGAGTTGCAACTCGACGAGATCGATCAGATCGGCGACATGCAGCAAATCGCGAACTTGTTTGCCCGTGCCGCCGAAGCCGATGTACTTCAACGAGCGTCGAAAATGATGGGCCAACACCCAGAGCGTGAATACGCCTTGGTCGACCTTTCCCATTTGCCACGGACCGGCGACGACGCCGCAGCGATTGACGACGGCGCGGAGTCCGAACATATGCCGGTATTCGGCGATCAGGAGTTCCGAGGCGAGCTTCGTGGCGCCGTACAGCGTGCGATAGCCGTCGAGCGGAAACTCCTCAGCGACTCCGGCGACGCTTGCTCCCGGAATGCCCGCGCCGTCGACAAGCGCGAAGCGCGTCGGCTGCTCCACGATCGGCAATTCATTCAGCCGAGCCACGGGATAGACTCGACTCGTCGAGAGAAACAGCACGTCGGCCTTGCATTGTCGCGCGAGCTCCAAGCAATTGATCGTTCCCGCCAAGTTCGTGTTGACGACGAACCGGACGTCGCCGTCGTAGCCTGCCAGAGCGCTCGGCTCGGCCGAACACTCGACGACGAGGTCGTACGGAGCGCGCGGCGGCGCGAGATCTTCCGGATTGCGAATATCGCCGTGCTGAAACAACACGCCGGCTTCGCGCAGGCGCGGCAGGTTCAATTCCGAACCGCGCCTGCGGAGGCTATCCAATACGGTGATGCGCCCGCCCGGCCGACGCGACTTCAGCGCGATGGCGATATTCGAACCAATGAAGCCGGCACCGCCGGTGACGAGGATGTTCTGATGCCGCATTTAGGATAGTGTACTTGAACGTTTCCCGTCGGGGAGTCCCGGTACGGCTCCTGCGCGAAAACAAGTATCAAAGCGAACAGTTCGCGACCTATTCAAGCCGTGCCGGACCGCCCCCTTTTCGGCAGTCGCGACCCTCAACTCAACCTGTTCCTCGCGATTGCCGATTTCTCGAATTGCCTCGCGATCTCGCCCGTTCTTGGATCGTCGATGTTGTTAGGTTTTCATTGATCTATCATTCGACTTCAGCAATCTTCTTGGACCTTTGAACATGCGCGCAATCATTAGGAGAATCATTCCCGGGCGTCTTGGTTACGCCTGTATGACATTTCAATCTTGCTTGATCCCGCCGGATATGACATGCGTCGTCTCCTCAAGATTGCCGGAAACTTAGCAGGCCGGATTCCTTGGCGCGCCGTCCTCATCTGGATCGCCATGTCGGCCTGTACGATCGCCGCTCTCGACACCTTGCTCTTTCGGGAAGTCGTCTACGAGACGCAAGACGCCGCCGCCAACAGCTTGCAGATTCGCCGTGCCAAGCGATTCGAGGAGTTCGAGGGGAACTACTCGCGCTGGGGCTTTCATCATCCCGGCCCGGCATACTTCTATCTCTTCGCGCTCGGCGAGGCGGTCTTCCACGACGCAATACGAACGACGGCGAGTCCTCACGCGGCGCATATACTTACGAACATCCTGTTTCAATGCGCCTGCTACGCTTACGGAATCGACGCGCTGGCGCGGCGCAGTCGGCGGCGATGGTACCTTCCCCTCGCACTCTTGATTTGGGTTCTGCACGTCTCAACGATTCGGTTCGCACACCTCGGAACGGCGGCTAACGTTTGGCCGCCGCACCTTCTCGGCGGCCCTCTGTTCGCATTCCTGGTGAGTCTCGCCGATTTTGCCGCCGGCGCGAGCAAAGCCGTTTCCTTAGTGATCCTACTCGGCGGAATCCTCGTACATTCGCACGTGGGGCAAACGCTCCTCGTGGCGCCTCTGTTCCTCCTGGCCACGGTGAGCTATTGGCGCGCGTGTCGCGATACTATGGGTGCGACGCCGGAGTCGCCGTCGGATAAGTCCAAGGAGTTGCGGCACTTCCTCAAGGCCGGAGCCGTGCTGCTCCTATTTCTGTTTCCGATGTGTGTCGAGCTTCTGAGCCGCCCGGACAACAATTTCGTTCGCTATTTGAATACACGCTCGACCGAATCGACGCCGCGAAGTTGGAAAACCGCGACGGCCTACCTCGGTACTTTTTTTCTCTACGACCAGCGCGTCGGCGACAACGAATACCTCGACGCCGCGCGAGCCGAGATTCTTTGGCGCCGCACATGCTTCGGCTTCGCGCTACTCGGCGCCGTCGTGCTCGGCGTCGCTTATCGCCTGCGCCTTGAATCAGCCGCTTTGACAATCGCCGCACAAGCGGCCGCTCAAACCCGAGATCTGCGCTTCTGGCGACGCCTGCTGCTACTCGTACTCACGGCCACGATGCTGACGTTATGCTGGGCCCGATTTCAGCCGGGACGCCTGTATTACTTCAACACGTATTACGCCGGTTCCCTGATGCTGATCGTCTTGTACTTGGCGCTCGACGGATGCCTGCCGAACGCCCGCGACCGCTCGCTCCGCGATTGCCGAGAAACGTGGCTCGCCGCCGGAGTGATCTTGTTCTGCGGTACCCTTGGGCTAGCTCCGTTTTCCCGGCAACGCGATTACACCTGGCCCCCGGTCGGGAACGACCAGCACTTCGAACGCAGCATCGGGCCCGAAGTAGCCGGTATCTTGGCTCGACATCCGCCCGAGCGTCGCCCTGTCGTCGTCCGTTTCCCGGTTTGGAAATGGGACGAGGCGACAACGCTCGTCCTGGAACTCGATCGGCGGGGCGTCGTTGCGTTAGTCGATCCGAGTTGGGAAAGCACCTTCGGTCGCACGCGAGTTTGGCGATCAGAGCGATTTCCGACACCGGACTTCTGGATCATTACCGGTGAAACGGACAAGCTTGAGGCGCCCGACGCCTTGCACTTCATGCAATCTGCGGTCATCGTCCGGCAGGACGACACGGACGATCCGCGATGGAGGGAACCGATTCGAGATTAACGCGATCTTCAGATCGGCGCCGTCCGCAGTTGCCGGGGCGAAATACTCCGGTAACGCAGTGCTGGGTGATGGGAAAACGACGACGCAAGGCTCGAGCCGCTGAAATGCACGGAACTTTGACGACCGCCCCGCGTTCCGTGCCTGGCGGAGCGGCGAGTCACCTAACGTGCTACTCGTGCCGCAGCGACCGCTTACGCAAAGTAGCGAATAAGAAAACGGTAAGCAGGCAACAAGAAAAAACGGGGCCTCCGACGGCCCTTTTCCGCAGTGGCAGATCAAACCGCTAGGGGCAAGTTAGCAGCTCGACCATAAATTCGTCGGAGGCCCCACGGGCCAGTCATGGCTCTGTGAGAACGATCGTCTCGCGGCACCATGCCCTCAGGTAAAGCAGACGCCATGCCGGAGGTGTGAATTCGCTCAAATTCGCGTCACAAACCACGCGTGGTGCATTGGTTACGTCGTCCGTCTCATAATGGACGCGTCCCGCCGGAGCGGCTGCCATTCGGCGTAATTGATCGATTTTGCCCAAGCCGGGGACCGAGATCGCACAAGCCTCTCGTTTTGAGACCGTCCGAATTCGGCCAGCGTAATGCATTGTCTCGATATGGGAACTGCCGGCAATTAATGAAGCTCTTGATTGCCGGCAGCGATCTCTTCAAGGCTCGTAAAGTTTCTTCGCACCATGATGTTAGGTCTCGATGAGCGGCGGTTATCAAGCCCGCTTCGTGCCGGTATATTCGCCGTACGGCCGCGCCGCGACGGCTCTCGAATCGCTCCCTTCGCACTCTTGCCTGTAGGTTGCACTCTTGCCGAACCTTCCCGCTCAAGTCGGACCGTACGAAGTCGGCCCAGGTCGGCCGCTGCTGCTCGTGGCAGGCCCTTGCGTGCTGGAAACGGAAGAGTTGGCGCTGCAAATTGCCCGACATCTGGCCGACGTCGCCGCGCGACACGCCGTGTCGCTCGTCTTCAAGGCGTCGTTTGATAAGGCGAATCGCACGAGCGGCGACTCCTTCCGCGGCCTCGGTTTGGAAGCCGGCCTTGCGATGCTCGACGCCGTTCGCCGCGCAACCGGCCTACCGGTCACGACCGACATTCACGAATCGCACCAAGCCGCGTCCGCCGCGAAGGTGTGCGACGTGCTGCAGATTCCCGCGTTTCTTGCCCGCCAAACCGACCTGCTTGCCGCCGCCGCCGCCACCGGAAAGGCCGTGCATGTAAAAAAAGGGCAATTCATGGCGCCGAGCGACATGCGACACGTGGTCGCCAAACTCGAATCGTCCGGCTGCCGTAATATCGTGTTGTGTGAGCGGGGCACTTTCTTCGGTTACGGGCGGCTCGTGAACGACATGCAATCACTGCCGACCATGCGTGCGCTCGGGGTGCCGGTGGTGTTCGACGCCACGCACAGCGTGCAGCAGCCCGGCGGACTCGGCAACACGACCGGCGGTAATCGGGCCATGGTCGAACCGCTCGCCCGGGCCGCCGTCGCGATCGGCTGCGACGGGCTGTTTTTCGAAACCCACCCCGAGCCGGAACGCTCACCAAGCGACGGCCCCAATATGATTCCATTGGCCGACTTCGAAGCGATGCTCGTTCGGCTGTTAACCTTACGACGCTGCGTGGAGCAATTCGGTGTTTAACATTCGCCTTGCCTTGGCCCTGAGCCTCGCGGTGCCGCTATTGTTCGGCTGCAACGACCGGGGCGGTCCGACGTCCATCAACGTGCCGAATGAAGTTGCGCCGGATGCTCAGCGTAAAGAGCTCGGCCGGCAACTCTTGGCGAGCGGATCCGACATGCTCAACAACCTCGACCACTTCGTCGAGGGAGGGAGCGACTTCCGCGAGGCTTCGACGGAAGACGCCGTGCGTCAGACGGTGCGCCGCCTCAACGAAGGGCTGGCGCTCACCGCCGGCGAAGAAGCACAAAAACCGCTGCTCACGGAAGACGACGGCAAAGTTTTACGAGAAACCGTCTGGCTGCGCGACGCAGCGAGGTTCGCCGTCGGCGACGCCACCGATCCGCTCGAGCGTTGTGAGCGACTGTTCGATTGGACGATTCGCAACATCCAGCTCATTCCCGACGACGCTCCGGCCGAACAACGGCTCCCCTTGCTGCCTTGGCATGTCCTCGTTTTTGGGCGCGGCACGGCGTTTGACAGGGCATGGCTATTTCAACTGCTGGCACGTCAACAGGGGCTCGACGTCGTCTTGCTCGCCTATTCCGATGTGAGCGACAAAGACCTAGCGGCAAACGACGGCAAACGTTGGTGGTGCGCGGCGCTGGCGCTCGAAGGAGCGGCGACCGGCGGCAAACCGGCCGGTCTGTATCTCTTCGACACCCGCTGGGGAACGCCCATTCCTGGCCCCGGCGGTAAAGGGGTCGCCACCCTCGCGCAAGTAGCGGGCGACGACAAGCTGCTGCGCGCGCTCGATATCGACGCCGCGCATCCTTACCCCGTGCATGCCGCCGACATT
This sequence comes from uncultured Pirellula sp., assembly GCA_964633125.1. GTDB lineage: Bacteria > Planctomycetota > Planctomycetia > Pirellulales > PNKZ01 > PNKZ01. The sequence goes on along the minus strand of CAZWDN010000178.1, from coordinate 3,977 downwards.
CAGAAGGTGACGGCGCTCGTCGAGACGTCGTCGCCGTACACGGCGGAGCGGTTTGCGAAACTCGAAGCGGCGCTCGGCGGCGAAGACAAGCTGATGCTCTCCGTGAACCGGGAGGCCGTCGCGGCGAAAGTGACGACGCAACCACACGTGGCCCGGGTGCGGGAAGAGCCGCTGCGCGACTTGCGATTTACCGCCAGCCGTGAAAAGCCCATTTACGAAGCGTTGAGCAAACAACTACTCGCGTTTAGCCGCCGGCCGCGCGATCTCACGACCGGGCGCGTCGGCACGCCGCCGCTGTGGCGCGCCCGCGTGCGGCACATCTCAGGCAAGTACTATGAGAATATGGACGAGACCGATCCCACGTTGCGTCGGCCGATGATCGTGCGCTGGTACCAAATGGCGCGACCGGCGGAAAGCGATCTTGGGAGTTTGCAGCTTGATACGCTCAATTGGGAGCAGTTGCATCGCATGAAGCAACATGCGTCGTATTGGCTCGGCCTCGCGTCGTACGATCTCGGCAACTTCGACACGGCGGCGACGTTTCTCTCGCTCGTGCTCAAGGAAGAGGCCAATGGCGGCTGGACTGCGGGCGCTCGCTATAACCTCGGTCGAACTTACGAAGCTCAAGCGGCCGCGGCCCGGGAACCCGACCAAAGGAAGGCCTTACTCGCACAGGCGGTCGAAACATATCGCGGAACGTTCTTGGGTTTGCCGCCCGACGCAGAGTGTCTGTATCGCGCGCTGCGCGTCGACGCGCGCCGAGAAACGACCAATTAGGTCGAAGCGGCATCGAACTGCGCGAGGCTCTCGAAGCCGCAACACAGGTCTGCGTCGCGTGTTCCGCCTCAAATTGGTCGACTCTCGTCAGGCGATGAACCGCTTATTGAGACGCGGCGCGGCGTTTGCAAGTATCTAGGCGGTCGTCCGCCGGACGGCACTTCGGCAATGGTCGATTTGCCGGAGTCGATCGCTTTCTAAACCGAGGTTGCCATGAAAAACGCGAAACGAGACATGTATCGCGCACGTCTCCAGGCCCTGGCGCAGCGGATTCGATTGGAAGTGTCCTCGATTACCGACGAAACGCAGGCCCCCAGCGGCGGACAATCCTTGGGAAGTCTGACGAACGCTCCCATGCACCTCGCCGATATGGGGACGGAAGAGTACCTGCACGGCATTAATGCCGTGTTGTTGGAGAACGGCGAGCACCTGATCAACGAAGTGCGCACGGCGCTGGAGCGAATCGACGCCGATCTCTTCGGCGGGTGCGAATATTGCGGCGGCATCATTCCGGACGAACGCCTGGACGCCATGCCTTACGCGCGCTACTGCGTGCAATGCGCCGAGGCGCAGGCCTTCGGCGCCGCGGCGAACATCAACGACGGTCGCCCGAACACGCCGGCCGACACCCTTGCACCGGAAGGCGACATGCACGAAGATCGGCGACCGCGACTCCGGACCGATTGGGAAGCGGAGAATAGTGACGGCGCGGTTCGCGGAGACTCGCACGCCGCCGGAACGGCCGGCGGCGGCACGGCGCTCGGCGGCTTGGCCGGCGGCACCGCAGGCTGCGGCGAACCGGATGTGGCCGAGCTCGATGACGCCATGGGAAGCGGAGACTTCGACGCCCGAGAAGATGACAATCGGAACGAACCGCAGGCGGGCCGCTCGGGCGGAGCCGTCGGCGGCACCCCCGCCGGAAAACGCGTGAAACCGCGTTAACTTCGACGGTCCGTGTATCTAAATACGATCCCGACGGCGTCACCCTTGCCGCCGGGATCGTATTGCAGTCGAATTCGACCTCACTCAGATCGTCGCCTAGTTCTTATTCGCACCCCAGTATTCGGCCAAGTGGTCGTTCAAGCTGACGACACTATCGCCGTGAAACGCGCAGATGCCGATCATTCGCGCCGCATCGAGCGGATCACCTGCGTTGTCCGTCAGCTGGAACACGATGCCGTAGCGCGAATAGGCTAGGTTCGGAGCGCTACTCGACGCGTCGGAAAAATGTACCGGAGCTTCTTGCAGCGACTTGCCTTGCATGGAGCTACGTCCGCCAAGTCCGAACACTGCATAGGTCGCGCCGATCGGAGCGCCGAATAGGCGATTGGCGCTCGTACCGACAAGCGACGCGATCGTCGTACCGGTCGCCAAGGTCGTGCTCGTGGGCGTGACGGTGCTTACCGTGCCGTACGGATAGAAAGTCGGGCTGAAGTCGCCGATCGGCGCCGCGGGGGTCGCCACCATCTGGGCCATGGTCGTAATGCCGGCATGATCCAGCACATCGACCGTGTCATCGGTGAGAGCAACCGTCGTTAGGTCGCCGCCCACGGCTCCCGGCAGATAGGCGACGAGATTGCCCGAAACATCCACGAGCGAATCGAGATTGTTCGGGTACGAAAGATAGACCGCCTGATGCGTTTGGATGGCCTTGGCGACTTCACCGACGTTCGTGGCGGAAGTTGACGTATGAGCGCGGGTGACCATGCCGGGCAGCAAGGGCAGCAGGATGCCCGCTAAGGCGGCGAGAATCACCATTACGACCACGAGCTCCATAAGCGTGAGCCCTCGGCGAAGGACGGAACGACGGACGGAAAGCGACAAGTTCGACATGGCGGCGATCCTCACAACTTGAAGTTAATTGCAACCGTGTTGCATATGAGCGATTATTCAAGATGCAACAGTGTTGTCAATACAAGACTGATGAGGATTGCGCGAGGATTTCCTTGGCGTCCGGCGAAAACCGCAACTCCTTGGTGAGGCGGACTTTGCAGCGGCGCGAATGCGGCGGCCCGCGGTTCTCACCCGGCGGCGACGAGAATGCGACAAAAAAAACGGCCACGCAAGCGTGGCCGTAAGCGTATCTTCGCGAGAGTCGGCAATGCCGCTATTTGGCGGCCATGACGAGTCCCGGCGCCGCGCGGAAGCTCAGAATCGGCTTATTGGTCGCGGTATCCCAGATCTTTACTTCACCGTCGAACCCGCCCGTGGCGAGCCGCTTGGCGCCGGGATGGACCGCCAAGCTGAAGACGTAGTCCGTGTGCCCGGCCAAGCTCAGCACCAGCGCGCGATCGGCGAGTTTGTGACGCTTCGCCGTCTTGTCGGCCGAGCAACTCCAGATTTCGCCGTCGACGATGTTGATCCGATACACCTCGCCGCCGAAGCCGGCGATCGTCGCGATCTGCTTGCCGTCGGCAGGATTCCAGACGTGAATCTTCTTATCGCTGCCGCCGGTGAGGATGCTCTTACCGTCGGGCGCGAATGCCGCGGAGAGCACCGTCTCGCTATGTCCGGGATAGGTCGTCAGCGAATCGCCGGTCTTGGCGTCGAACAGCTTTGACGTTTTGTCGCGCGACCCGCTGACGAGCCGCGTACCGTCGGCGCTCCAAGCGATCGTCATGACCCAGTCGGCGTGATCTTCGATCAAGAGCGTTTCCTTGCCGGTCGCCACGTCGTACAAGCGAATCGAACGATCGGCCCCGCACACGGCCAATTGCTTCCCGTCGGGCGAGAAGGCGCAGCCGAGGGCCACGTCCGACATCGTACCGAGCCGACGCACGACCGTCCCCTTGGCGGGATCATACAGCGCCGCTTCGCCGGAGACGCCCGGCGTGCCGGCCGCCACGGCCAACAGTTTTCCGTCGGTGCTGTAAGCCAAGCCGAACACTCGTTGCTCAACGTCCTTGATCCGTCTCGCCAACTTGCCGTCGGCCGCGTTCCAAATCGTCACTTCATAGTAGCCGCCGACGGCGAGTTCCTTACCGTCCGGCGCGAACGACAATGCCGTCACCGGTACCGACGTGCGGTACGCTTCCGGCGGGTTCGGATGCGGCTTACGCGGAACGATCGAAACCAATTCCGCCTTCGCATCCGCGGCGTCGTACTTCGCTCCTTCGGCAATCCAACGCTTCACCAGCGCAACTTGCTCCTTCGCCAACGGATCGCCGTCTTTCGGCATCCGTTCTTCCGGTTCGTCGGAA
>CAZWDN010000177.1:0-10759 GCA_964633125.1 uncultured Pirellula sp. | reverse complement strand
GGCCGCGGCGCTGGCCGGCGCGCGCCGCGCCCTCGACGATCTCCGCGCCGGCGACGTCGGCTCGGCCCGCGCCTCGCAGGACGAAGCCGAACGCTTGCTGCTGCGCGCCCGCGACACCACGAAGCACCACCGTTGGGCCGCCACGGTCGGCATCCTCACCATCACGCTGCTGGTCGGTTGGCAGGCGCTCGTCGCGCGCCGGTTCAAGTTCCTTCCCGGCGCGTTCGTCGCCGTGGCCCTGATGACCGCCGCCGCGACCCTCTGGAAACTTCCGCTCTCGTTCGTCGAACTCCCCGAGAGCATGTTCGGCGAGTCGTTCTTCCCCAACTTCGGCGAACTTGCCGCGCTCGCCCGTCCGCGCATGCTGCTGCTCGCGCTGGAGTTCGCCTTGGTGGCGAGCGTCGAAACCTTGCTCTGCGCGGCCCGTGCCGAACGCAACCATGCCGCGCCGCGCGCCCATTACAATCGCGAACTCTTGGCCCAAGGGGTCGGCAACGTTTGCTGCGGCTTGCTCCGCGCGCTCCCCGTGGCAGGCTCGCTCGTCGGCACCGCGGTCAACGTCGAAGCCGGCGCCCGCAGCCGTTGGGCCGGCGTCGCGCAAGGGCTCTGGCTCCTGCTGCTGGTCGTCACGGCGCTCACCTGGCTGCAATGGGTCCCCATGTCGGCCTTGGCCGCCGTGCTCGTCTACACCGGCTTCCGGCTGATCGACTATCCCGCCGCCGTCCGGCTCTGGCGCGAAAACCGCATCGAGGCCGGCATCTACATCGCCACCGCGCTCACGGTCTTCTGCGTCGGACTCCTGCCGGGCCTGCTCGCCGGCGTGGCCCTCTCGCTCGGCCGGCTCATCTGGGAATTCTCTCGTTTGGAAATCCAGCGCCGGCCCGAGCCCGAGCACGGGCGTTACGAACTGACGCTCCGGGGCAACGCGACGTTTCTCCGCCTGCCGTACTTGGCCGACGCCTTGGCCGAAGTCCCGCGCGACGCCGAGCTCCACCTCAACGTCGAAGGTCTCGACGTGATCGACCGCGCGTGCCTCGATCTCTTGCATGATTGGCAACGGGAAAACGAACCCTACGGCGGCCGACTCGCGCTGAACCACGAATCGTTAGCCGCAAGATTTTGGCGCCGTCCCCGCCGCCGCAGCGAAGACAACGGCGCCGGCAAACCGCGCCGCGAACGCCAGGTGCCGATCTAAGAGTGGCAAGTGGTCCGGCATTGGTATGTGTGACCTCCTCCCCTCGCCCCTTGCGGGAGAGGGGTCGGGGGTGAGGGGGCGCCACTCACCCCAACTCTCAACTACCGACAAACAATCAGATTCGCGCCAGCGAGCGGCACGGTTAATCTCCGCCGTCTGAAATTGCGTTTCAGACTTTCCAAACGGCGGGGATCTACCCCGCCGCTCGCGACCGTCGACGAACGAGGGGGAACGAAAATGTTCGCCCATTTGCCGTAAAACGCGTGATCTTTCGGCGCGCTGAAAGCCGTGGCGCATTTGTTAGAATGTCGCACTTCCATTTTCTCGCTCCCGCTGCGGCTTGCCATGATGCCGGACTACTTGAATCGGATTCACAACACGGATTGCGTCGCCGGAATGAACGGCTTGCCGGAAGGGTGCGTCGACTTGGCGTTCGCCGATCCGCCGTTCAACATCGGCTATAAGTACGACGTCTACGACGACCGCCGCGAGCGCGAGCATTATCTCGATTGGTCGCGCGCGTGGATCGCGGCCGTGTATCGCGCGCTGAAGCCGAGCGGCTCGTTTTGGTTGGCGATCGGCGACGAGTATGCCGCCGAGCTCAAGATTTTGAGTCAAGAGATCGGCTTTCATTCGCGCAGTTGGGTCGTGTGGTACTACACGTTCGGCGTGAACTGCGTGAACAAATTCACGCGCTCGCATGCGCACTTGTTCTACTTCGTAAAGGACCCGGCGTCGTTTACGTTTCGCGGCGACGCGCCGGAGAACCGCATCCCGTCGGCACGGCAGCTCGTGTACAACGATTCGCGCGCGAACCCCAAGGGGCGGCTGCCGGACGATACGTGGATTCTTCGTCCGCAAGACATGGCCGATTGCTTCACGCCCGAGGAAGACACCTGGTACTTTCCGCGCGTCGCCGGCACTTTCAAAGAGCGAGCCGGCTTTCACGGCTGCCAAATGCCGGAGCAGTTGCTCGGCCGGATCATTCGCTACTGCTCCAGCGAAGGAGAAACGGTGCTCGACCCGTTCTCCGGCAGCGCGACGACGCTGGTGACCGCGAAGAAATTGAATCGCAATTATCTCGGCTTCGAACTCTCGCCCGAGTACGCGGCGCGCGGTTCCGAGCGGTTGGCGCTGGCGGAAGTCGGCGCGCCGTTGGTGGGCGCCGCCGATCCGACGCGCAGCGCTCCGGCGACGCCCGACGCTTCGGGCAAGCGCGGGCGGGTGAAATCGGCGCAGGTCGCCGAAGTGACGGCGGCCCGCTATGCGTTGCCGGAACCGATGGCGGCGGAAGTGCGCGCGGAGACGCCGACGGAAGAAGCGGAAGCCGCCGAGGTGTTGGCCGTGGCGGAAGTGGTCGCCGACATCGAGGCCGCGGCGCAGCCGGCGGTCGAAAACGTCGTCGTTGAGAACGTCGCCGTCGTAGAATGCGTTGCCGCGACGGCGAGCGGCCCGGCAGCGTCGTCGCCCGTCGACCCGGCCGAGGCGCGGAAGCAATTGTTGGTCGAAGCGTTTCGACGGTCGTGCCAAGGTTATTCGGCCGATCGGATCATGACCGATCCGGCGCTGCAGGCCGCGTTTCAAGCGGAATGCCGGCGGCTCGGCGTGGCCGGCGAGGCGCGCGATTGCAACGCGGCGCTGTTGAAGCTCCGGAAGGCGGGGCGACTGGCGGAAGTGCCGACGACGGCGCGGACGGAAATGACGTGGGAAGAATGCGAGCCGCATGCGGCGGCGGCCGAAATCGCCGTAGCGCGCGTGCTGCGCGGCCGGCCCGATACGAGCCTCGACGATCTGTTTTGCGATCCGGAGTTGACTGCGGAGTTTGATAAGCAGGCGTCGCGCGTCGGCGGCGGGCGGAAGCCGTTTGCGTATCGCTGGACGGCGCTGAAGCTGCGCAAAGATGCACACCAGTTGGCGGAACGCGGCGCGGCGTGGCGTCGGCGCGAATTCAAGTTTACGACGCCGATTCCGACGAGCCGCAAGAGTTGGTGGAAAAGCCTACCGGCGGTCTCGGGTATTTACTTGGTGCTCGACGCCGAAGGGACGCGGCTCTTCGTGGGGGCGGCCTTCGACTTGCGGGCGCGGTTGGAAAAGTTGTTGGCTCCGACGAAGCTGGCGGCGTTGGATCGGTCTCGCGATATTCGCGTGTCGGTCTGTGCCGTCGACGCGCCCTGGATCGAGCTGCTGGCCGGCGCGCACCTGTTGGCCGAGCGAGCCGCCGCGCCGTTGAATTGGTTGCCGGAAGCGCAGGGAGCGGTGCGTTCGACTGTCGCCGTAGGCCCGCTCTCGAAGTCGGAGTCGCGACAGAGTGCGCGGCGACCGCGACGAAGTGTCGCGGCATTGTAATCGCTGGTCTTTTGACGGCGAGGGTCGCGAATTGCGGCGACCCAAGACGCACCGCCGCGACAAGCTGTCGCGTGGCGCGCGCTGAACTTTCGGCATTTTTTCCGGCTCTCGGGTTGTTCCCGCCGCGCGCGGGGCGACAATAGTGTTGAGGTCTGAACGCTCTATGCGGCGAGCAATACGATGACGCTGTTTCGAGACAACTCGACGGCCGCTGATCTGTCCCGGACGAGATTTCCGTGGATGGCGTCGGCCTATCTGTCGTTCGGCTTGTCGCTGTGCGTCATCTTGGGCATCGCCGCTTGGGGCGCCTCGGTCGATTTTGAAGAAGCTCGCGTCAGTTTGCTGCGTTCGGAAATCAATCGCATCCGCTCGCACGGCGTACGGACGGTGATTCGATTGCAAGAACTTATGAATACGGGCGGGAGCCCGGAAGACTTTTCCAAGCCTGCGGTACAGAGTTTTCTGAACGAACAGTGGGTCCGCAGCATTCCGTCGGACCCGTCCCGGCTGTACGCGGGCATCGTCGACGAACATGGTCGGATCGTCGCGCACTACCATAAGGAATTAATCGGCGCGAACGTCGGCGACGATTGGAGCCATGCACGGGTGCCGGAGGCGGGGGACGACGTCGTCGAAACGACGGACCGACGGCTCACCGGCGACGTTCAGCGGGCCTTGGATATTTCAATCCCCATCACACACGGCCCTCGCGAGATCGGCGCCTACCATTCGGGATTTCGCTTGGCGTGGTTCGAAGAGGAGTTGGCCAAGAAGCGGCAGGCGACCACACTCCGCTGGGGGACGGCGTTTCTGGTGATTTCCGTCGTGACCATTTTGGCGGGGGTGTCGCTGTTTCACGTCGCGCGCCGGCTGTCGAACCTCCAGGGCGTGGTGGCGATGGAGCACGTGCGGCGCTTGGCCGACTTAGGCACGCTCGCCGGCGGCATTGCGCATGAAGTTCGTAATCCGATGAATGCGATCCGGCTGAACCTGCACGTGATCAAGAAACTTACCGCGCAAGGCATCCGCGACGAACGTACCGACACGGTGATGGACGAGACGATTCGCGAGATGGAACGGATCGACGGCCTCTTGCGGACGATGCTCGAATACGCGCGCCCCGCGATGGGCAGCGTACAGTTGATCGATTGCCAAGCGGAACTGCGTTCCGTCGCGAACTTTCTCAATCCGCTGTTGGAACGAGAACGGATCACGTTGCGCATGGATTTCGAAAACGCCCCCTGCATGGTTCGCGCCGATCGCGGGCAGTTGCGTCAGATCGTGTTGAACCTTTTGAAGAACTCCATGGAGGCGATGCGCAGCGACGGCGCCATCGAATTGCGCTGCCGTCGCTCGGGGGCGAATATCGAGATTACCGTCGCCGACGAAGGGCCCGGCGTACCGAGCGATCAACGGGCGCACGTGTTCGATCCGTTCTACTCGACGAAGGAAATCGGCACCGGTCTGGGTCTGACGCTCGTCAAACGCTACGTCGAAGGGGCCGGCGGCTCCATTCGCTACGAGAATCGCGTGCCGCATGGCGCGCAGTTTGTCTTTTATCTTCCCCAATCGCCTTCCGAGCCGTCGGGCGACGGCGATTCTGGCGACGTTGATGCATCCGGTCATCGCAGTACCTTGTCCGTTTAGGAGAATCGATCATGAGCCAAGCGACCTCTGCCGTGCCCGGCAATCAAGATAGGGTTGATTTGAAGTCCGCGAATCGTCGACCTGTGATTCTCGTCGTGGAAGACGGCCCGGCTGAACGAGAAGCCCTGGCCCGGGTGCTGCGCTTGGAAGACTACCAGGTGCTCACCGCGCGTAATCCCGAGCACGCGCTTACGCTCTTCGATCAGCCGATTTCGCTCGTGATCAGCGATCTGAAGATGGGGGTTCGCAGCGGCATCGACCTCCTGCGCGCCTGGACTTCGCGCCGCCCGGAAACGCCGTTCATCATCGTGACCGCCTACGGCGACGTAGAATCCGCCGTCGAGGCGATGAAACTCGGCGCCTGCGATTTCATGACCAAGCCGATCGACCCGACGAAGCTGCTGGAGATGGTGAAGCGTTGCCTCGAAACTCCGTCGGCCGCGAATGCCGCTCCCGCCGCGGGCGTCCAGCCGGTTGTCGGCGTCGACGTGCGGCTCGACGTCGAACGCATGGTCGGCGTCAGCGCTTCCATCCGCCGCGTGCGCGATCAGATCCGTCGTGTTGCTCCAAGCGACAGCACGGTGCTACTGCTCGGCGAATCCGGCACCGGCAAAGAACTCGCCGCCGAGGCCGTGCATGCGCATAGCACGCGGGCGCAGAAGCCGTTCGTCGTCGTCAACATGGCGGCCGTTCCCGAGTCGCTCGTCGAAAGCGAACTCTTCGGGCATGTGAAGGGCGCGTTCACCGGCGCGAGCGTCGATCGGCCCGGCCGTTTCGAAATCGCCGACGGCGGCACGCTGTTCATCGACGAAGTCGGCGACTTTCCGCTCTCGCTCCAAGCCAAGCTCTTGCGGGCCTTGGAAACGCGTGTCATTCAGCGCGTCGGCGGCAACGACGACCGCGCGGTCAACGTACGGTTGGTCGCCGCCACAAGCCGCAACGTGCGCGAGATGGTGCGCAACGGCAAGTTCCGCGAAGACCTTTACTACCGGCTTAACGTCGTCACCATCGAAATGCCGCCGCTGCGCGAACGTCGCGAAGACATCCCCATGCTCTTGGAGCACTTCGCGGCCCACATCGCCCCGCCGCTCGGCAAGCCGGTGCCGACGTTTGACGCCGACCTGCAAGGCTTCCTCATCAGCTACGAGTGGCCCGGCAATATTCGCGAATTGCGGAATTGCCTTGAAAGCATGATCGTGCTTTCTCGCACCCAAGAACTCACGCTGGACGACCTGCCGCCGAACCTCGCCGCGGGCCGGCAATACGGAGCCGCCGCCGACGAATCATCTTCCGCCGATGATCTCCAGCTTTCGCGATTGGAGAAATCCGTCATCCTGCAAACGCTGAAACGGACCGAAGGCAACCGCACGAAAGCAGCCGAGGCGTTGGGAATTTCGGTCCGCACGCTGCAACGCCGGCTAAAAGAATGGGGCGGCGAGGTTTAGGCTGCGAGGGGAAAACTACCGTCGACCAAGCACTGAACGCACGCCGTGCGCTTGCCGCTGACGTTGATCCGTCGCCGGGCTACAATCTCCGATAGCCGTGCCGCCGCGCGTAACCGTGGCGATGCTCCGGCATCCAACCTACCGTCAGCGGAACGGCGGCCCACCCAGTCGGAGTTTTCACCATGCTGCGAATCGCCTTCTTGGCCCTGTTGGGCGTCGTCGCGACGAGCGCCGCCGTCTGGGGTGCGCTCGAGTGGTCCCGCTCTTCACTCGATGTTTCGTGCGCCCTCCCCGCGCCCTCGCAAGCTTCCCCACAGGAGTCTCCTCGCATGATCTCCGCCAAGATCGCCGATTCGAAAAGCGGCAAAGTCGCGCAGGCCACGTTCGGCGCCGGTTGTTTCTGGGGCGTCGAATCCACGTTTCGCGCCACACCCGGCGTCTTGAGCACCTGGGTCGGCTTCAGCGGCGGCAAGACCGATAACCCCACATACGAAGAAGTCTGCCGCACCGACACCAACCACGCCGAGGTCGTGCACCTGGAGTTCGATCCGGAGCAAGTTTCGTACGAGAAGTTGGTTGAGGTGTTCTTCGCCAACCACAACCCGACGACCCGCAATCGCCAAGGTCCCGACTTCGGCACGCAGTACCGCTCGGTTATCTTTTTTCACGACGACGCCCAACGCGTCGCGGCCGAAGAGGCGAAGCGGAAACTCGGCGAGAGCGGCAAATGGCCTAGCCCGATCGTTACCGAAATCGCGCCTTTCCAGAAGTTCTATGCCGCCGAAGACTATCACCAGCAGTATCTGGAGAAGCGCGGCAAGACGCATTGCCACCTCTAGGCGACGGCTGATGGCTGATTGCAGACTGCTGAACACGGACGGTGCCGGCATGCTCCTGTTCGGCATTCAACATTCAGCATTGCCCCCTCGCATTCCGCGCAGTACAGTTCCGCCCCCCTGCGGTTCGGCCGTTCGGCCCTCCTTTTCGGCGGACTTATCCATGCAACGTCGTTCCCTCTTGCTCGGCGCGCTCGGTTTCCTCGGGCTCGCCGCCTTGCACGCCTTCGGTCGCATGCCGTGGGTCGATTCGGCCGTCGCGTTCGATCCGCCCCCGCCGCTCGGTAGCGGTTTTCCGCCGGGCTTCACCTACCAACAGCAGTTGGAAAAAGGTCTGAAGGCGCGCCGCCCGACCGACTTCTCGTTTATCGCTGAGGTGGTCGCCAAGATCGAGGCCGGCGACCTGCCGCAGAAGATGGTGAACGAAACGTTCGACTACGCCCGCGCCAAAAGCGGCAACTACCCGTTCATCTACTTCCAATTCGCCATCCGCAAACGGGCGGAAAAACTCGGCGTGACGCTGTAATGAGAACGACGCTGTAACGGAAACGCCGTCAATTCTCGCGCGCCTATTTAGCCGGCCGTCGGCGACGGCGGGCCCGGCAATCTCTTGATTCAATTCTCAGGTTGCCCGCCCGGGCGCAGCACAGTTCGCTCGGCTACCGACCCCCGAGTCCCGCGGCCGGAATCGCCTCTTCAATACACGTTTCGACGAAGTCGCGCATTTCGGCAAACAAAAAACCGCCCCACATGGCCGTCTTGCGAAAGAAGTGCGCGCGCCCGGTGCTGCGATCGATGACGACGGGGAACTCGAAGAGCGACCAGTGCTTACGCGGCGCCGTTTCTACGTAGTCGATCAATTGCTGATCGGCCGAACCGACGATCAGGCACGGAATCACCATATACCCGAATTGCATGCCGCGCAAGAGCGGCACTCGATTCACTTGCTTGGCTTGTCGAAATGCCGCCTCAAACGTCGCTTGCAAATCGAGCGGCGTGATCTTGCGATTACCGCAGTCACAAATGGCCGCATGCTGCGAGATAATGGCCAGTCCATTCCACGAAAAGTAGGTCCGGGATGCGAACAATACGGCAGTCGGACCTCCCGGCATGACGACTTTGTGCGCCACGTCCATTCCGTAATCGCGCAGCTTACGGCTGATCTTGATCAGCAAAGGCGGCAGTTCCCCCATCGTCGGAACGGACGCTCGCTCGGCGCCGCCGCCGAATGGACCGGCATCGGTAATCTTTCCGAGACTTACGGGGAGTTGCTTCTCGCGAACGCGGCGGGCGAGATTCTTTTCTTTCGGGGCCTTTCGATTGACAAGGAATATCCCAAGGACCAACATTCCCGAGATGATCAGCAGCATGTATCGAGCGACATCGGAGTCGTAGCCCGGCCGTCGGTGGGGCAGAACAACCTCGTAGACGACGCAAGCGGGAATCTTGAGACAGGCGAGGATAATCAACATCCAGCCGAAGAACTTGCTCCCGCTATTCATCATTCGCACTCCCCGGAATTATCCAGTCGCACCGAATCCGGAACCGTTCCGGACGCAAGTGACTGTGATCGTAACCGCCGTTCGTCGATCGCTAAATGACGATTTCGCCTCATATCGGGAGCGTCCGCCGCATAGCCGCCGATGATCTGCTGGCAAACAGTCGCTCCGCGAGTTAGTTTCACAGGTCGTTGCTCGCGCCCCCTAGCGACGGAGTTTCGCCGATGTTGATTGCCTTAGATCGTAGCGCGATTCCCATGCGCCTCGTTGCGGCGACTTGCTTCGTAGCGATTGTTGCCGCCGGCGTGCCTGTGCAAGCGGCGGAGCCGTCGGGCAAGGCGGCTGCGGTCGTCGCTTCCGCGCCGCGTAGTGCCGCCGCGCCGAAGCGGCGCGCGGCCGTGTTGAGCGCTAAACAGGAGCCGAGCGAGAATACGAGCCAAGGGCTCTATATCCGCATCCTGCGCGAAGCCGGGTTCGAAGCGCGAGCGATCAGTTCCGAAGAAGTGCGCGAAACGAAACTGGCGAACGTCGACATCTTCATCATCGGCGGCGGCAGCGGCTCGGCCTTCAATCGGTCGCTCGGCCCCGACGGCGGCAAGATCGTTCGGGAATTCATTCGCAACGGCGGCGGGGCTTTGGCCAGTTGCGCCGGCGGCTATTCGTTTGCGATCGGTCAAAAGGCGGAACTGAAATACATCTCCATCGCACACGCCGAGATCTTTGATGCCGAAGACGGCCGTTGGGCGCGCGGCAAAGGGAATGTGGAAGTCGCCCCGGCCGACAAGCATTACCGATCGTTGACGATGTTCTACGCCAACGGCCCGCTCTGGACGATCGGCAAACAGCACGGGTCCGATCGCACCGTGGCGCTCGCACGCTTCGTCGGCGATGTGATGAAAGAAGGAGAACCCGGCGGCGTCATGCCGGGCACGCCGGCGATTCTCGGGGGAACGTTCGGCGACGGCAGGTTTGTTCTATTTAGCGGCCATCCGGAGTTCTATAAAAAACTCGGTAATCAGCCGCTCGTGGCCGACGCCGCGCGCTGGGTGACGAGAGGCCCGCTCGAGCCCGACGAGCCGATTCATTGGGCCGACGTGTTTCCGAGTTCCAAGAAGCGCTAACCGCTCGGCGGAATTTCGGCGGTTCGCGTGTCGCTAGTTCGAGCGATGGCAGGCGGCCGGGGCTCGAATCCCGTCGCTCCGCCGACTATGCTGACTCTCATCGGTTCTCATTCCGTGGAGAGGCTCGACTCATGCGTACGCTAGTGATTGCTTGGTCGCTGATCGCCGCGTTCTGCGGTCCGTTGGGTGCGTCGACCGCCGCGGCTGAAGAACGCTATTACGTCATGATCTTCGGCAGCGAGTCGTCTCCTAAGCGGGCCCGCTACACGCATACCTGGGCGACCGTGGTGCGGTCGACGACCGATGAGGCGAATCCCGCCGCGCCGCCGGTGCTCGAATCGCTCACCATTTCTTGGATGCCGCGCACCCTGAAGATTCGCCCGCTTGCGCTCCGTCCGGAGTGCGGCGTCAACCTGAGCTTGCAGGCGACCATTCGCGATTGCCGCTGCAAAGGAGAATGCGTCGCGATGTGGGGACCGTTCGACTACGACCCGGCGATCGGTCCGACTCTCTTTGAAAAGGTCCGTCGACAAGTCGCTCGACTCGAAAGCGGTTGCGTCCTCTACAAGTGCGTCGATCCCGACACCGGCTCGGGCGCATCCTACATCAGCAATTGCATTCACGCCGTCACCGATCTCGATCCGTACCTGCCGCGGCCGAGCTATAACGA
>CAZWDN010000176.1:5241-10989 GCA_964633125.1 uncultured Pirellula sp. | reverse complement strand
GGGACGGCGACGGCATCGACGATCCAGGCCTCTACCGCAACGAGCCGGGCAACGCGCAATAGCCCGGCTCGTGGATGCCCCCGATCCTGATACGCATGAGCTCGTCGCCGCGCGGGATTCCTCGAACCGCCTTGGCGGCCCGCACACTTTGCGTATTCTTCGGATTTTCTCGTTTTCCGATTGGACGGGCGTCGGTTTCCGACCTACTTTTCAGTTGCGGGTCGAATCGGCGGCGTGCTTGCACGACGCCCTTCGCCCCGCGGTAACGCCCCCTGCCCACCTTAGGCGTCGTTGAAGTTTCCTGCCCGCCGCGACGTTAAACTCGCCCTCCCTTCTCCTGCTTGCTGTTCCGAATCGCTCCGCAAATTCAGACGTTTTCGCCCATTCACTTGCGCGATTGTTTCTGTTCTGCTGATCGTACCGACTGCCACATCTTTGACGCACACCTTGGTAATTCAGTCATGTCTTGGAACTGCGCTATCGCTGCGCGCGCTTCGATGGAATTGCGCCGACTTACCGTTCTCTCCGGCCTTGCTCTCGCCGCGGAGATGCTCTGCGCCGCAGGTGCCGCGGCCGAGGAGTTCTCGTCGGGCGAAACCAGCGCGTGGCATCTCACCGTGCTCGACGGCGACCTCGTCGAGCGCAGCAAATCACGATCGAGCGCCGCAACGCTCCGCCCCGTTTCCATCGTGAGCGAGCAACAAGTAACAGGCGCCGCTCGCGCCGCCTGGAGTTTACAACTCGGCATGGTCCGGCCGCCGCATGCCTATCGCACTTCGTTCGGACCGGTCGCCGGCATCCCGCTCGCCGGCGACTTCAACGGCGACGGCTTCAGCGAAATGGCTATGTACGTCGAAGGCCGCTGGTATGTCGACTTCAACGGCAACAGCGAATGGGACGCCCAAGACCTACTCGTACATCTCGGCGGCCCGGCCGGTCGACCGATCGTGGGAGATTGGAACGGCGACGGCAAAGATGATCTAGGCTTGGTCTCGTCGTCTCGCGGCGTCGAACAGGTTGCCGGCCCCGCGCCTGCCGCCGAGAGCATCGTCCTCTGTGCGGCCGGCGAAGAATTGCAGCGAGGCCGCGCCCATCAAACCTTCCGCTTCGGCGACATCGCCGGCACGCCCGTCGTCGGCGACTGGTCGAACACGGGCCGGCAGCAAGTCGGCATGTTTGCCGACGGCGTGTTCACGCTCGACCTCGACGGCGATCATAAGCTGACGAATGCTGACGTCGTCGTGCGACTCGGCCATTCCGGCGACCTGCCCGTGGTCGGCGATTTCAACCGCGACGGCCGCGACGACCTCGGCGTCTACCGCGACGGCGTCTGGCATATCGATACAACCGGTGACCTGCGTCTGGGCGACGGCGACCTCTCGTACCAACTCGGCGACAACGACGACACCCCCGTTGTCGGCGACTGGGACGGAGACGGCCGCGACCAGATCGGCGTAGTGCACCGCGAAGCGAACGGAAGTCGACCTCCTTCCGTTCGCTGACCTTTCACGTGCCGCGGGGCTCGGAAGAAAAGCCCCCGCACGAACCATCTTCGATGTGGCGGGCCGGCCGGAGCTTCACCCCTGAAGCCTCCGGCCGGTCTGTTTGATGCGCGCAGTGATCGGCCGGCGTTACTTGAACTTCTCGAGCTCCGCCTTGGTCTCGGCGACTTGCTTTTCCAAGTTCCGAACTTCGTCCGGCTCGTCGGCCTGCTGCTTGGCGGCCGCCAGCAATTGCTGCAACTTCGTCAACTTCTGCTTCAACACTTCGCTGCGCTTCTTATCGCGTTTGTCCATCTGGCTCTCTGTTAATTGTTAGATCGTCATGCGAATCGCGTAATCACGTCCATGCGACGCTTCATGTCGTCCCATGAGACATCTTGTACCCAACCCGAACGGAGTTCCTTGGATCGTCGGCCGGACGAATCGACGACTTTACGCCCGACCGCCGACATCGTAGTACGTAGTTCAGCAACACGCTCTTAGGACACTACCCGCAGCGGCAAGTCGCATCATCAATCATAATCACAGAACTTCCCGTAGAGAAACTCGTGTCGCTCATGCTCGGCAGGCTTAATGGTGACAGCAAACGGTGCGAACCTTAGGGCGGCGAGGAGAGGCGAGTTTCATGGATTTGCTTCCGTGATAAACTAATTTCCCCACAGTTTGCCAAACTTCTCCGGCACTCGAAAATCGTCCTGACCGGTGGGAGAGTAGGCGGTACGTTCCGGCTTGCCGTCGCGGACTCGGAGGCGACCAAGGTTGAAGTGCCAAGGGAAAAGTTCCTTTGGCTGAGCACCGGCGATGCCTTTGGCGGGGTCAAGGGTAAAGGCATCCTCGCCGACGATGGGCAGGCGCAATTCGACGCTCCAGCGTCCCTCGCTGCGATGCACGGCGACTTGAGCGCCGCTGCTCCACGCGATGCCCTGTCCGCCGGGCGCTTGATCAGCATCATAGACGGCTCCGGCCGGATTGACGGCGATCTCGTATCGGCTGCGAGCGGGTGTTTCGATCAGCAGGAGGATGTGATCGCCGTCGAGGAGCTTGGGATCATCGTTCCGCGTGGTGGTGATGTTGGCGCCATGCATGTCCGGTTCTTCGCAAACGATGCCGAAGTGTAAAACGGCCCCCTCACGCAGAACTTGAAAGCGACCGGAGGCCTTCGAGCTCGCCGAATTGGGCTTGAGCGGCAGCAGCGGGGCGATGCGGTACGTGCCCCACCACGCGGAATCCACTTTGCCGTCGAAGGTTTTGGTCTGCATCGATTTTCCGTCGGTCTGATTTGTTTGCAGCACTCGATAGCTAAGGTCGGTGTCACGCTTGCGGCTGAGTTGTTGCTGCAGGGCATGCATCGGCTTCATGATGGCGGCGATCTGGGCGATGCGGCGTCCGGGGAGACTTTCCGGACCGGCCGCGGCTTGAGCTTTCGCCAGCAGCGCGAGAGATTCGCCGATCTTCGCGGCATCGGTGCTCATATGCATCCAATTCGCCTCGGCGTGAGCGGCAAAAGTACGCATAGCGTCGGCGGCGGAGCCGTAGTAGTTGCTGAAGTAGTCGGCGAGAATCGCGTCCACATCTTGATTCGCATCCCAGTAGAGCCGTGCTGCGACGTAGAGATTGAGATGCTCGATGGCAAGTTCGTCGTAGCCGAACAATGCTTCCTTGCCGGTCGGATGCGTGTAGATCTCGATCTGTTCGCCGAGCGTGACGCCTTTCAGTTCCTGGAGGTCGCGAGCGATCTGGCGTGGGAAATACACGGGGCGTCCGGCTTGCTCCGGACGGGCGTTCGTGCTGTAGTCCCAGGTAATGTATTTGCCGGAAGGGAGCTTTTTGAGCCATTCCGTGCGCATAGCGCGACGCTCATTCCATACGGCGTCGTCCCAGAAATCCTGTCGGTGACGTGTCTCGATGATGGCGAGATTGGGACTCATCTGCGAGATGCTTTCCGGCGGCAGAGTATAGGCGCTATAGGCCAGCGCACTGACCAAGCGATCGGGATGGCTGCGATGCAATTCCAACGCCACGCGATTCATGTAACTCCAAACATGGTCGGACATGCTGCCGTTCCAGCCGCGGCCGGGCGTAAGTTGTGCCGTCCACGCTGGATCATCGGCGGTGATTCCGCCGTAGCCGTCCACGAGGTCGATGTTGTGCATGGGCTCATGGAAGTGGTCGAACATGGCTCGCGCAAACTTCAGCTGCTCGTCAAACAGCAGTGGTGAGAGCAGGTTCGGCACTCCGTCTTCCTTGTGCGTCGTGTCCCGTTTGCCGTTCCTTAGTAGATACATCTCGGGATGCGCCCGCTTCATTTCCTCGCGCTTGATGACAAACTTCATCCCATGGCAAATCTGCGGGAATCCGAGAATCTCCGCGCCGTGATTTAGGCCCAGACGCAGATTCCACAGGGCCTTGTCGCCGATACCCGTGTGCTCGGTGTAGTAGATGAAACGCCGCACGGCGAAATCGGGCGTAACGGTCCGATTCACCTCAGGCAGCGAGATCGTTTGTCTTTGCGGGATCACTTCGCCCAGTTCGCCCGGCGCGAACCACCGACAGCCTAGACCGCGCAAGAACTCATTCACGGCATTGAACGTTCCGGCGTCATCCTGTTCCCACACGTCGAGGTCGGCATGATAGCGAAAGTGCAAGTCGCGGGCGGGGTTCCAGAAGGTGTCGCCCGTGATCGTGTCCCAAGCGGCATTCACGCGCGCCGTCTCCGCCGGCGAGCGATTGCGGCCCCACGGCTCGATCGGCACAAAGTCCTTATCCGGGCCGAGCAGTGCGAGCCAGTCTTTGCCCGAGGCCATGCGGAAGGCGCCATGTTTCAACCCCTCGGTGCCGAGGCCCAATTCATCCGTGTGACGGCTCTTGCCGACAAAGACGACCGCCCTGCCCGGCCGACGTTCGGTGACGATCGGCAACGTTGCGCCGGACATCTTCGCCACAACGCTTTGCAATTCCTTGGCGGCCAACTTCGTCATGCGAGCCGGCTTTTCGGCGATGACGATGTCGGCGCGAGGCTCGCCGCCTTCGACGATAAAGTTGTCTGCTGCGCGCAACGCGGCCGGCGACGCGAGTAGCAGGACGGTGAAGAAGCTAAGGGCGAGTTTCACCACGGCATCGTCTCCGCTAATTCGTCGGCAAGCGTTCGCGGCAAAATCGTCCGGCCGATCGGCTTTCCGCCCAAGCAAGAATGGGCTTGAATGACGACCTTCGGCTAAATCGAGTACGACATCTTACTCGGTGTGAAAGACTTCGTGGCAAGCGTCGCAGCTTTTGCCGAGGCGGTCGAGCGCCTTTTTGAAGCCGGCTTCGTCGCCGGCGTGCGTCGTCTTCGAAAGGTCGGCCGCGGCGTCGCGCATTTCCACGGCCATCGCATACCACTTCGGCATGTCGGCCGGGTTCTTCACTTCGTGCGTGTCGTAGATCGTCGCTTGGGCGAAGGCCAGCAGCGTTGCGGCCCCTTCGGCGCTGTCGTCCTTCGTCCGCGCGAAGCGACGCACGTTGCGACGGAGCCGGCTGTTCACTTCCGCCGTCTCGTGCATGAGCTTGCCGAGCGAGGCGAACTTCTCCCACTTCGGCGCCGCCCCGGCGTCCGTCTTGGCGAGCGCCCCGTTCAAGGCTTCGTATGCGGCCTTCGCGCCGGCGTAATCTTTCGAGCGGGCCAGATCACGCGCTGCGGTCATCACGGCCGCGGCCGGACCTTTCACTTTCGTCTCTTCGTCGTGGTTGCCGAGCGTCTGCGCCAGCGCGATGATCGCGTTCGCCTTTTGCAGGAGTTGATCCTTGTTCTTGCCGTACGACGCTTCATCGGCCATGAACGGCGCGATCTTCGTCAGATAGTTTTTCACGGCCGTATCGAGATCAGCGG
Organism: uncultured Pirellula sp.; assembly: GCA_964633125.1. Taxonomy (GTDB): domain Bacteria; phylum Planctomycetota; class Planctomycetia; order Pirellulales; family PNKZ01; genus PNKZ01. The sequence goes on along the minus strand of CAZWDN010000176.1, from coordinate 5,619 downwards.
CGGGCACGACGGTCGACAGCTTCGGCCCGGCCGGCGCTTCGGCGAAACTCAGTCCCACGACGCCGGCGACAAGGACGATACAGAACAGGGGTCCGCAGTATTGCGGCTTCCAGGTGATGCGATGCGACACGACGGAACCTCGCGAAGGCTAGACTTACGACGACCACCCCCGGTAGTGAAAGCGGGGCGGTAAAAGAGAGTCGCCTAGTCTGATTGGCGAGCGCCGCGGCTGTCAAGCAGGAGGCGAAGCGACGGTTTTCGCGACCTCTGCCGACGGTTTGACAACTCGCCTCGGCGACTTCTAAAATCTTGGTTTTCCTGCGGCGGGAGCGATGCCCAGTTATGGCCAAGGCCACGTATAAAGATGCCGGCGTCGAC
>CAZWDN010000176.1:0-5141 GCA_964633125.1 uncultured Pirellula sp. | reverse complement strand
CTCGTGGCGATGAGCGTCAACGATGCACTCTGCTGCGGCGCCGAACCGCTCTTTTTCCTCGACTACGTGGCGATGTCGCACGACGACCCGGTGCGACTCGAGCAAATCGTCGACGGCGTCACCAACGGTTGCCTCCAGGCCGATTGCGCCTTGCTCGGCGGCGAGACGGCGATCATGCCCGACATCTACGCCCGAGGCGACTACGATCTGGCCGGCTTCTGCGTCGGCGTGGCCGAAAAGAAGCAGCTCATCGACGGCAAGCAGATTGTGCCCGGCGACATCGTGCTCGGCCTCGCCTCAAGCGGTTGCCATTCCAACGGCTACAGCCTCGTGCGCCGCGTGGTGTTCAACATCGCCGGCCTGACGGTCGATACGAAAGTGCCCGAACTCGGCGGCACCGTAGCGGACGCCCTGTTGGAGCCGACCAAGATCTACGTGAAGCCGGTCCGCAAGGTGCTGGCGAACTACCGGAAGAAGCACGTCGTCCACGGCATCGCCCACATCACCGGCGGCGGCATCCAAGGAAACCTCGAGCGGATTATTCCGCCCGGCTGTCACGCGAGCCTTCGCCGTTACGATTGGCCGATCCCGCCGGTCTTCCCTTGGCTGCAAAAGCTCGGTGAAATCGAAAACGACGAAATGGATCGCGTCTTCAACATGGGCGTCGGCCTAGCGATGGTCGTCAGCCCGTACTACGCCGAAAGCGTCCGCCATCAACTGCAAGACTGCGGCGTCGACGCCTTCCCGATCGGCGAAATCCTCGCCGGCGGCGAAGGGGTCGTCTGGGCGCAATAACCTTCTAGCGAGCGGCGGGGATCAACCCTGCCGCTCGCTAAAGCACGGTCAGCGCATCGATACTTTTGGTTCGCCGCTCTTGAGCTTAGACGGGCCCGCTTTGCGCAAGGCCTCGAGAATCTGCGTTTGCGTGTAGCCGTTGGCGAAGACGATCGGCTCGTTCGGCCGGTCGGCCGGGAAGATGGCGATCACCGGTACGCTGCCGCTTTGATTGAGCTTCCGCAACAGGTCGGCATGATCCGCCGGCGGGCTGGTCATATCGGCCTCGAACGTCACCACGCCCAACTCTTCGACGACCTTCTTCGTTTCCGGCACGTCGAGATACAGTCCCTTGAGAAACTTGCAGGTCGCGCACCAGTCGGCCGTGAAATCGATCATCACGGTCTGACCGCCGGCCAGCGTTTCCTGCAACGCCGGAATCGAGAAGTGCCGCCAAGCCAGGGCATCGCCGGTCGTTTGCTCGGGCGCTTGGGCGACCGCGGCGGTATTCATCCGCGCCGCCATTTGCGCATCGACGAAGCGTTCGACGCGATAGTCGATCACCCCTTGGATCTTCGCATAGGCGAGCCACCCGAGAGCGACGCTCCACACCGCAGCCTGCCCCCACGCTTTGAGCTTCTCCGGCACTTCCGCATACACGGGCGTACGACCAATCCACCAGCAGGCGGCCCAAAGACCGAACAAGAACGTGATCGTCGGAATGAGTCGCGCGATCGGCAGCGACATCAGCAGCCACACGACGGTGCCCAAGAGCACGAAGCCCATGATCTGCTTGAACGTATCCATCCACTCGCCCGGCCGCGGCAGGAATTTCAGCAGCGACGGTTTGGCGCCGATCGCCAAATAGGGCGAAGCCATACCGAGCCCCATCGCGGTGAAGATCGCGTAAGTGACGAAGACGTTTTCGCGCAGCGCGAAGCCGACGGCCGTAGCCAAGCCCGGCCCGCTACAGGGCGTAGCCAAGAGCGTGGTAATCACGCCCTTCACAAACGCGCCCGACGCCCCTTCCTTCTCAGCCAGCTTCTGAGCGGAGCCGCCGCCGGCAAAGCCTGGAATCGGAATCTCCCAAACGCCGAGGAAACTGAGCGCCATCACGAACACGATCGCCGTGAGCGTGATGTTGAACCCGTCGAAGCTGAATTGCTGCCCCCAGCCGAAGGATTGCCCGAAGCCGATCCGCAGCACGACGGGAATCGTCGCCAGCACCCAAAACACGAACAACATCCCGAGCGCGTACCAAACATTGAGCGTGAGAATCCGGCGACGATCGTTGCCGCTTTGTTCGACGAACGAGAGCACCTTCAGGCCGATGACCGGCAGCACGCAGGGCATGAAGTTCAAGATAAAGCCGGCGCCGAACGCCACGACGAGCATCCAGATCAACGACGAATGTTCGTCGTCCGACGCCACTTGGAGATTCGCCAAATCGACTTCGCCCCCCCCTGCGCTTGCTACGGCGTTCGACGAGGTCTGAGCCACCACGGCGTTAAACGCCTTGGCATGGTCGCGATAGTAGGCCGCTTCGAGAAACTTCACCGGCTTGGCCGCGACGCTCGCCGGAGCCGACGCTGCGACCGTCAGCGAGGTCTCCCACTTCACCGCTTCGGGCGGTAAGCAATTCTTCCCTTGGCACGTTTGAAAGCCGAGCGTGCCGGCCAGCCGATAGTCGCCCGGCTTGGCATCTTTCGGCACGTCGATTTCCGCCGTCCACGTCACCGGCTGTTCGTAATACGGAATCGACGCTTCCGCGCCCACATGATCGCCGACCGGCTTCTGCTCCGTAGCGAGAAATCCTCCGGCGAGGCCCGAGGTTTCCGTGAACACCAACGACGTCGCCTGATTGCCGCTCGCGGGCAACGGCGCCGCGATGGCGTAATACACGTGCCAATCGGCGTCGGGCGCGATGGCGACGACCAGCCGTGCCTTCGCTCCGGCCGTGACCACGCTTGGTTCGAGCCGAGCATTGATCTTCAGCTTCGACGTCTTGGGGATATAGCTTCCTTCGGCGGCGGCGGAATCGAGCAGTTTCGACAACCCGCCGGGAAGCGGAGGGCCGGCATTGGAAGTCGTTGTAGGCGCGGAAACGGGCAACGCCGCGGACTTCGGCTCTGCACTCGCCCCGGCAGCATTGCCAAGCTTGGCGGTGAATTTGTAATCCTGCGGCGGCAAACAAACGTTCGAACACGCTTGGGCAAACACCTTGCCGGCAAGTTCCAACTTCGTCGGGTCGATCCCCGCCGCGAATTCGACCTGCGCCGTCCAGCGCGCTCGTCCTTCGTGCGTTTCCACGTCCAAATTGTCGAAGGCCGCCTCTTTCGACGCATGCGGCTTGTCGACGGCGGTGAACTTGCCGACCGTCACGCCGGCGACCGCCGTCGCTTTGATCGACGTCGGCACAGGTCCGCCGGGACCTTGCGTAAGCGAGTAGATGTGCCAGCCGGGTTCGATGTCGGCGGTGACTTGAAGCGATGCCTTGCCGCCCGCATCCGGCGCGGTGAAGAACGCCGAGAGGGTCACTACCGGTCCGGCCGGCACCCCTGCGCCAAGTTCGAGCGGTTGAAAAAACCCGTCCTGGGCCGTCGTCTGCGACGCCGACATTGCAACCGCGGCCAACAGGGCGACGGTCGACCAGGGTGCGAACCGGCGACGAAATCCTAATCCACTCATGCGTTCAAATCCTTGCCCGACAAGACGTTGAGACCAGCCGCATTTTACCCCGCCCGAAAAACTCGGGTCAACGTGGATTAGATGCCGCCCCGCTCACCAAGATTCCGCCATTTTCCGCAATCGCTCCATGACGAGCCGAAAGCGCGCTAAAACGGCGTCGCAGCGAGGAAACTCACGCCGTTCGACATATATCCACCGCAGCCAGCGATAAGGTGCCAGTAAAACGCCGCTGCGGTCGAGAACTTCGACGAGCACCTCTTCCTCGACCGATAAGCCGGCACTTGGTTGCCGAGCCGACGCGTACGCCGCTAAGGCCGCAGCCCGGGCATGCGTATCTTCGCCGGCCATACTGCCGACGAGCCGCGCTACATCGAGCGCGACGCTATCCACAGCCATCGCGCCAAAATCGATGAAGCCGGTCGCCACATCCGCTGCGAACAATACGTGCTCGGCATGCAAATCGCCGGCCACGGGCTGCAACGCAAACTGCCGCCGCGCGGCGAGTTGCAAGAGCGACTCCACACGCGGCCCGCACTTCGCCAAGTGCCGCGTGAATTGAGCGGCGCCGTCTTTAAGGTCCCGCCAAGGTGCGAACTCGGCCGCATCCGCCGTGATAACATTTTGCACTTCGGCCCAGCTGCCACCGGTGAGTTCGTCAAACACCGTTTGGCGTTTGGCGACTGCCGGCGAAGTACCGCGCTGCAACTCTCGGGGACTGCCGTCGCGTAAGCAATTGTGCAACAAGCCGAGTTCGCGAAATGCGGCCCGGAGCTTGGCATCGCTCGGCTTCGCGAGAAAGTCGGCCGTGCCGGGCATCCAGGGCTCAAGTTGCCACCAACGATCGACGGCGTGTACGCACGTGCGACGCGGATCGTCTGCCCGCGGCAACGGTACCGGCACCTTCCGGCAGCCGACGCTTGCCGCCCTGCGTAAGACGCCGGCGATCCACTCGGGCCGGTCGGCCGTATTGGTCTGGGTCGGCCAGGCTCGCAGGGCAAACACCCCGGAGACCGTCGGCACGCGCCAAACCTCGGCACCGCTGAGGCCGCCGGCGGTGCATAGTGTGGCGTCGCCCTCGCGGCGGGACAAACCGGCGAATCGGACGAGCAGATCGTCGAGAAGCGAGGGATTCATGGAGCCCGCACCATGTGGCCCGACGGCGGTCGATTGGGCGTACTTCCCCTATAATCGGTTGCCACGGAACAATGAGTCCCGTGAATCTAACTGCGTAAACCGTTACGATTATCGCTAATTCGCAACCCGGGTAAGTTGGGGTATATTTTACGGTCCGTGAAACCGCGATGAGAATGATTCCTGCGCAAGTTTGACGCTTTGGCCGCAAGATAACGCGGCAGCAGAACAACCATTTCCGGGAGCTCGAACTTCTCGCGCTCCCCAATACTTAGAGGTCGCCCCCATGAAGTGTTCGCATGCCGGTCTGTTCTTGGCCGCTTGGTTGGCGTTTTCGGCTTCGGCACCTTTCGCTCAGGCGGAAGAAGCTGTGAAACCGGCTGCGGCGGCGAGCGCCGCTCCGGCCGTGAAAGCCGAGAAGGACGAAGAAGCGGAAGGGAAATCGGCTCCGACGGCCGCGAAGCCCTCCGGCCCGGCCTCGAAGTATCCGCCGTTTGCGGATGTGCTCAAAGATTTCAAACCGGTCGACGGCCTAATTCAGCTCTATC
>CAZWDN010000175.1:0-11000 GCA_964633125.1 uncultured Pirellula sp. | reverse complement strand
GTTCAGAATGATGAGTTATGAACGAGGTGCATTTGCCTTCGTTCAGCATTCAGCACTCCGCATTCAGCACTCTGCATTCAACATTCCCGCCGGTCCCGTCGCCGGCGAGAGCGGGGCTAGTGTGTGATGGTGCGCCGCGTCTTACTCGTTCACGACGAGATAGGTGACGGCGAAAACCACCGCGCCGACGGCGAGGCCGCCGAAGCGGAGCAGCATCGGCGACTCGAGCGGCATGTTGGTAAAGAGCGTGCCGCCGATCACGAGCACCATCGCCGTCATCATGCCCGCGATGCCGCCGATCTTGAGTTTCTTTTTCGCCAGTTCCGCCTTATTCAGCCGCGGCTTCGCAGCCGACGCGCCTGCCGAAGTTCCGGCGCCCGAGCCGCCGCCGCCGCTCGCCGTCTGCGGCGCCGCCGCCATTTGCGCCGCGGCCGCCTCGCGCGGGTAATACTTGTTGATCGCTTCGTCGATGGCCGCTTTCGAGCAAATCACTTGCCGCAATTGCTTGTTGAAACGCAAGCGAAGTTGGTCTTCGATATCAGGCTTCAACGGGCGCGGCGCCGCGATCACAACCTGATCGTCGTCGACGAGCACCGGCGTGAACGAATTCTGCCGCGCCATCACCGCGGGCACCGTCGCAATGAGCGATTCGTCGAACGTCAGCGCCGAAAGCTGCACATACGGCAGGCCGATCGATTCGGCATAGAGCGGCATCACGACGTCGGGCGACGCCAACTTCTGATTGATGATCGCTTCGTGCAGTTCGAGGTTCACCGTGTCGGCGAACTTCTGCGCCTTCTCCAGGCCCGCTTCGTCGAGCACCTTGCGGGCCTTGACGATCTTGTCGAGTTCCATCAGCCGGACGTCGCGCCCTTGCTTGCCGCCGATGGAAGCGTCGTAGTCGTTCTTGCGGCGCGCGTCGCAGAGCACGAGCATCGCGTGCGTCATTTCGCCGAGCATGGCCGGCCAGCGCGGCTGATTCGGCTCGGCGGCGATCTTCGCGCGGATCTGTTCGACGATCTTCACGAAGTGCTGGCGAATCACGTTGACGTCGGGCTCAAACGGCTTGAGCTTCATCAAATCGTAGTAGCTGGCCGGCTTCTTGGCTTCGGGCGATGTGCTCATGGAAAATGCGGCGACGTGCGAGGGCGACGAGTTGAAACAATGAGGCGCGGGCGCAGCGAGAACCGAGGTTCCCCGACGCCACGATAGATCGGGCGAAGGGGTAAATCAACGGGGCGGGGAAAGACGGACGGGGAGACGGGAGATGGAAGACGCGAGCAGTAAAGTCCCCTAGCTCGCGAGAGCGGGGCTAGTGTGCCGTAGTCGACCGCTCTTCCTTACCAGCGCCTGACGCCTAGCGCCTGCCCGCCTTATTCCGCGTCGCGAATGATCTCTTTGACCAATTGCACGAAGTGGGGCTGCTTCGAACTGACCGAAAGATCGGCCGCCTTTTTGTCGGCGTTCTTCCGTTCGGCGTATTCAAACACGGCGACCCGCTTGAGGCCTTGATTGAAGACACCCCAGTAGGCCTTCAGTCGAATGACGCCCGCCCCTTTGCGCTTGCGCTTCGGCGGCTCTTTCGGCTTGACCTCTTTCACTTTCGCCGCGTCTTTGGTTTTGGCGTCCTTGAGTTTGGCGTCTTTCGCTTTGACGACTTCCTTCCCCTTGGCCACGATCGCCTTGGGCGCTACCTTCCCGGCAGCCTTGACGGCGACGGGCTTAGCAGCGGGCTTCGCCGACTTGGCGGCCTTCGCGTCGGGTTTGGCCTTCTTGGCCGCGGGCTTGGCCGGGCGAGCCGCCTTGGCCGAACTCTTTAACTTCTTGGCGCCGTTCACTTTACTGGGCATGGGCGACTCTCGGTGGAGCTTCGTCGAGCGCGAGGGAGGGAGCCGAAATCCGGCCTGCTGGTACATCGGATACCGGCCCAAAGAGGGGTCCCGGCAACAGCTTTCCCAGACTTAGCCTTTTATCATAACGCATTTTTGCGAATTCCGCCAGTAGCGGGGCTTGCTCTTACGTCGCACGCCGAAAGTGGTCGCCGGCCGTGGACGGTCGGGTTCAGCCCGAGAGGGTCCACCGATAGAGCGCCTTCGACGACGCGGCTTCGTCGCGACGTCCGCGTGCCGTTCCGAACTGCCCGGTCGAGCCGAACGGCAAAAGAAAATATCGGTCGCCAAACGACGCAAAAGTCGGCCGCCGCCGGCGCGCTCATCAGATTCTCACGCAGCCGCCATCATCTACTAAGCGCGCGGGGAGACAATCCCGACCGAAACTAATTCCGGCGTTCGAACGCCTCTTCGCATCTGGAAACTTCGCCATGCGGCACGGACTCGACCGCACCCGTTCGGGAGACATCGCTCTGCACAGGTCAACAACATCCGCGCGGCCGAACATCGCGCGTCGGGTCGGATTTACGCTGCTCGAGATCATGGTGACGATGACCATCATCGCGATCCTCGTCGCCATCGCCATGCCGGTGCTCAATCGGGTACGTGAAAACGCCCGCGATACGATTTGTCGGAATAACCTCCGACAGATCGGCACGGGCATCCAACAGTATTCCACGCGCATGAACTATCTTTCGTCCGGCGCTTGGGATTGGAAGCGCGACGGCGCGGTGACCGAAGTCGGCTGGGTCGCCGACTTGGTACGGCAAGGAACTCCGGTCGGCGATCTCCTCTGCCCGTCGAGCAAGCTCGACGTGAGCAAGGTGTACGCCGAGTTGTTGACGATGGACCCGACGACGAACACCTGCGCCGACAGCATCGGCGGCAAAGACCAAACGCTCCCCGACGGCACGATTCTGGTGAACCCGTGCCGCGCGATCGGCGCCGCGGCCGGCGACACGGCGAAGGCCGACTTAATTCGCGATCATCTCCTGAAAAAGGGCTACAACACGAACTACGCCGCCGGCTGGTTTCTCGTGCGCGGCGAGGTCATTCTCGACGACCTCGGCGGCTTGGTGAATTCCAAGCCGGGCTGCTCGAAGAGTCCGCGAGAGCGAAGCTGCACGGCCGGAGGGCTGCCGTTGGCGCGGGTGACGAGTTCCAGGGCGCCGAGCAACTTGGTGCCGATCATGGGCTGCGCGGGAATCGCCGAAACTCCGCTGCACATGCTCACGGTAAAGATCGACGAACACGAATCGGGCGAGTTTCTCGCCGATTCCTACACGATCGGCCCGCGCGACAAGACTACGCACAAAGCTCCGACGATTACCGGCTCGGGCACAGGTATGAAACGTTGGTTCGGCGCTTGGAACGAGACGTTGCAAGACTACCGCGCGTGGGCGCCGCAGCACTTCGGCGAGACCTCTTGCAATCTGCTGTTCCTCGACGGCAGCGTGCAAACCTTCGTCGATCTCAACCAAGATCGCCTGCTCAACAACGGCTTCGCCCCGTCGGCGGATACCGGGTTCACGAGTGATGAAGTCGAATTGCCGGAAGCGCTCGTCTACAGCAAGTGGTCGCTTGATCCGGCGCGCGTGAAGTAGAAATCCGTCGTCGCGAGCGCGCGTTGCGCAACGCGACGAAATCTTGCGGGGCGGTTTTCAAGTTTCACCGTTTTCTCACAACCGACTGATTCTGGTCTGACACGCGGCGACTAGAACTAGCCCCACAAGACACACGACCCGCCGACTGAGTGAATCGCCTGTTCAGCACCTAAGAGCGACACGCGTCAGCCGACCCGTATGTTGCCGGCCGCAAGATGAGCGGCGGGCCCCCAGGGAAGATCCCTCGTAATCGCATCGTTTTGTTTTTTGTCACCCCGTTTGAGAGATTCGAAATGAAGATTCGTAGCTTGAAGGTTCGCAAAGGACGACGCGGTTTTACGCTCGTCGAAATCATGGTGGTCATGACGATCATTGCGATCTTGATCTCCATCCTGGTCCCGGCCGTCGGCTTCGTCCGCGAGTCGGCCCGCGGTTCCCAGTGTCGCGCCAGCCTTCGTTCGTTCTTCTTGGGCTTCAACGGCATGGCCGATCGCCTCAAGAGCTCCGCTTACAGCACCGGTAACTTCGATCCGACGCGCGACGGCTGCCCGGACACGTACGGTTGGGTCGCCGACTTGGTGAACGCCAAGGTCTGCAAGCCCGCCGAACTCCTTTGCCCGTCGAACCCCGGCCAAGGTTCGGAAAAGTATCGCGACGTCATGGGTAGCTCGACCGCATCTACTTCGGGCGAAGCCACGACCGCGACTCGGCAACAAGCCGGCGCCTGCGCCGTTTCCGGCACCATTAGCGGCCCGTTGTTCTATGAACACTTCATCGCCAAGGGTTACGGCACCAACCACATGACCACGTGGTTCTTCGGCCGTTCGGCTCCGAAGACGAGCGGTTCCGGCTCGGCCGGCGTTTCGACGGTCAGCATCGCTCTGTGCAAGGGCCTCGCCGGCTCGAAGGGCCCGCTCACGCGCCGCATGGTCGATCAATCGCCGGTGACCTCGAACGTCATTCCGATGGCCGGTGACGCGAACGTCGGCGACGTGGCCGATCGCTTCATCACCGCGGACATTACGACGGCCGACGGCGAAGTCTACTTGCCGCAAGGCGCGGTCGCCGTGGAAACCAGCTCGGACGGCCCGAAGGGGATCAACGATCCGGCCGCTTACCCGACCGACTTCCTCGTGTTCCAAGTCGCCGCTAACGGCACGGCCACCGGTGCCGCCGCTACGGAGCAACCGAAGAAGGGGCTCGCCAAGTCTACCAACAAGCAACTCAGCTACCTGCAAGACTACCGTGACTTCGGTCCGGTTCACGGCGGCAATGCCAACGTGTTGTTTGCCGACGGCAGCGTGAAGAGCTTCCAAGACCTCAACGGCGACACGTACCTGAACCCGGGCTTCAACGCCTCGGCGTCGTCACCGGCGAACTACGGTTACACCGCCGCCGACGTTGAACTGCCGGAAGCTGAAATCTTCAGCGGTATCTTCCTGGAACCGTACGGCGCTTCGCCGAAGGGCAACCTGGACAACTAGTTGCCGGGCGGGCTTTCGAGCCTGCGGCAATGTTCGTCTGACAACGACGTCCCGGAGGGTTCCTCGCGAGCCCTCCGGGCATCGTCGTTCTTAGCGGTCGGTTGGTTTTCGTACTTTACCGGTCTGAGCGATGATGGTCTTAGCAGTGGAACGCCATGACTTCGCGTAGGCTAATCATATTTGCGGCGGTCTTGGCAATTGTGCCGGGGGCCGTCGGCGTTTGGCAACTGAGCGACGACTTGCTCGGCAGGGGAACTGCGCCTCTTGCAGAAGCGCCCCTGGTGGAAGCGCCCGCCGTCGCGACCGCCGTTCCGCACGTCGTCGCCGTCGACAATGTTTTTGAATTCGGCAACATGAAGCCGGGCGACAAGCGCAAACACAAGTTCACGGTGCGCAACGAGGGAACCGCCGATCTGGAACTGAAGCTGGCCTCGACGACGTGCAAATGCACGCTGGCCGAATTGGACGACGCCCGCGTTCCCCCCGGCGGTTCGACGGAAATCGAACTCGACTGGCATGCGGAAGACGCGCAGTTTCGCTTTCGCCAAGCCGCGTTGATTCAAACGAACGACCCGGCGATGCCGCAATTCGAGTTGGCCGTCGAGGGGAGCGTGCGGACCGAGTTGGGGGCCCTGCCCGGCTCGGCATACTTTCCGAATTTGCCGCGCGACGAATCGCGCTACGTCGTCTTACGACTCTTCTCCGAAAACTTCCTGCGGATGGAAATCGGCAAAATCGAATGCGACGTGAGCGGCGTATCCTGCGAACTCGCGCCGGAACAGTCGTTGGAAGAATCGAACAAGGATCTTCAAATCGAGCATGCCCGCTGGGTGCGACAACTCGTCGTTCTGAAACAACCCGAGGTCAAAACGGGCTCGTTCTCCGGCGCCGTTCGCATCCCGTACGTCGGCTACGCGCCGGACGGAACCCGCGGTTCCGGCGTATTCGAACTGCCGCTGCACGGGGAGACGACCAGCGACGTCACGTGGCAAGGGCGTCACGTCGTCGGCAATACGCTGATGCTCGGACAGCGTTCGCGACGCGAGGAAAAAAGCACGAAGGCGTATCTTCACTTTCGCGACCCGCCCCCGGACCTCGAAGTGAAATTCGTCGGCGCGAATCCGAACTTTCTGCAAGTTTCCATCGGTGCTCGGGAACAACTTTCCGCATCCATGGCGCGCGTACCCGTCGAGATCTTGGTGCCGAAGGGTTCCGAGTCGGTCAGCTTCGTCGGCGACAACCTGGGCAGCATCGAGCTGACGACGACGCATCCCGATTGCCCTCGGGCACGGCTCAATGTTTCGTTGATCGTCGAGCCGTAGGGTTGATGCGGGGATCCGGTAGCCGTAGCGTGAGGCGTCGCAGCGCATGTCGAGCATCGTAAGCCGCGAATCGGGCGAGATCGCGACGGAAGCCGGTTCGACCGCGGCATTTGCCGACGATGCCGCAGCGTCGGCAGCCGGCGCGTCGCGATCCGCCGGCCGACGCAAACCGTCGGGTTGGCTGAAGCCGGCATTCTTGCTCATCGCCTTGCTCGCGGCCTACTCCCCGGCGCTCGACGGCGAATTCCTCTGGGACGACGCGGACAATATCGTCGAGAGTCTACCGTTACGTTCCGCCGACGGTCTGCGACGCATCTGGCTCGAGCCGGGCGCGACGCAGCAATACTTTCCGTTGCTGCACACTCTCTGGCGGCTGGAATACCAGGTTTTCGGCGAGACGACGCGAGGTTATCACGTCGTCAACATCTTGCTGCATTTCACGGCCTGCGTGTTGCTGGTTCGCGTCTTGCGTTTGCTGGCCGTTCCGCATCCTTGGTTCACTGCGGCATTGTTCGGCTTGCATCCCATTTGCGTGGAATCCGTCGCGTGGATCACCGAAGGGAAGAACACGCTCTCGCTCGGGCTGTTCCTCGCCGCGCTGGCGGCCTATCTGCGATCGGAAGGCTTCACGACTTCCCAAGCCGGCGCACCTTCGGCGGAAGATGCCGCCGATTTCGCCCAAGCTACGCGGCGCAATCTCGGCTGGTATCTCGCGTCGATCGGCCTATTCACCGCCGCGGTACTCAGCAAGACCAATGCCGCCGCCCTGCCCGGCGTTATTCTCGTGTTGCTGGCTTGGAAGCGCGGTCGGCTCGCGCCGCGCGATTTCCTCCGCGTCGCTCCGATGCTCGCAATCGCCGCCGGCGTTGCCGCCGTCGTCATTCATATTGAAACAAATATCCTCGGCGCCGGGCGTGAAGAGTTCGATTGGCCCTGGTCGCACCGCGTTCTGATCGCGGGTCGCGCTTGCTGGTTCTACCTCGGCAAGATTCTACTCCCCTACCCGCTCACGTTTATCTATCCGCGGTGGCAAATCGATCCGAGCGACGCGACCCAATGGCTTTATCCGCTTACGGCCCTGGCGCTGCCGCCGCTGTTGTGGACGTTGCGCCGGCGCATCGGCGCGGCTCCGCTCACGGCCGTATTGTGTTTCGGCGGAACGCTCTTGCCGCAGCTCGGCCTGCTGCCGATCTACGGCCAACTCTTCAGCTTCGTCGCCGACCATTGGGCGTATCTCTCCGCCACGGCGCCGATCGCGTTATTCTCCGCGCTGCTCGCACGTCTTGCTCCCGATCGCCGGCTGATGCGAACCGTCGCCGCCGTGGCGCTGCTCGCCCTGCTGGGCGGACTAACCTTCCGCCAAGCGCGACTCTACGCGCGGCCGGAAACAGTTTGGGCCGATACCATCGCCAAGAACCCCGAGTGCTGGCTGGCCCATCACAATCTGGCCGTCCTCCATATCGACGAGGGTAACCTCACGGCGGCCGCCGCGGGCATCGACCGAGCGCTCGAGCTGCGTCCCGTGTTCAAGGAAGCAATCAACAATCGCGGCCTGATCGCGCTGAAGCAAAAGCGATTGGACGCGGCAATACGCGACTTTGAAGCGTCGTTGGCGATCGATCCGCGGTTTGCCGACGCCCACGCCAACTTGGCCGCCGCGCTGATTCCGGGCGGACACTACGCCGACGCCGTGCGGCACTTGCAGGCGGCGCTGGAGCGCAAACCGAATTATCCGAACGGCCGCGCGAGCCTGGGCCTGCTCTATGCCCGCACCGGTCGTCCGGAAGAAGGCCTACGCGAACTCACCGCCGCGATCGACGACAATCCCGCGGACGTCCAGGCCTGGAACAACCTCGGTACCGTCTTGGCGAGCCGAGGAAAGCTCGCCGAGGCCCGCGATTGTTTTAACAGCGCGCTGAAACTCAACCCGGCGCTCGCCGAAGCACTGGCCGGGCTCGGCGGCATCGCGCTGGCCCAGGGCGACTTGATCGGCGCACAACGCGCGCTCGTCGATGCTTTGGAGATCGAACCGCAAAACGCCGACCTACAGTTCAACCTCGGCAACGTGCTCTATCGCCGTAAGCTGGCCGAAGAGGCGATTGCCGCCTACCGACGAGCGCTCGCCGTAGCGCCCGACCATGCGCCGGCGCGCGTCAATCTGGCCGCGGTGCTGTACGGCCGCGGCGAACAGGAAGAGGCCCGGCGCTTAGTCGCAGAAGTCTTGCAAGCGTCGCCCGACAATGCCGGAGCGCGGCGCCTCTTGCAGCAATGGAACTCCGCAACTCGCCTCCCGCCCGGGCCGTCGTCCTCCGGCAGTCTTCCGAGCGCCCCGAAATGAACAAGTCGTCGACGTCGCGCATCTCGACCGTCGTCGAACGGATTGCCGAATGGATCACCGTGCCGTTGCTGCTGGCCGCCTATGCCGCCGCCTCCTACTCCGCGGCGCAGACCAACGCCGCAACATGGGACGAACCGCTCTATCTCGTCGCAGGCACGAGCTACTGGCGCACGAACGACTACCGGCTCAACCCTGAAGCGGGCAATTGGCCGCAACGAATCGCCGGCGCATTGCCGGCCGGCATGGCGGCGTTTCCGGTCGACGATCCTACCGAAGCGGAAGGCTACAAGCAGTGGCGCCGCGCCAATCCAATTCGCCTCGGTAATATCTTCTGCTACGAATGGAACGACGCCGACGCCGTCCTCGCGCGATCGCGCGCGGCGCTGCTCGTCGCTGCCGCGGCGCTCGGCGCGACGATCTACCTTTGGTCGCGCCGGCTCTGGGGGCGTCCGGGGGGCTTGGTCAGCCTCGCGATCTTCGTCGTCTCGCCGACGATGCTCGCCCACGGCCCGATCGCACAATCCGACATGTGCGTCACCCTCTTCTCGCTGCTCGCGCTGGGCGCCACGTGGCGCATGCTCGTACGCCCTTCGCTCTTTCGCGCGGCAGCCGCAGGGGTGCTTGTCGCAGGTGCTTTGCTTTCCAAACATTCCGCGCTGTTGTTGCTGCCGACGTTCGCGCTTCTCGCGGCCCTGCGAACTTGGCAAGCCTATCGTAAGCCGGTCGTCGGCGAATCCTCCCGCCCTGCGGGCCGCGCGTTGCGCACCTTGGGCCTGAGCATCGCTCTGCTGCTGTTGCAAGGCGCCGTCGGCGTCGGCGTGATTTGGGCCTCGTACGGCTTCCGCTACTCCGCATTTCCGCCGCAAACGAGCGACGGCAGGTTCCAAGCCGATTGGGATTGGGCCCTCGAGCGCCGCGACACGATCACCGGCGCCGTCGAACTTTGTCGCGCGCATCGCTTATTGCCGGAAGCATTTTTGTACGGCACGGCTTTCATGCACCAACGCAATACCTATCGCCCGGGGTTCCTCTGCGGCACGTATTACGAGTCGGGGACGGCTTGGTATCTCCCCGTCTGCTGGCTATTGAAAACGCCGCCGGGGCACGTGGCGATCGTCGGCTTGGCGACAATCTTGCTGGTCGCCCGCGTCTCCCGCAAACGATGGCGAAGCACCGTGCGAGGACTCTATCGTACCGCCCCGCTTTGGATCTTCGCCCTGTTGATGGCCGGCGCGGCCGTCGTGGGCCGCTTCAATACGGGCGATCGCTATTTTCTGCCGATCTATGCTCCTCTTCTGATTCTCATCGGCGGCGTAGCGCGCTGCGCAACGCGGCGCGGACCGGCAACAACGACGAACGGGAAGCGGCGCGCATTCGGCATCGCGCTCACGGCGGCTCTCGGCGGTGCGGCTCTCGAGGCGGCCCTCGCATGGCCCGGCTACTTGTCGTATATCACTCCTTTCGTCGGCGGGCCCACGGAGGGTTGGCGCTATTTGTGCGACAGCTCGTTCGACTGGGGACAAGACCTTTCGCGCCTCGCTCCGCGGATCACCGAGCTTCAAACAGACGCAACCAAGAAGCAAAACGTCTACCTCGGATACTTCGGTACCGCATCGCCCCGATATCACGGCGTCGATGCGATCCGTTTACCGCGAGGAGCACGCGTCGAAGCGCCGGAGAGGCTGCCGCCGTTGGAACCCGGCATCTACTGCGTATCGGTCACCGAACTGCATCAGATGTACGGCAGTGTTTGCGGACCATGGACCATCGATCGCGAACACGCCTACCGCGGGCTGCGCCAAATCGATGCCGCCCTCGCCGCAGCGACGGGCCCGCGTCGCGAGGCGTTGATGCAGCGCTACCCGCGGATTGCGGCAGGCTACCTTCAGCGTGACATAGCCGACCTCGAATACGCTCGGCTCTGCCGCTATCTAGCGGGCCGTTGGCCCGACGCTCGTGCCGGCGACACGATTCTCCTCTATGTCCTGACGGCACAGGACCTTCGCACGGCACTGGACCAACCGCTCTAAGGACGGCCGGCCGATTTCAAGTAAATCAGGAAGAATCCCCCTGGTCGACATCGGCGCGACTTCTATAATACAAATGTTTCAAACATCTGTTTTAATTCGTCACCGAGCATCGTAACACCATGTCCGGCAACGCTTTGGACGACACCAAGCTACGCATCTTGGAAGCCGCCGGGCGGACGTTCGCCGAGCGGGGCTTCCGCGAAGCCACGGTCCGCGACATCTGCCAAGCCGCCGGGTCGAACATCGCTTCGATCAACTACCACTTCGGCGACAAGGAACGGCTCTACATCGAAAGCGTGAAGCTCGCGCATCGCGAAATGCTGCAGAGCATGC
>CAZWDN010000174.1:0-11006 GCA_964633125.1 uncultured Pirellula sp. | reverse complement strand
CTAAGATGGCCGCGCCGCTACTTCCCACGATCGACTCGCCGGAGGATCTCCGCCCGCTTACGCTCATGCAACTGGAGCAAGTGGCCGCGGAAATGCGCGAAGCGCTTTGCAACGTCGTCACTAATCGCACGGCTCACTTTGCGTCGAATCTCGGCGTCGTCGAGCTTTGCTTGGCGTTGCACACGACATTCGACTTCCGCCGCGACCGACTCATCTGGGACACCGGCCACCAAATCTATCCGCATAAGCTCATCACGGGTCGCTTCCGCGATTTTGCTTCCATTCGCACCAAGGGGGGCCTCATGGGCTACCCCAACCCGGCGGAGAGCGACTACGACCTGTTCGTCACCGGGCACGCCGGCTCGAGCGTTTCCACGGTGCTCGGCCTCAAGAGCGGCGACGACCTCATCCCCGGTCAGGAAGATCGTCAGGCCGTGGCCGTGATCGGCGACGGAGCGTTCCCCTCGGGCATCGTATTCGAAGCGCTCAACAACGCCGCGGGTCTGAAGAAGAAAATGATCGTGGTGCTGAACGACAATAAGATGTCGATCTGCCCGCGCGTCGGCGGCGTGGCCGATTACTTCGATCGCTTGCGTTTGACGCCGCTGTACGTCGGCCTCAAGCATGGCGCCTCGAAGGCTCTGACGAAGGTGCCGCTCATCGGCGACGGCGTGGAGCGCATGCTCAAAAACACGCGCGACGCCGTGAAGGCCGGCTTCCACGGCGGCATGCTCTTCGAGGAGTTGGGCGTCCGTTACGTCGGCCCGATCGACGGCCACAACCTCGGCCTGCTCAAGCAATATCTGGAAATGTGCCAAGAGGCCGAAGGACCGGTGCTGCTGCACATCGTCACACAGAAGGGCCACGGCTTCGGACCGGCCGAAGACGATCCGGTGACGTACCACACTCCCGCGCCGTTCGCTTGCGACGGCCCGCATATCATCACGAGCAAGAAGAGCGGCGGCCGCGCGTATACGAACGTCGCTAGCGCCGCAATCCATGCTCAACTCACTGCGAACCCGAAGGTCACCGTGCTCACGGCCGCGATGTGCCAAGGGACGAACCTTGAAAAGGTCCGCGACGATTTCCCGACGCGGTTCTTCGACGTCGGCATTTGCGAGTCGCACGCCGTAGCGTTCGCCGCCGGCCAAGCGAAGGCGGGCCTGCGGCCGATCGTCGACATCTACAGCACGTTCCTACAGCGGAGCTTCGATCAAGTTTTCCAAGAAGTGTCGCTGCAAAACCTGCCGGTGACGTTCTTGCTCGATCGCGGCGGACTCACCGGACCCGACGGCCCGACGCATCACGGCGTGTTCGACATCGGCTACATGCGGATGTTCCCGAACATGGTGGTGATGGCGCCCGGCGACGAAGCCGACCTCCCCGCGATGCTCGACTTTGCGCTCAAGCACGATACGCCGACGTCGATTCGCTACCCGAAGGCGCCGGCTGAAACGGTCGAACGTTCGCCGGCTCCGATCGAACTCGGCCGCGCGGAAGTGATCGAATGGGGCGGCGACGGCATGATCCTCGCCTGCGGTACGCTGCTCACCAACTCCCTTCGCGCCGCCGCGCAGCTACGCAACGAAGGCTTGGACATCGGCGTCGTCAACGCGCGCTTCATCAAGCCGCTGGATACGGAAACGGTGCTCAAGGCCGTGTCCGGCGCTCCGTTCGTGCTCACCGTGGAAGAAGGGCAGCTCATGACCGGCTTCGGCTCGGCCGTGCTCGAAGCGGCCAACGAAGCCGGCCTATCGACCGCGAACGTTCATCGCCTCGGCATTCCCGATAGCTACGTGGAGCATGGCGAACGGGGCGAACTCCTGGCCGATCTGGGGCTCGACGCCGCCGGCATCGCCGCCAAGTGCCGCGAACTGGCCGGCGGGGTGGTTCACCAAAACGAAGAACCGGTGGAAAAGCCGGTGGTGCGCCGCCGCGGATAACGGTGATCGCTTAGCCGCCGCGGCCACGCGGCGTCGGAATGCCGGTCGTAGCCGACCGGGTTAAGCACGCATTTCCTCGCGTTTTCTTACATTCCGCGATATTTTCTCTTTTACCGTGGCCAGTCCGCCGTCGGCGGGCGTCACTCTCTTTGTAGGAACGTTCGACTCGCCGGATTGAGCCCAAAGCCGATGACCGATGCCAACTTCGACGCCGCCCGGTGCGTGGCGCAAGTGCTCGCGGGCAACGACGGGGCTTTCCGGGAGCTGGTCGACGCGACCTATCCGCTGGTCGCCCGGATCGTACGCTCGCACCTGTCGCCGTCGCAAGACCGCGCGGCTTGTGAACAGGAAACGTACCTCCGCGTGTTTCAGCGGCTCGACCAGTACCGCAGCGACGCGCCGCTGGAACATTGGATCGCTCGCATCGCCGTGAACGCTTGCCTCGACGCCTTGCGAAAGACCAAACGCCGGCGCGAGCTTCGACGGGCCGACCTGAGCGAAACGGAAAATGCGGCCCTCGACGCGGCCTTGACCGATTCGGCGAACTCCGCCGGGCCCGAAGCGGCTGCGGCGAAGGAATTGGTCGAACACGTGTTGGCCGGGCTCGATGCGGAGGATGCGGCGCTGCTTCGGCTGCACGATCTGGAAGAACGCACGTTGAACGACACGGCGACGACCTTGGGTTGGAGCCTGTCCTGGACGAAATGGAAACTCGCGCGTGCCCGAGGTCGGGTTCGCGCGACGCTTGAACGCCTGCTGGGAGATCGAAAACTATGAAAGCGCCGAACCTTGACGACGCATGGCGGCGACTCACGGCCGCGGCCCGTAGTGGTTCGCCGGCCCAGGAAGCCGTCGCACCGCCGGAGGGCCTAGCCGATCGCGTGTTGCTCGCGGCGCGAAGCCGTAGTCCGATGCGAAGCAGTGATGTAACCAACGAGCGCATCCTTGGTTGGAGCGCCGCCATCGCCTTGGCCGCTTCGCTGCTCTTGGCCGTGTCGAGTTGGCAAGACTTGTCGTCGCTATTGTCTCCGCGGCCGTCGCCGTTTGACGGACTTGTTACCTGGGAGTTGCTGCCGTGAGCCTGTTTCGCCATTGGAAAACAATTCTGCTCGTGATGCTCGTATTTGTCGCCGGAGCGGCCTGCGGCGCGGTCGGCACGGTCCGTGCTATTCAGCGGGAATATCGCAACAAGCTCGACGCAACGACGTGGACTCCGCGCACGCTCGAATGGCTGCGCAAAGCGGCTTCGCTCACGGTGGCGCAGGAAGAAGAGATTCGCCCGATCGTCGACGACGCCATCATGCAAATGAAGGAACTGCGCGACGACGGCGAAACCCGACGCAAGAGCATCGTCAAAGAGTTGCTCTTGGCCGTGGCGATCAAGCTGCCCGAGCCGCAACAAGAACAGTTGAAGCGTTCGATCATGGAAGCGATGGAGAAGCCGTCGCCTTGGGGAGGCGCCGGCATGCCGAGTATTGAAACCGGCAGATCGAGTCGCAAGTAGCTTTTCTCACCACCATCTATGAAGCCTATGCCTGGGAGTCGGGCCATGAACTGCCGCCTACTTTTCGGACTCGCGCTGCTGGTAGCCGTCGCCGATACGTGCCGTGCGGAAACGCCGTCGATCGTGGCGACCGTCGACCGCGATCTTCGCGCCGCGTGGCGCGAGCTGGGCATTACGCCCGCCCCCGATGTCGATGACGAACGCTTCCTGCGCCGCGTGACGCTCGACCTCACCGGTCGGCTGCCGAAGCCGGACGACGTCATGGAATTCACGGCCGACACGTCGCCCGACAAACGCGCCCAAGCCGTCGACCGGCTGCTCGCTTCGCCCGAATACGCCGAGCATTGGGCGACCTATTGGGACACGCTCCTGATGGGCCGACTGACGCGTGAAGGATTTCTCGATCGCCAAGCGTTCAAGCAATGGCTACGGGAACAATTTGCCGCGAACGCGCCATGGGACGCGATTGTCCGCGAGCTCATCACCGCCGAAGGATACAACACGAACAAGCGTCCGCTGCGCGGCGGCGGGCCGGACCCGAAGGATTTCGACGAACGGTTCAGCCCCGCTTCCAATTGGTTCCTACGCTACTCCCGAGCCTTGCCCGACATGGCCTCGGCGACGTCGAAGCTTTTCCTCGGCGTGCAGATTCAATGCGCCCAGTGCCACGACCACAAGACGGAGAAATGGAAGCAGGACGACTTCAAGCAGTTTGCCGCGTGCTTCACGAAAACCTGGCCGACCTACGTCGAAAAGCCGGCGATGCTCACGACCGTGGTCGGCGTGTTTCGCATGGAATTAAAAGACCGGCTGATCGTGCCGCCCGTCGACAAGTATGAACAGGCGTTCGGTTCGTACAAAGATTATGTCGATGTGACGCCGAAGCTTCTCGACGGCCCGGAATTGCGTACTTGGGGGAGCCGGCGGAAGGTCGTGGCCGATTGGGTGACCGCCGACGACAACCCCTGGTTTGCCCAGGCGATCGTCAATCGGATGTGGGGCAAACTGCTCGGCAAGGGGTTCGTCGACCCGGTCGACGATTTCCGTCCCGGCAATCCGGCGACGTTGCCGGCCGTGCTTGAGGCGCTGTCCGTTGATTTCCGCGATCATAAGTACGACCTGCGGCATCTGCTCCGCACGATTTGCAACACCGAAGCATACGGTCGAGCCTGCGTCGAACTCGATCTCGACGCCGGGAAGCACAACTACTGGGCCGCGTATCCGCTCAAGGCGCTCGATGTCGAAGAGCTTTTTGACGCCGTCGTACAAGCGACCGAGGCCCGTGCGGGGCTCGACAAGATCGCGAATAATCAATTCGAACTGATTCGCGGTTCGTTCATCCAAGAGCTCGTCACGCAGATGGGCACCGACGATATGGCCGAGGTGAGCGAGCCCGAAGAAACGATTCCGCGGTCGCTGATGATGCTCAACGGCGCCCTGGTCTGCGGCACCTCGCGGCATACGCCCGGCTTCGGCTTGGCACCGCTGACGAAGAATTTGGATGATGCCGCGGTGATCGAACAATTGTACCTCCGCACGCTCTCGCGCCGCCCGACGGCGGCGGAACTGGCCCGCTGGACTTCGTTCGTCGCGCGCGGCCGGAAAGTCGTACGAACTCCGGGGGAGAAGCCTGATCTGCCGATGGGAGCCGACGCAAAGAAGGTGAGCCCGGAAATTGCGAACGCCGCGGACGACGCCGACTTCACGGAACTTCTCAAGCATGCCCGCACCGCGGCGGACTACGTGGCGCTGCGCGGCAAGATGCAGAACAACGCGGATGCCGGTCTGTACGCGAAAGCATTTCGGGCCTACGTGGCCGAAGCGCCGTTTGCATTCTTGGCGTCGGTCGGCGGCGGATCGACTCCCCGCGAGCAGGCGTTTGAAGATTTGTATTGGGCGCTGCTGAACTCGAGCGAGTTTTTGAGCAATCACTAGGTTTCCCAACGGGAATAATCCGTATGTCGCACGAACATCAACATTCCAAATGCTCCGGCCCCACGGCAAGCGTCGATCGCCGCTCATTCATCGCCGGCGGGCTCGGCGGACTTCTCAGCTTGGCCATTCCGCAATGGCAGGCCCGAGCCGCTCTCGCGGCCGTCGGAGAAGGTCGCAAGAGCGCGAAGCCCAAAGCGTGCATTCTGCTCTGGATGAACGGCGGCCCGAGCCATATCGACACGTTCGACCCTAAGCCGGGCACCGCGACGGGGGGCGAATTTAAGGCAATTAAGACCTCGGCCCGCGGCGTGCAAATCTGCGAGCACCTGCCGCAGGTCGCCGAACAGGCGAAGCATCTGGCGATCGTGCGCTCGATGACGAGCAAAGAGGGGAACCATGATCGCGGCCAGTACCTGATGCACACCGGTTACGCCCCGAGCGGCACGCTCAAGCATCCGAGCCTCGGCTCGTGGGTTAGCAGCGAACTCGGCAACCCTGACTTTGAACTGCCGAACTTCGTGAGCATTCGCGGACCGTCGGTCGGCTCGGGGTTTCTGGGAGTGCAGCACAACCCGTTTGCCGTTCAGAACCCCGGCCGCGGCGTTCGCAATCTTGCGGCGCCGAAGGACGTCGACCAAACGCGTTTTGCCGCTCGCTTGGAAGCGCTGCAAATGCTGCAAGACGACTTCCGCACGGTGTCGCGTTCGGCGGCGCCGGCGAACCACGACGCCGTTTATCGCAAGGCGACGCAAATGATGCGGTCGCCGCTCGTGAAGGCATTCGACATCGCGGCCGAGCCCGCCGCGGTGCAAAAATCTTACGGCGATAGCGACTTCGGCCGAGGCTGCTTGATGGCGCGCCGGCTCATCGAAACGGGCGTGCCGTTCGTCGAAGTGACGCTCGACGGTTGGGACACGCACATCGACAACTTCACGAAGACGTCGCTCCTCATGCGCGACCTTGACCCCGCCATGGCGACGCTCCTCCGCGAACTCGAGGAACGCCGCCTGCTCGAAGATACGCTCGTGGTGTGGATGGGCGAGTTCGGCCGGACGCCGACGATCAGCCGCGCCGACGGCCGCGATCACTACCCGACGGCTTGGAGCGCGGTGCTGGCCGGCGGCGGTATTCGCGGCGGCCAAGCGTACGGGGCGACCGACGAAACCGGCGCCAAAGTGACGCGTGACGCCGTCACCGTGCCGAACTACTTTGCGACGCTCGCCACCGTGCTGGGCATGAACCCCGCCAAGGAAGCGATGAGCCCGGTCGGCCGACCGATCGCCATTTCCGACGGCGGCACGCCGATTCGCGAACTGCTCGCGTAACGGAACGGCCGCCGATCGCGTTTTGTCGATGGCGCACGGCCCGACAACGCGCCGTCCATTTTCTCACGTGAAGCGAGAATCCGCTTGGCGGGACGACATCGATCGGGGATGATGCTCGGACATCGCCGATCTCGTCTCCCAGCACTTGTAGAAAGGATTCTTCCGTGAATCGAAAACTCACCCTTCTCGGCACGGCGGCAGCCGTCGTCGTCTCGCTGGTCGCTCTCAGCTCGCAGGCCGACGAAAAGGCACGGGGCGGCGGCGAACGCCCGACCGACATTCACACGTTCATGCGATTGAAGCTGGCCCACTCGCAGCAGGTGCTCGAAGGTATCGTTTTGGAAGATTTCGAAATGATCACCAAGCACGCTTCGGCCATGTCGGTGCTGTTGGAAGACGAGAAATGGATGGTCTTCCAAACTCCCGAATACCGCACTCACAGCAATATCTTCAATGAAGTATGCCGCGACTTGAAGAAGGCGGCCGAGCGACGCAATATCGACGCCGCCACGTTGGCGTACATGGAAATGACGATGAGCTGCGTGAAATGCCACAAGTACACGCGCGGCATTCGCATGGCGTCGGTGCGCTAAAATCCGATCTTCGTGGTTCGCTTCGGCCGGGGAGTCGTCAGACGACGACGCCCGCCGGGCGATCCACCTTCGGGTTCGGCTTCGTATCCGGCAGCTCGCAGAGCCCGCCGCCGAGATACATGTGGTGCCAAAGCTGCGTCGAGAGCACGCTGATCAGGCCCATTTCCAGGAAGAAGCGGGCCTTCGAAGCGTTGCCGCTCAGATAATGCTCGAAGTGTTTGCGCACGCCGGCCACGTCGAAGTAGCCGGTCTTGCGCAGCGATTCTTCGCTCATTAGCTGTCGCACAAACGGCGGCGCATGCGCGAAGAAGCTCTCGGCGAACGGCGCTCGAAACATCGCCTTCGGGCGCATCGCAATGTCTTCGGGCAGATAACGCGTTGCCGCGCGACGGAGCAGGTACTTGTCGTAGCGAGCCCGCCGCAACTTCCAGCGCGGATGCACGCGCGAACAAAGCTTAATGACGTCGTCGTCGAGGAACGGATAGCGAGTTTCCACGCTATTCGCCATCGCCACGCGGTCTCCCTTGTGGTTGAGGAGCATGCCGCAAAGCATCGTCTTGTAGCCGATATAGAGCGAGCGGTTGAGCGGATGCCAACGCTTCATCCGCTCCATATCAAGCGGCAAGTCTTCGTAGGCCAAGTGCGTGCCGAGCCGCTCCTTCATTTCGCGGCTGTAGAAACGATGCCGCGAGAGAGCTACGAAATTGTACATTTCCGACTGTGCGTGCGGCCCGCCGAACATGCGATCAATATTGCGCTGTTGCGACATCGCGATGTGCGGCGCCGACATCTTCCTCGCCAAACGGCTGATCGCCACGCTCGGCCGAAAGCCGGCGAAGTCGAACCAACGCATCATCTTGTTGGTCTTAAACCACACGTAGCCGGCCATCGCTTCGTCGGAGCCTTCGCCGGTGAGCGCCACCTTGAAGCCTTGCTTGTGTACTTCACCGGCCAAGCAGTAGAGCGACGCGCACGAAGTATCGATCACCGGGCAATCCGCCGCCGTAATGAGCTTGGGATAGGCGTCGGCGATCACATGCTCGTCGCAGTGCACGATGGTTTGCGGCGAATCGATATGTCGCGAGGCCTGCGAGGCTTTCGACGTTTCGTCGAGCTTCGGACTCGGAATACGAATCGTAAAACTCGGTACTCCCTTGCCGCGGATCTTCGAAGCGTTCGCCAACACCATCGCCGAATCGATGCCGCCGCTCAGATAGCCGACGACCGGAACATCGGCGCGCAGACGGATTTCCACGGCCCGGCGGAACGTCGCGTCGAATTCGTCGATGAGTTGTTCCGAATTCGGCGGATCATATTCGTCGCCGCGGTCTGGAAAGTCGAGGTCCCAGTAGCGGCGTTCGACGATGTCGGCCGGCTCGCCGTTGTCGCGAAGCTGAATCTTGAGATAGTGCCCTGGCAAGATGCTGGAAATCCCCGCGAACATCGTTCGCCGGGTCCCCATCGCGAAGAAGGTGAAAATATGGTCGAGCCCGCGCTCGTCGCACGCCGGAGCCACGTGGCCGGAGGCGAGAATCGCCTTGATTTCGGAGCCGAAGTAGAACCAATCTCCTTGTCGCGACCAATGCAGCGGGCAGATCCCGACGCGGTCGCGAGCCAAGATGATCGTGCGCTTTTTCAAATCGACGATCGCAAAGGCGAACTGCCCGTGCAGATGTTCGAACATCCCTTCGCCGAAGTCTTCATAGAGGTGCACGAGCAACTCGGTGTCGCTATGCGTGCGAAACACATGGCCGCGGGCTTCCAGCGCCGCCTTCTGCTCGGGGTAGTCGAACAGTTCGCCGTTGTACATCACGGCGACGGTCCGATCTTCGTTGTAGATCGGTTGTTGACCGTCGGCCAAACCGACGATGCTCAACCGCCGCTGGCCGATGCCGATGCCGGGTGCGTACAAATAGCCGTCTTCGTCCGGACCGCGGTGGAAGATGCGCTGCGTCATACGCTCCAACGCCGCACGATCGGGTTCGCGCTGTCCGCGGAGATCCAAAATACCGGCAATTCCGCACATGCAAAAACACTCTCTGAGGTGACCTGACTCGCGCCGCAGGCTTACAAATCTTCAGCGACAGGCGAGCAACTCCAATACCGCATCTTCCGTTTCATAGCCGGAAAGTAAAGCGTCCCCGGCGGGAAACAGCATGGTTGTCGCGGTTTCTTCGCAAATCAGGCCGCCGCTTGCGAATCCGCAAGCTCGCTAAGATGATGTACGACCGCTCGGCGCGCTCGATTGCCGATATTGAATATGCTACTAGATGAGAGGCTCCGATGCACGGCCTGGACTTGATCTTAACGGCTCGCAGACTGCTATTCGCCCTCCTGATGGCGTCTGCAAGTTCACTCGCCGCCCAAGAGCCGGTCGACTTGCTGGTGCGCGGCGGCACGGTCGTCACGATGGATGCCGAATTCCGCGTGATCGAAGACGGCGCCCTGGCCGTACAAGACGGCAAACTCGCCGCAGTCGGAACTTCGGGCGATCTCGCGGCCCGTTACGAAGCGAAGCGTACGCTCGACGCGCGCGGCGCGATCATCATGCCGGGCCTCGTCAATGCGCACGGCCATGCGGCGATGTCGCTCTTCCGCGGCCTGGCCGACGACCGCGCTCTGATGGACTGGCTCCAGAACTACATCTTTCCGGCGGAAGCGAAACTTGTCGACGAAGCGTTCGTGCGCGCCGGAACGAGACTCGCTCTGCTCGAAATGGCGCTCGGCGGCACGACGACGTACGTCGACATGTACTACTTCGAAGACGCCGTGGCCGACGAAACGGCGAAAGCCGGCTTACGCGGCATCCTCGGACAAACGCTCATCGACTTTCCGGCCCCCGACTTCAAAACCTGGGAAGCGATGACCGCCGCCACGGATGCGTATCTCGCCAAGTGGAATGGGCATCGGCTGATCGTGCCTGCCCTGGCACCGCATGCGCCGTACACCGTTTCGCCGGAGCACCTGCAAGAAGTGAAGCAACTCTCCGACAAGCACGGCGCACCGATCTTGCTGCATGTCGCGGAGACCAAGCAAGAAATCGAGTCGGTTCGCGAGAAGTACCAAGCCACGCCCGTTGTGCATCTCGATAAGCTCGGCCTGCTCTGTCCGCGGCTCATTGCGAAACACGTCGTCTGGGCGACCGACGACGAACTGTTGCTCCTGAAGAAGCACGGTGTTGGCGTCGCGCATTGTCCGCAATCGAACATGAAGCTTGCCTCGGGCATCGCCCCGGTGCCGAAAATGCTCGAGCTCCAATTGGCCGTCGGCCTCGGCACCGACGGGCCCGCCTCAAATAACGATCTCGACATGTGGGAAGAGATCGATACGGCCGCGAAATTGCACAAGGTCGCCACCGGCGATCCGACGGTCGTCTCGGCCCGCCAGGCCTTGGCGATGGCGACCATCGAAGGCGCGCGGGCCGTACACATGGCCGAGCGGATCGGCTCGTTGGAAGTCGGCAAAGAGGCCGATTTTATTCTCGTCGGCATCGATGCGCCGCATCAAACCCCGCTCTACGACGTCTATTCGCACTTGGTTTATGCAACCAAAGCGAGCGACGTGCGCACCGTGGTGGTCGCCGGACGGGTGATCGTCGAAGACCGCAAGCCCGCAACGCTCGACGCGGAAGCGATTCGCCGCGACGCCTTGCGTTATCGCGACCAAATCCGCACCCTGTTGGCGAAGTAACTTCGCAGAGTTTATG
>CAZWDN010000173.1:0-11011 GCA_964633125.1 uncultured Pirellula sp. | reverse complement strand
AAGTTCTTTCCGAAGCTCCAACTGATGCTCGACATGGCCCGGCTTGCGCTGGAGTCCGACTCGACGCGGATCGTCACGCTGATGATCGACGGGTTCGCCACGCCCGCTTTCGAAATCACCGGTGATCGTCGCACCCGCGACGGCTATCACAACCTCAGCCACCATGGACAGTCGAAGGAGAAACTGGCCGAACTGGAGCAGGTCGACCTGCAGCAGATGCGCCACCTCGGCAAACTCTTGACGGAGCTGGCGGAAACGTCGACCTCGGACGGTGAGCGACTGCTGGATCAGACGATGGTGCTTTACGGCAGCAACCTCGGCGACGCCAACGTCCATAACTGCGACAACCTACCGATACTGCTCGCCGGCGGCGGCTTCCGGCACGGTCGACACCTCGCCTTCAAACGCGACGACAACACACCGCTGTGCAACCTATTTGTCAGTCTGCTGCAGCAGATGGGCGTCGAAACAGATCGTTTTGCATCCGGTACCGGCACTCTCACCGGGCTGGATTCCCGGGTCTAGCATGGTCTTAGCGCCGTTCTCCAGGCGGACGGCTTGCGATTGGGCCTCAAAATGAAATGAGAGGTGAGGCTGATTAGGCAGCCGCGTATCTTCGGCATAACCAGGTGCGGCAAGAACCCGGGCACTTTCCCTGTGGTGAGCAATTGCAAACGAAGCGACGGCGTGCAGGTTGCGCTGCCCCATCGTTAGTGGTAATGACTTACGGCTTCCAATCCTTCGGTAGCGTTAGTGACCACACTTCGTTCGAGAGCGGCCGCGCATGACCGCCGGCGATCCAGAGCTTGTCTTGGAAAACAAAGACGGAATGCTCGTGCCTAGCCTTCCAGCAAGTCTTTGTTACGAACTTCTGCCATGACTTCCCGTCGGCGCTGTGCCACACGTCACCGAAGTTATCTTTTTCCTTCGACCAGCCGCCGAGCACCCAAATGCGGTCGCGATAAACGACTGCGGAGAACCATAAACGCGGCTCCCACGGCGCGGATTCGGTTTCGCGGATCCAGGTTGCACCGTCACTCGACGACCACACGTCGTTTTTCGCCTGATAAGTCGGCGTGTAGTTTCCGCCCCCTATAACGTAGATCTTGTCGTGAAACGCGACGGCTTGATGATAGGCGCGTGGCGACCACGGAGCGTTCGCGGTCTCCTGCCGCCACCTGTCGCCGTCGGCGGACGACCACACGTCGTTCTTGAGGCTATTCTCGTCGCCGAAGTAGTAATTCTCGGTACCGCCGAGCATCCACATCCGCCCGCGATGTTCCACAAGGGCCGCTGCGAGGCGCGGCGTCCAAGCGGCGTCGGACGCCGCCCGATGCCAAGCGAGCCCGTCGCTCGACGACCAGACTTGATTGCTCGCCGAATGTCCCGGCAGTCTTCCGTTATACCAGCCTCCCATCACCCACATCTTGCCGCCGAAGGCGAGGCTCATCGGTAGATCGCTGTGTAGCCACGGCGCTTCCTTGCTCACGAGTTTCCACGCCCGCCCATCGCCGGAAGACCACACGTCACGCGGCGGAGCTTCATACGAATTAAACCACCCGCCCATCACCCAAAGTCGATCGCCGAATACAAGCTCCGCCTGCGAATCCCGAGCTTGCCACGCAGCTTTGCCCTCGAGCAACCAGTCGGGATCCGCTGCGAAGCCGGGAGCGCAAATACATCCAACGACGACCAGAACTAGGCATTTCATTCGCCGTGGATTCCCGTCTGTGTTTGTGTTGCGATGCTCATCCGACAGCGTGCGTTCTACGGAGTGCGTATGTTCTTAAACTACGGTCGCCGTGAACCGCCGCTTGAGAGCGCGATTCCTGTGGGCCGAGAAAAGTTGAGAGAGAACTTAAGGTGTGAACTGAAACGCAAAGACATCGGCGTCTTTGAGTACGAAGCGAAGGCGCACGGTCTTGCCGGCGAGCATGCTCAGATCCGCGCCCCCCTTCCAACTCACTACGCGTTCCAGTTCATTGCCGATCTGCTCCCGGCAGTCCTCCAACGAGACGCCGGGAATCGGCTTGCCGGCGGCGTCTTGGACTTCCACTTTCACTCCGCCCGCCGCGGACGTGGAAAAGTTGAGCTTCAGGTTCTTACCGGTGAACGTCAGAGGCTTGGTGATCATTTCGCCCGCCAAGTAGCCGGCATGCAGCGAGGCGAAACCATCCAAACGCAGCGAGTAGCGGCGCAAGTGGGCAGTGGGCTGCGCATAGTCTTGATTCACATAAACGGACATTTCCGCCGGACCGGTCTGTACGATGTTCAGGGCGGGGTAATTCGTGCGCGAGACCCAATTCCGCGTACCGATTCCGCCGCGAATAAATCCCTCCAAAAACGTGCGATCGTAGTAGGTCGCGCGGCCGGCTCCGTCGGCAGGACGAGTCGTCATAAAAACGGCGTCGGACGTGTCTTTGAAGTAACCCGGGTTCACCTGGATCGCGGCCGCCTGTTCATCCGTGAGGACCCGTCGTCCGGGCATGAAGCGAGCGGCAACGGCGACATATAGATGCGGCGCGCGGAAATAAGGATGCGTCTGATTGGTATACAGGTGCTCAACAGGAGCCGTGACGGAAGGATGGCGATACTCCAACAACACCGGCGGCGACCACTTGATGAAGTCCGGGCTCTCGCTGCGGACGATGCGGCGGATATTATCCGCGAAGACGCGGTAATAACAGAGGTACTTGCCCTCCGCCGGCGACCAGAACGATACGTTCTGCGAGTCGAACATGTACTTGTACGGCACCATCGCCTTGCTGATGACCGGCTGATCGCTCATCTTCCGCCAATGCAGACCGTCTGCTGATTTCCAGGCCATCAGGCCGCCGGCCTCCATCGTGCCGCCGAGCGCCTTGAAGCGCTCGTCCGCAGGCACGTCTGAACGCTCGTCTCGAAAAGGAGAGAAGTTGTGCGTAACGGGCGAGGCATCGGCAAGAACGACGTTGTTCTTTCGTGTGCCCTTCACTTCGAAGATGCCCAGTTCCGGCTTAGTCCAATGCACGCCGTCGTTCGACTCGGCGTAACAAGTAATCTCGTCGTTGCTCCCGTCCTTATTCGCTACCGGTTTGCCCCGGTAGTAGGCCCGCAACTTGCCGCCTTCCAATTGCACGATGCTGACATAGCCGCTGAACGGGCCTTCCCAGAGCTGATCGAAATATAGCGCCGGGCCTTCATCCCGCGGCGTTTGCAGACGTAGCTCGGCCTTGTCGAGCGAGTCGACGAGAAAGTGATCCACGAACAGTTCGCGGCGACTCCCGATTCGCAGCGGCGCTTCTGCGAAGCAAAGCGAACCGCCGAAGGCCAGTAACAGGAACAGAAGGGGAGATTGTTTCATGGCGGCGGTGACGGTTTATCCGGATGAATATCACTTTGGGGTACGGCATTTGAGGCATCGCACCGTCGTCAACCGCACCGTCGTCAACCGCAACGTGCGACGAACTCACCGTTCGTGCTTAGGTTAATTCAGGAATCGGCCGCCCGCCGTTTTGTACGATCGCCGTCGGTCTCCCTTGCGGATTGATCCAATGCGTATCGAGCGGAATGCCCAGATGCCGGAACGTCGTCGCGGCCAAGTCTTCCGGAGTGACGCGGCCGGCCGCAATGCCGTATCCTTTATCGTCGGTGCGACCGATCACCTGACCGTGCGGCAAGCCGCCGCCTGCGACGAGCATCGACATCACGTTAGTCCAATGACCGCGACCTGCGGTCGCGGTCATCACCGGAGTACGGCCGAACTCGCCCATCATCAAGATTAACGTCGAATCCAAGAGGCCGCGATCTTCCAAATCCTTAATGAGCGTCGTTAGCGCGCGATCGATCGTCGGCAGCAGCGGCGTGAGGCCTTTCTGAATACCGCCCCATTGCACTTCGTCGCCGTGGTGATCGAAGTAACCCCAGGCGCCGCTGACCAAGACGAAGCTTACCCCCGCCTCGACCAGTCGCCGCGCGAGCAACGCCTTTTGTCCGACGCTGACGCGACCGTATGCCTCGTGGATCTCCGGCGATTCTCGTGAGATATCGAAGGCTTCGCGGACCTTGCCCGACAACACCATGTCATAGGCCGTTTGTTGGTGGCGATCCAGTTCGACGGCCGAACTACGTTCGTCGAAGCGACGTCGGAAATCGTCAAGTTGTCGTCGTAGTTCATGCCGATCGTGCAGGCGCTGGAGCGTAACGCCGGTCGGCATCGTCAGTTTATCGGCGACTTCCAGTCCCTTTACGGGATCAAAGTCGCGCCCCATTTCACCGGCGCCCCACACGTCGGAAGCCCAGCTGTCGGCCAATCCGACGAAACCCGGCATTCCCGGGACGTTCGGTCCGCGGTACTTCGCAGCGATCGAGCCCATCGACGGATAACCGCCGCCGTCCTTGCCGTCGTTGGTGCGTCGGGCATAGGAATTACCGGCCTGCATCGTAATCGGCGTGTGATTGCTCGCCGAGCAATCGACGGAGCGGATCACGGTGAACTTATCGGCGAGCTGCGCTTGTAGCGGAAGGTGTTCGCAAAAGCGAACGCCCGGCAACCGTGTCGCGATAGTGCCGTACGGTCCGCGAATTTCGCGCGGGGCATCCGGCTTGGGGTCCCACATATCCAGATGACTTGGACCGCCGGAGAGCCAGAATAGAATGACCGACTTCTTATCTCCCGACGGTTTACCGCCGGCAGCCGCCGTTGCCTCCCGAACTCGCAGCAATTCGGTTAGCGACAACCCCGCAATCCCGGCTGTTCCCGTTTGCAGGAACCAGCGACGCGAACCGACGCGAATCGTGTCGGTCCGCGGAGGCAGCATGGCATTCAGATAGGGTGACGAACCGTGAGAGGCATGGAGGGGCGCGGGAATACGACGCGACATGGGGAGGCTCCGGTTGCGGTCGCGAGCGGAAGGAGGCGAGGCAGGCAACCATCAATGTACGTGGATGCATAGTGGATGCAAGCCGAGTACGGAGCGTAAGGCAAATACTACCGAGGCGTCGACGTGTGTATGGTGCGTCCGAACTTGCTCACTACTCGACATAAGGACAATAATTCCCACGGTTTACGTCCTACTACCCGGCCACCGCTTTTGATCTCGTCGAAAGTCCGACTATGCGTATCGCCCTTGCTGAGATCGCCCAAGAGACGGATTCCTTTAGTCCGATGGTCGCCGATTTAAGCGACTTCGAAGCGAACGGATTGTACTTCGGCGACGACATCCTCAGACGCATGCCGAGCGTCGGACCAATCGGCGGCTTTCTGGAAATCGCCGCGGCTCAACCCGGCAATGTCGACCTTCGCCCGATCGTTCGAGCATGGGGAAGCGCGGGAGGAACCATTACCGCCGCTACGCTCGATTTTCTCATGGAACGTTTCGTTGCGGGGCTCAAGCAAGCCTTGCCGTTGGACGGCGTTTTTCTTTCGTTGCACGGCGCCGCAGCCGCGGAACAAACAGACGATGTGGAAGGCTTCGTGTTAAGTGCGGTTCGCGAGGTCGTCGGCGACGACATTCCGGTTGTCGTGGCGCTCGATCATCACGCCAATATCACTCAGCGCATGATCAGACACGCCGACGTGCTCGTCGGGCACGAAACACAGCCCCACGATCCTCCCGCCACGGGGCGCAAAGCCGCGCGAATCTTGTTCCGCATGTTGCGAGAAGAAATCCATCCCGTCGTCGCATGGCGGAAGATTCCGATGATCACGCCGCAAGATCAGTTTCTCACTTCCGCCGGCCCCATGAAGCAATGGTTCGACCTAGCGCGACGCCTCGAACAACGAAGCGGCGTTCTCGATATTTCGCCATATCCCATGCAACCCTGGCTCGACGCGGCCGAAGGAGGCTGGTCCGTGGTCGTGCATACCGACGGCGATCCGGAATTAGCCCGATTGCTGGCAAAAGAGATGGCAAACGAAGCGTGGTCGCTGCGCGAGCAGTTTTGGATTCATGAACGCGTCGCTCCCGCCGAGGCCGTACGCCGCGCGGCGGAAGCAGAGTCGGGGCTCGTGATTCTCTCCGACACCGGCGACTCGGTGTACGGCGGAGCCCCTGGCGACAACACCTGCCTGCTGCGCGCCTTACTCGATCAGCAAGTTTCCCACATGGCGCTCGTGCCGATGATTGATGCGGAGGCGTTGCGAGCGGCCACGGAGGCCGGAGTCGGCGCGCAGCTCACGGTGCGACTCGGCGGCAAGATCGACCAAGCCTTCTGTACGCCGATTACGGTGACGGGTGAGGTGACGGCCGTATCCCGAGGTTTCACCATCGACCTGCACGATCGCGGCGTCTGCGATCTTCGTCAAACGGCGCTCCTTAAAATCGGCGCCGTCCACATTGCGCTGCTCGATCATCGAAGTTTCGCAGTTAATCACCCCGTGTTGTACTCACATCTCGGCATCGACATGGCCGATGCCCGAATCGTTGTCGTAAAAACGGCGAGTAATTTTCAGTTCTTTAGCCGCTGGCGCAAAGAATTGATTCGAGTCGACACGCCGGGAACGACCCAATCCGACCTGGCGGCCTTTCGTTGGACGCGAATTCCCCGCCCCATCTATCCGCTCGATCCGCAGGTTGCGCAAGACGATTTATCATTGCACAACAATTCAACCTAGGGCTGCGTAGACGCACCGCAAGAACGACGTAACCGCCCTGGAAGCCCATGAAGCCGTCGTTCAGGGAAAGACGCGTAATCGGCGCTGCTGGCCTCGCCCGCTTCAACAATGTCGCGGACGGTTTGACGAGGCGCTGCGAACCTTGAATCGGGCCGATCCCGACAAGCTCCAAGGCGTATGGCGAACGGCCATCCTCAAATCCATCGAGGATGTCAAGAAGGCGCGGTCCGGGCAGTGAGTTACACTGATCCGGTGATTTTCCTTTCGGCGGAGTCGGCCGGTACGGCTTGTGCGATCGCCGGCTTTCATTGACTAACCACGCCGTCCGAGCGAACTACCATGAGATTCGTATTGGTCGCCGCATTTCTCCTCTCGTGCGCGGCGAGCGCCGAAGCCGCGACGACGGTCGTCACGCGCGACTTCGTCATCGCTTACTCCGCGAGTGCGCCGCCGACGGCGGTTCTTGCCGCCCGGGAACTCCAGCGCGTCATTGCGCGCTCGACGGGCTGGGAATTGCGGCTGTCCGACGACATGACGGCGTCGCCGGCGATCAAGCTGGTTTCCGATAGCGCGCTGCCGCACGACGGCTTTGAGATTCGCATCGAAAACAACGACGTCGTCATCGCCGGCAATGACGACGATCCGAAATCAATGTGGGACTTGCCGAGCCAGGGTACGCTGTTCGGCGCGCTGGAGTTTTTGGAGCGCTTTATCGGCGTGCGCTGGTTGTTCCCCGGTGAACTCGGCGAGGACGTGCCGAACCACGAAACGCTGGCGATCGAATTGAGTGCGCCTATCCGTGGTTCGCCGGGATTCGCCGCGAGAGCCGTGGCGTACTTAGGCGAAAGCGATCGAGAGATCGCCTCGCGGTTTCTACCGGTGCTCGATTGGATGAAGCATCATCGGCTCACCAATGCGCTGCATCCGCTTGCAACCGGCTACGGACACTCCTGGGACGATTATTTGAAGCCCGCCGACATGGAAGCGCATCCGGAGTGGAAGTCGAACAACGGCGAAGCGGTGCGAAAAGATCGCGTGAAGTTCTTCTGCACCACCGCGCCGGGTTTGACGGAGTTGTTTGCGAAACGCGTGATCGAGAGCATGGATCGCAATCCGACGCGGGCAATGACGAGCATCTCCCCCACCGACGGCGGCGGCTTCTGCACCTGCGAGCGCTGCCGACCGTTGCTCGATACGGATCCACACGGCAAGCCGAATCACGCCCGGGCGATTCTGACGTTTTATAAGCGGGTCGGCGAGATCGTCGCTCGCGAGCGACCGGGACGCAGGCTCGGCGGCTTCGTTTATTACAACTACCAATACCCGCCCGCGAGCGCGCCGAAGTTGCCGGACAACGTGAGTCTCTGTTGGGCGCCGCTGAACTACTACGGCTACGGACTGCTGAAGCCGACGTATCGCGCCGAGTTCGACTCGGTCCTACGCCGTTGGAGCGAAATTACGCCACAT
Organism: uncultured Pirellula sp.; assembly: GCA_964633125.1. GTDB lineage: Bacteria > Planctomycetota > Planctomycetia > Pirellulales > PNKZ01 > PNKZ01. The sequence goes on along the minus strand of CAZWDN010000173.1, from coordinate 2,949 downwards.
CTGTTCTATCACAATTATTCCACGTGGATGCGTAGCTTCCACGGCGCACCGCTGCCGGTGAGCCTCGACATTCTCCGGCGCGAACTCCCCGCCGCCGCAAAACACAAAGCTTGGGGAGCGCGCATGGTCGGCACCAGCGCGTGGGGTGTGAATGCGCCGATCAATTACCTGCTCGCCAAGCAACTCTGGAATCCCGGGCTCGACATAAACGCCGCGCTCGATGAGTGGCTCGCACGCGCCTACGGCCCCGGCGGGCGGCATATGCGGGCGCTTTACGATGAACTCGATGCCGAGATGCTTGCGCACAAAGAAGCGCAATCGCCCGTCTACAAGGGAAGCAACTACGAGGTGAACGAGGAAGTGATGAAGACCGTCTACGCGCCGCTCTTTCCCGCGCTGGAGCGACACTACCGCGCCGCATGGGCCGAATGCGCCACCGACGCACAGCGCGCTCGCTTGCAGATGTTCGGCGACAACTTAATTCAGCTCCATCACGCGCTGCGCCAAGCCGGGCTCATCGCCGCTGATACGACCTCGATCTTCTACCGCGATGACGCCGGTTTTGAGACGTTCATGAAGAACATGGAATCGACGTTCAGCTTGTACCGCGACGGCAACGGCCTCGATCACGGTCCCATCTGGAAGGGCGAGTGGCGGGGACCATAAGGGATGAATCCCATGAATCCTCGCTTCCGACCGGCAACGCCGTCGTCGGCCACGGCCAAGGCGGGCTGGACGACTTCGCCGACGTCCGACTCGCGAACCACAGTGAACGCGGTTCTAGCGGTATAATCTACTGTACGAAAAAACTGGAAAGCGCGTCCCGATGAAACCTCTTTGCATCCTGCCGGCCGCACTGATTCTTTCACCATGGTCGCTTTGCTTGGGCGTCGAAATCCGCGTCGCCCCGGCCGTCGTAGCCGTGCAACGCGACGGCATCACCGGAGCAGGTTTCGCCGTAGCCTCGCCCGACGGAAAGCGCGTGACGTTGCACTACCCGAATCATCCGGACGATTTTGGCGGCAGCTACGGGACCGGGACCGCGGTCTCCGACGACGGTGGTGCGACTTGGAAGCCGGGGGCGGACGACTGGCCGATTGCAAAAGCGGTCGACTTGTGGCAAGAACGTCTGCGCGACGGCAGTTATGTGGCGCTGGGCATTCGCTGGTTGCCCGACCCGCAGAAGCGCGGAGAGCTGACGGGCGCCGACGTACCGCCGACGCCCTGGGGCATCGCCTCCTCGAAGGACGGCCGTGATTGGACGACCGCCGAGGCCCAGTTGAAGATGACGGACGAAACGACCGTCATCGCACGCCCGCTGCCTCATATCCTCGAAGCGGACGACCATGCATGGCTTATGCCGGCGTATGCCTGGAGTAAGACCGGCAATCGCACGCTGCTCCTCAGGTCGGAAGATCGAGGAAGAAAGTGGAGTCCGTATTCGACGATCGCAGGCACGGCCGCCATCCTGAAAAGCGGGACGCAAGTCACGACGCCGTGGTTGGAGACGATGGTTGCGCGCACCAAAGACGGCACGTTGCTCGCCGTCATGCGGACCGGAAGTAGCGCGGAGTCATCGCTCGTCGCCGCGCGTTCCGCCGACGACGGCGCAACCTGGTCGCCGCCGGAGACGGTCGTCGCCGGCCCGAACCGTGAAGCGGTCACGGGCAAACTGCCGAACCTGCTCTTGTTGCCCAACGGCATGCTCGCTCTGACCACGGCACACTCGAAGCGCGGCTGCTTCCTTCATCTATCGGCCGATGGAACCGGCCGCCAGTGGAGTGCCGGACACGTCGTCACCACGGTCACCGGCGGCAACACCAGCATGGTCGCGCTTGACGCCGAAAATCTTCTCGTTTTTACACCCGCGAATCGGGTTATCAACTGCCGACGCGTGACGTTGCTGCCGTAGTCGGCGGGATCGAAATACGTCGCAACCGGAGCCGAAGATTAACTAAACTTCCGTTCGAGGACACGAATCTCATGAAGCGCATTCTGTCGATATACCTGCTTGCCTTTGCGACGACGGCCGCGGCGCAAACTCCGGTTGGTTCGCCGAAAGGTGAGCCGACGAATGCGGCCGAGGCGACGGCGCAACAGGCGAAGGCCGACGCCGTCGTCGAGGAGAGCTATCAGGCGCTCGTCGCCAAGTTGCCGCCCGATCAGCAAGCATGGGAGCGCGTGCTGCAATCGCAACTCGGCTCGTTTTATCTCCCGCTGCACAAACGCGATAAAATCGCCGGTCGCTCGAACGCTTGGGATTTTGTGCCCGACGACCCGAAACTGCCGCGCGTGTTGCTAATCGGCGATTCGGTTTCGCGCGGTTACACCCAAGCGACGCGCAAGGCGTTGGCCGGCAAAGCGAACGTGCATCGGGCTCCGGCCAACTGCGGTCCGACGGCGAGCGGCCTAAAGAACATCGACGTCTGGCTCGGCGACGGTCGCTGGGACGTGATTCATTTCAACTTCGGTATCCACGACCGCAGCACGCCCTTAGCCGACTACACACAACGGCTCGAGCAACTCATCGAACGAATGCAGAAGACCGGGGCCCGACTCGTTTGGGCCAGCACGACGCCGATTCCCGACGACTTGCCTAAAGGGCAAACCGCCGCGTCGATCGTCGAACGCAATCAGGCCGCCGCCGAAGTGATGACGAAGCATCGGATCGCCATCGACGACCTCCACACTGCGATCTCTCCCCATCTGACCGAAGTGCAGAACCCGAAGGACGTACACTTCAACGCCAAGGGATACGACTTCCTCGGCGAAACCGTCGCGAAGGCCGTCGAAACCGCCTTAAAGTAATTCCTCGCGTTACCGTCGTGTAATTCTTCGTTCCAAAAGTTGTTCGTCTCGTTTCGCAAGCTGCGGTAGCGAGCATCTCAATAACAAGGTGCTCGCCCAGGGACGCTACGACGTCGTCCACTTCAACATGGGTCTGCCAGG
>CAZWDN010000172.1:0-11024 GCA_964633125.1 uncultured Pirellula sp. | reverse complement strand
GCGAGATGCAGATGATCTTTCAAGATCCGTTCGCGTCGCTCAATCCGCGGATGACCGTGGGGAGGATCGTCGGCGAACCGCTCGTGATTTTTTCCGACCTTTCACGCCGCGATCGTGAACTCGAAGTGATGCGGCTCTTGGAATTGGTCGGGCTCAATCCGCGGTTTTTGAATCGCTATCCGCACGAGTTTTCCGGCGGCCAGCGGCAGCGCATCGGCATCGCGCGGGCGTTGGCCGTGCAGCCGAAAGTGATCTTTTGCGACGAGCCGGTTTCGGCGCTCGACGTTTCGATTCAGGCGCAGGTCGTCAATTTGCTGGACGATTTACAGCAGACACTCGGCTTGGCGTACGTGTTCATCGCGCACGATCTGGCCGTGGTGCGGCACATTTGCGATCGCGTCGGCGTGATGTACCTGGGGCGGATCGTCGAAATCGGCGCGGCGGAAGCCATCTACGGCGATCCGCGGCACCCGTATACGCAAGCGCTCCTCTCGGCGGTGCCCGACGCCGACCCGATTGCGGAGCGGAAGCGTCGGCGCATCGTCTTGAAGGGAGAGGTGCCGTCGCCGGATCGCGCGTATCCGGGTTGCCCCTTCGCGGATCGTTGTCCGATCGTGCGCGAAGAGTGTCGCCGCACGCCGCCGCGGCTGGAAGGCATCGCCGGCGGCGACGATGCCCATCAAGCGGCCTGCTTTTTCGCTCGCGAGAACGCGCCGACCGCGACCGTGTAGAGTCGGGAGCGTCAGCGGTTCGGGGCGTGCGTACGCAAAACGACGACGTGTTCGGCGCTAAAGGCCGAAATTACCAACGCCGCGAGTTTGCCGGCGTCTTCTTTGGCGGAGATCTGTACGCGATCTCCCATGCCGAGCATCAGCGCTTCGCTCGGTTTGCCGTCGCGCGTGATCTTGCATTCGGCGCCGATGAGAAACGTCACGTTTTCTCCTTGTTTGTCGATGATGGAGACCGAGTTCTTTGTGACGGCGGCGACACGTCCTCGGTAGACTTCGTCGGCGGACTCCGCCGGCGACGCGATGCGCAGGGCTCCCGATGCGACCATAACGCAAACGGCGATGATTCGATGCATGGCCTCTCTCCTTAGACGAAAGCGCGGGTAAGTTCGTCGTAAGCGATGCAAACGCCGTTCCCGATCTTGGAGCAACGGCGAAACGGCAATGATGCGACCCGGGGTCGCAACCCGATAGTTTACGGCGAAGGCGCGAGTTTCGCGCGATGCGGTCGCTTTCCGAACTACTTTTATGCCCGTCGGGGGCGATCGACGATGCAGGTCGGCCTGCGCAGCGCGTGCGGATTTTGTCGCTACTGGGCGTCTTCGGCGTGCGGCAAATAATAACGTAGCGAGCTAAGGATTTGTTCGCGATGGCCGCCCCAGGGGAGATAGAGTCCGCGAAAAAGTTCCAGCGGAGCGCCCGAAGAAGTGAGCAGCGCCCCGCGATTGCCGACGACGAATCGATCGATCGAAATCCACGGCACTCTTCGACTCCGGCCCAAGGTACGGGTCGTCACGCCGAGCGCGTTGAGCTCGAATACGGTCGGCACAAACTGACGCCACACGGAGAACGCGGCGACCAGTCCGCAAGCGACCGCCATCGGCAGGTTGCGGACCGTCGACCAAACAACCGCGGGCACGGCGACGACCACGGCCGTGAGACCGAGCAGGACCCAAACGGAATCGATCACCGGCCAGCTTTGCCACGCAATCGGTACGGGAGTCAACGACCGCGCGCCTCCCGAGGAGGCGCGGCCGGAACTATTGCCGGCCGCCGGGCCGGTGTAGGCCGCGGTGGCGCTGTCGCCGGGCGTCGCGGGCGCAAGAGTCGGCGACGTTGCCGCCGGCGGAACGATTGCCCCCGATTGCGATTCCGCGAGCACGACGTCCGAGCGATGTTCGTCGGTCATGAGGTTCCCTCCGGCGTCACGGCATCTCGCACTGCGGATTCCGCCGGTCGCATCGATTGAAGGCTTCCGCAAAACAGCAGACCGACAAACCAGTACATGATCGAGAAGGCCAACATCATCGAGCCGGCCACCGGTACGAAGTAGTCGCGCAGCAAGATCATCATGGGGGGCTCTTCCGCTTTGGCGGGCCGGCGCATCACCGGTCCGCCTTCTTTGCTTTGGCGGATCGTTTCCTCGCGCCAGACTTGCCACTCGGCGGCCCATTTCGGGTTATCAAAAGTAGCCAACATGCGGCCGCGGTATTCGCTCATTCCCCAGACGGCGAGCGGCGCCGAAACGACATAACCGAATAGTAGGCCGATAATCGCGGGCTTCATGCCTGAGCCGAGTGTACTGACGTTAGTAATGGTGGAGAGCAGCCGAATCCCGACGCTCTATTCTACTTCCCCATTCTACTTGGCCCCGACCGGCGGCGGCATTAAATCTAGGAGCCCCCAGCAAGTGGCGATAACGCCCGTCCGCAGCGTCGGTTCCGGGTCGGGGTAAAAGAGCGGCGAATGCAACGACGGCGGCTCGAGCTTCAGCCGTTCGTAGCCGGCCAAACGCTGAGCGTCGATCGTGCCGAGGCGGAACATGCAGCAAGGTACCTTGCCGACGACGTAGTACAAACTAAAGTCTTCACCCCCCATGGTCGGCGGCGGCGACGTCACCTGTTTGTCGCCGAAGACGCGGCGAAACGTCTTCTCTAGTTTGGCGGTGAGTTTTTCTTCGTTAAACGTCGCCGGCATTCCTTCGGTCGAACGTACTTTGGGCTCCGGCGCGCCGGCCGAGGCCGCGGCGGCCAGCGCCTTGCGGCGGATGGCGGCCAATAAGTGCTTGCGCGTTTCGTCTTGGTAACTGCGGACCGTGAGTTCGAGCCTGCAACTGTCGCCGATGATATTGTGCTTCGTGCCGCCGTGAATCGAGCCGACGGTAATGACCGCCGGTTCGCCCGGCTTGATCTCGCGAGCGACGATGCTCTGTAGATCGACGATCAAATGCGCGGCGATGACCACGGGATCGATCGTCGTGTGCGGGCTTGCGCCGTGGCCGCCGCGTCCGAAGATCTCGATGTCGATGCTGTCGACGTTCGCCAAAATAAAGCCGGGGCTGATGCCGACGCGGCCGGTTTCCAGTCGATGGTCGCAGTGCAGGGCGATCGCCAAGTCTGGCTTGGGAAACTTCGTGAAGAGTCCGTCTTCGAGCATCTTTTGCGCTCCGGCGCCGCGCTCTTCGGCGGGCTGGCCGATGAACATCAGCGTGCCGCTCCAGCGGTCCTGGTGCGCGGCCATGTAGCGGGCCGTGCCGACCGTGTTGGTGATGTGAATGTCGTGGCCGCAGGCGTGCATGACGCCCGTCTCGCCGCCGGAACCGTCGGGGGCTTTCACGGTGGACGCATAGACGAGCTCGGTTTTTTCGACGACGGGCAAAGCATCGAGATCGGTGCGCACCATGATGCGCGGGCCGTCGCCGTTTTCGAGAATTCCGACGACGCCGTGTCCGCCGATGCCCGTGGTCACCTTGAGGCCGGCGGCTTCCCATTCTTCGGCGAGTCGTTCGGCAGTTTCTTTCTCGCGCAGCGAAAGCTCGGGATGCGTATGGAAATGTTTGTAGAGCGTAACGAGTTCTTCGAGATGCGCGTCGGCCCAGGCTTGCGGATCTTCGGCGCGGGCCGATGCGACCAAGATGCAAAGGCCGAGAACGGTTCCGACGGCATGACGGTACATCGTGGAGACTCCGCAGGGCATTCGTTGATTCGTCTGTCGGGAACGCCCTCTGCGGCGTCCCGCGCGCGACGTTGGGCTCGGAACTCCACGGAGGGCGTTCCCGACAGTCAAGTCAGTATCTCGCAACGCCGGCGACGAACAAGCGTCGCGACGCCTATTTCCACTCGCCGGCCGCCAAGAGTCGCTGCAATTCCGGCAGCAGTTTGCGCATGGCGCGGGCTCGGTGACTGATGCAGGCTTTCACGGCAGGGCTGAGCGTGCCGAACGTGCGGTGGTATTCGACGACCTCGAACAGCGGGTCGTATCCGAAGCCGCCGACGCCGGCTCGGGCCGTGAGAATGCGGCCGCGGCAATAGTCTTCGGTGCGAAAACGGACGGCGCCGCGGGGGTCGGCCAAGACGACATGGCACACGTAATGGCCCCAACGCTCGTCGGGCGGGCGCGAGCCGAGCTCGGCCAGAAGCTTGTCGTTGTTGGCTTCGTCGTCGCCGTGGCGTCCGGCATAGAGGGCGGAGTCCACGCCCGGCAGTCCGCCGAGAGCGTCGACGCAAAGCCCGGAATCGTCGGCCAGAACCCAATGGTTCAAAAGTCGCGCATAGCCGACGGCCTTGAGCTCGGCGTTGTCGGCGAAGGTGTGACCGGTTTCCTCGACCGGCGGCTGCGCCGGGAAGTCGGCGAGCGTGCGTACGGCCAAGCCGAGCGGCGCGACAAGGGCGGCGAGTTCGCCCCCTTTTTTCTTGTTGCCGGTGCCGATCGCAAGCGTGGGTGTCATAGGGCATGGTTGTGCCATGCCGATACGCTGCGGTCAACCGGGGGCTTGTGCCACTGCAGGCTTGTCCGGCAGTGTTCGTGCTTTGCACCGCCGGACAAGCCGACGGTGGCACGCAGACGAAGAATTAGCGTACGCTCAAGCTTGAGCGGTCGTAGGTCGCGGAGATCGTGCGCTTCGGCACTTCGATCAACAGCGGCTGCACATCGAACGGAATGCCCGCCAAGCCGCCGGGTACATAGCTCGACTTCCCGTCGGGACCGACCTTCTGCGAAGGGCCGAACGTCTGCATGATCTTGTGGACTTCCGGATTGATCTCGATTTTGCCGTCGGAGCGGGGCGTGCCGACCGAGTCGAAGCTGCCGACCGTCACGAGGCTTGCGCCGTGATCGTGGAACTCGTAGGCGTCGTAACCTTTCGCACGGAGCGCTTCGGTGAGCAAGTGGGCGTTGATCGCGGCCTGTTCGAGTTTGCTCGTGAGCTTCTTGCGACCTTGTTCGACGGCGTCGATGTCCTTCTGCAGCGAGATCATCGCTCCACCGAACGTCGCCACCTTGACGGTGTACTTCCCCGGGCACTTGAGCAGGCTGTGTTGCACCGGCTCGTTCATCCGTTCGACCAGTGGATCGAGCCCCTTGGGACGGAAGTATTCTTGCGGAATCAGCGGATTCGTTACGAGAAACGCCTTGCCCATCGGCCCGCGGCGTTTCATCTCTTCATCCTTGGAAAGCAACTGGGCCGACGCCATGCGCCAGCCTGCGAAGGCTCGGGCGTTCTTTTGGCCCGACTTCGTGATGTATTCCGGATCGAGGCACTGCGGCTTTAGGTAGCGGATTTTTTCGAGCGTGGCTTGCGCGCCTTCATCGTCGACGGTCGGAAAGTCGCCGACGAGCACGGCGTATTCTTCGCGCTTCTCGTAGTTGGCGTGTTCCATTTGTTTCGGCTTGCCGTATTTGTCGACGCCGCGCCCCGGCACCTTGCCGCTGAAGTCCCATTCCATTTCGTGCAGATAGGCGTTGAGCTTGAATTCGCGACGCAACTCCAAGACGAGCTGTTTCGCTTGATTCTTGCCGTCCTCGCCGAGGAACGTGGAGCAAAGGATCAACCACGGACCGTTGCTCTCGACGATTTTGTATTCTTTGTTCGGATCGGCTTCGAGATGTTTGAACAGCGATAACTTGCTAAACGGCGATTGGGCCCCGGCGACCGCGGGGAGCAGGGCGCAGCAAGCGATCAGCGACATGGCGAAGCGAATGACGAAGCGCGACATGACGAAGGTCTCGACGAGTGCGAAAGAAGAGTTGGGCGACCCGGGCCGAAGGATTTGCGACGCGAGTTGCCTGTCGGGGGCGGGACTCTAGCAAATGCCCCGGGAGCGAACCAGAGCGGTTGCGGCGGGGCCGAGGCAGAGCACAAACGGAACGCCGCGGAGGGCGTTCCCTACACGCACGATGCTGCGGCGCGGGCTTGGATGCGGCCGGCATGCGACGGGCCGGCGACGACGTCGACAAGCGTACCGCGTGCCGGCAACGGACCGCCGGCATCGTCGGCGGAGAGTTCCATGAGCATATAGCGGCAGGCGGTGCCGGCCACGACGTTCGGCCGATCGGGCAGCCGACCTTCGACGAGCATTTGCAGTCGCTTTCCGGCGAGCGCGGCGTGATAGCGACCGCGGAGCGCGTCGCCGAGGAGTTCGAGCCGCTGGACGCGCCGTTGCTTGACGTCGGGCGGAACCTGCTCGGGCATCGTCGCCGCGGGCGTGTCTTTACGCGGGCTAAACGGAAAGATGTGGATCTTCGAAAAGCCGAGGTCGTCGCACACGCGCAAGGTTTCTTCGAACTCGGCTTCCGTCTCGCCGGGGAAGCCGACGATCACGTCGGTCGTGAGCGCCGGCAGATCGAGCGAGTCTTGCACCAGACGGCACCGATCGACGAACCGCTTCGCGCCCCAGCGACGGCGCATGCGTCGCAACACGCCCTCGCTGCCGCTTTGCATCGAGACGTGCAGGTGCGGGCAGATGCGGTCCGGGTGTCGCGCCATCACGGCCACGAGTTCGCGCGTCACCTCGGTCGCCTCGATGCTCGACAGGCGAATGCGGAAGCGACCGTCGACGGCGACGAGACGCTCCAGGAGGTGCGAGAGGCGGACCCACTGTTGTTTCGGACGGCCTTGGTTCAGGTCGACTCCGTAGTGCCCGAGGTGGATGCCCGTGAGCACGATTTCGCGGTGCCCGTGGTCGACGAGCCGGCGCACTTCTTCGACGATATGCTCCGGCGAGCGGCTGCGCAGGTTCGGCCGTACCGACGGGATGATGCAGAACGTGCAGGAGAGCATGCAGCCGTCTTGCACTTTGACGTAGGCTCGTTGGCGATTGTCGAACCGCGCGATGCCGGTCGGCACGTCGACCACGCCGAAGCGCTGCAGCAGGTCGGGGAGTTCGCGTTTGTCGGTAATCACTTCCGCGACGCCGGGGAGCGCCGCGACTTCGTCCGGCGCCCGTGTGGCGTAGCAGCCCATGACGACGATGCGGGCATCCGGGTTGCGCTTGGCTAATTGCCGTACGGTCTGCCGGCTCTTGGCGTCGCCTTCGTGCGTGACGGTGCAGGTATTGACGATGCACAGGTCGGCTGCTTCGTCGTCTAGCGCGTCGCGATAGCCGACGCGCTCGAGCCCTTGCCGTACGAATTCCGTTTCGTATTGATTGACGCGGCAGCCGAGCGTCGCGGTACGGATCGTGGGCATTACTCGGGCGCCGCTTCGATCGTCGAACTCATCGAGCCGGCGCAGGCCTTGATGCCGGGGTCTTTGCCGTAGGCCTTGATTTGGTCGCGCTTCAGCTCGGCGTGTTCCATCGTCGTGGTCAGCACGATCGCCTTGCCGCGGAGGTCGACCTCTTGGGCGATCTGGAAACCCTTCTCCGGCGGATGGCCGAACAGTTCGTGGAGCATCACGATGACGTATTCATACGTGTGGTCTTCGTCGTTCCAAAGCAGCACGTGATAGCGCGGCTGACGCTTCCGCTTCTTTTCCGGCTCGGCGACTTCCGGCGCAGCCTGCACCGCTTCTTCGACATCAGGCGCTGCGACAGCGGCATCTTTGGACATGACGACTATTCCTCCCGAACGCGACGGCGGCGCTCGCAATGGCCGAGTCGCCGTGAAAGCATTATATTAGCCCGCTCGAATTGTCGCAATTTCCGGAGTTCACGGCATGCCCAGCGAAGTCGACGCCTATCTTTCGCAGAATTCCTCGTTGTTTGAGGAGCAACTCTGCCAGTTGCTCCGGATTCCCAGCGTCAGCGCCGACAGCCGCTACAAGGGCGATATTCGCGCGGCGGCCCAATGGGTGGCCGGACAATTTCGCGATTTGGGAATGTCGCCCGAGATTTGTGAAACGGCCGGCCATCCGATTGTTTACGCCGAACATTGCCGTGCGCCCGGCGCGCCGACCGTGCTGGTGTACGGTCATTACGACGTGCAACCGCCCGACCCGCTGGACCTATGGGAAACGCCCCCCTTCGAGCCGACTCGCCGTGACGGCAACCTCTACGCGCGCGGGGCGACCGACGATAAGGGCCAAATGTTCACGCATGTGAAGAGCGCGGAAGCTTGGCTGAAGACGGTCGGCAAGCTGCCGGTGAATTTGAAGTTTCTCATCGAGGGGGAAGAAGAGGTCGGCAGCGAACACCTCGACGGCTTCATTGCCGCCAATCGCCAGAAGCTCAAGGCCGACGTCTGCGTGATCAGCGACACGTCGCAATTCGGCCCCGGCTTGCCGGCCATCACATACGGTCTGCGCGGCATCAGCTATTTCGAACTCAAGCTGCAAGGGCCGGATCGTGACTTGCACTCCGGCGTCTTCGGCGGCGCGGCCGTGAATCCGGCCGGCGCGCTGGTGAAGATGCTGGCGGCCTTGGTCGACGGCGACGGCCGTGTGCAGGTGCCCGGCTTCTACGACGACGTGCTGCCGCTCACGGAGCGCGAGCGGCAGGAGTTTGCCGCGCTGCCGTACGACGAGGCCGAATTCAAGAAGTCGATCGGCGTGTCGGATCTCAACGGCGAAGCCGGCTTTACGAACATCGAGCGCCGATGGGCCCGGCCGACGTGCGACATCAACGGCCTCACCTCCGGCTACCAGGGCGAAGGGGCCAAGACGGTGCTGCCGGCCAAGGCCTCGGCCAAATTCAGTTTCCGCTTGGTGCCCAATCAACAGCCCGGCAAGCTCAAAGCCGCGCTCGAGGCGATGCTCAAGCGGCTCTGCCCGGTCGGCATCCAAATGGAGCTCATCAGCTACCACGGGGCGCCGGGCGTGGTCGTGCCGCTCGAGAGCCCGTACGTGGCCGCGGCGGTCGAGGCGGTCGCGCACGGTTTCGGTCGCAAGCCGGTGTTTATTCGCGAAGGGGGGAGCATCCCCGTCGTCTCGACCTTCCACGATTTGTTGGGAGTCGATACCTTGCTGTTGGGCTGGGGCCTAAACGACGACAACACGCACAGCCCGAACGAAAAGTTTTGCCTCGCCGATTTCCACCGCGGCATCAAAGCCTCGGCCGCGCTATGGGAACAATTGGGCAAGCTCAAGAAGTAACACGAATTCTCACGCCGAAAAAGAATCATGCTCGACCGCAAATTCATCGTAGAAAACGCCGCACTTGTCAAAGAGAACTGCGCCCGCCGCAACTCCAAAGCCGACATCGATCGCTTCGTCGAGTTGGAAATGCAGCGTCGGCAGATGCAGCAACAGGTCGACGAATTGAACCGTCAGGCCAACGAAACGTCGAAGCAAATCGGTAAGGCGAAAACACCGGAAGAGCGCGAAGCGTTGAAGACCCAAGGGCGCGAACTCCGCGATCAATGCACCGCGGCCGGCGAGAAGCTGACGGCGCTCGAAGCGGATATCGACGCCGTGCAACGCACGATTCCCAATATGTCGCACCCGGCGGCGCCGATCGGCGGCGACGACCAGGCGAACCTTGAAGTGAAGAAGGGGAAGCACGCTCCGCCGAAGTTTGCTTTCAAGCCGCTCGATCACGTCGAACTTGGCGAGAAGCTCAACCTCATTGACTTCGACGCCGGAGCGAAGACAACCGGCGCCGGTTTTTACTTCTTGAAAAACGACGCCGTGCTGCTCGAACTCGCGCTGCAGCAGTACGCAATCCATCTCCTGATGGGAGAAGGTTTCACCCCCACGATCACGCCCGATCTGGCCCGCAACGAGGTCTTGCACGGCACCGGCTATATCCCGCGCGGCCCCGAGACGCAGATCTACAGCATCGCCGAAAGCGACTTGAGCCTCGTCGCCACGGCCGAGATTACGCTCGGCGGCTATCTCGCCGACACGATCCAAGAAGAAGACGTCTTCCCGATCAAGATGTGCGGCATCAGCCATTGCTATCGCACGGAAGCGGGCGCAGGCGGTCGGGCCTCGCGCGGTTTGTATCGCGTGCATCAGTTCACGAAGGTCGAGATGTTTGCGTTTACGCTCCCCGATCAGAGCGACGCGATGCTCGAATACTTCTGCGATCTCGAATGCCGCATCTTCGACGGGCTCGGCATCGCCTATCGCGTCGTCGACACGGCGACCGGTGACCTCGGCGGCCCCGCCTATCGCAAATACGACCTCGAAGCCTGGATGCCCGGCCGCGGCCAGGGAGGCGAGTACGGCGAAGTGACGAGCACGAGCAACTGCACGGACTACCAAGCCCGCCGCCTCGGCATTCGCTATCGCAAGAAGGGCGAAAAAGGAACGCACTTCGCTCACACTTTGAACGGCACCGCCGTGGCCCTGAGCCGAGCCATTATCGCCGTGCTCGAAAACTACCAGCAAGCCGACGGAACGATCCTCGTCCCGGAAGTCTTGCGGAAGTACATGGGCAAAGACCGCATCGGGTAGCACCGTCGCCGCCATATGCGTCTGTAACATCGGCGCTCGCCTTACGCCTTGGATGACTGCGGTATTTGCGCCGCCATAATTCCAATACAACGTAAGGGTATCGAAATGTTCTATCAGACGACCTTTCTCTTGGTTTCCGTCGGCATTGGTTTGGCGCTCGGCGTTTATTTGCGTTCGTTTCACCACGAGAAGTGCGTGAGTTTCGGTAAGTGGTCGCTCGCGCTTGATTGGCGGCTCTATGCCGCCGAAACCGTCTTCTTCGCGCTGCTTGCCTTCTTGCAGGTCGCTTACGGCTATTGGCTATTCGCCGCCCTGATGGCCGGTCTCGCCGCGTTGTCGGGTTACATGGCTTACCGACAGAAGCTCAACCAAACACCGCCGACGACCAATCACGGCTAACTTCGAGGAACATCTCGCGAGCAATATTCAACCGCAGTTCTAGGCCGGCCATTTCCTCTCTGGAGATGGGCCGGCCGCTTCGTTATGGTGCGGGATTGTTGAGAGTGTGCTTAGTTCGTGGTGCTTGGTGCGTTGTTAAGAGCGTGAATCCTCGTCGGCGAACGAAGCACTTCGCACCAAGAACCAAGCACATGTTTGCCGGACTTACGACGACGCTCCGGATCGGGCGTGCGTACATAACTCGGGGTTAAGTACGCACAACCCTAAAACCCACAAGGGGTGCG
>CAZWDN010000171.1:0-11122 GCA_964633125.1 uncultured Pirellula sp. | reverse complement strand
CCGGTTTGCAGCAGCGTGACGATTTCCGTGAACTCGTCGAGCGTGCCGAAACCTCCGGGAAAACAAACCAGCGCGTCGCACTCCTTCACGAACATCAGTTTGCGCGTGAAGAAGTACTTCATATGCACCAGCTTCTTGTCGCCGGCGATGATCGGGTTCGAGCCTTGCTCGAACGGCAGCATGATGTTCACTCCCATCGAGGCTTCGCGCCCCGCGCCGACGTGCCCGGCTTCCATAATGCCGCTGGCGGCGCCCGTGACGACCATCCACTTCTGCGCCGCGATCGCTTGGCCGAACGCCACGGCCTGTTTATAGGCCGGATCGGTTTCCTTCGTACGTGCCGAGCCGTACACCGTGACTTTGCGGTTGCGACGATACGGGGCGAATACTTTGAAGGCGTATCGCAGTTCGCGCACCGTGCGATTGATGATCTTCAAGTCGCCGCGGCTCACCTGATCGGCGGCCATCTTATCGACTGTTTCCTTGAGCATCGTAATCAGGTCGGCGATCCGTTCTTGCCCGCCGACCGGCTCGATGCGATTGCGCGGGGCCGGACCGCCGGGCATGTCTGGCTGCACGAACGCTCCGCGAATCGAGCCGCTCGGATCAAACGGCGGCGGGTTCTGTTGCGGGTCGGCTGAACTCATCGGCTGATTTCCTTACCGAGGAACTTCGGGGGGCACGACCAAATAGTACGCGTCGGCGCAAAAAAAAGCCCGACCATTTCAGGCCGGGCGATCTTCCCATACGCGTGGTTCTATATGCAAAGTGCATTGTTCCCCGGCACGCGGCCGCGTGGAAACGCAACCAAGCACCAAGAACAAGGCCCTGTGAACGTCTCGCGCCCTACGCCGACGGCCGGCGGCTGAACTGGTAGGCCAGCAGCATCTCGTAGAGGTCGGTCGGGATGACCAGTTCGTCGTGATCGAAGTCGTGCAGCCACGTGCGGCGGTTGCGAACGGCATCGGCCAGCAGCGGGTAGATTTCGCCGAACGGAACCCGGACCGTATTCGGCTCGCAAGCTTCTTCGACGTGATGAACGGTTTCAGGTCCGCGGAAAACGCGCAATTGGGTCTTGGACATGCGAAGCATCCCTTCTATCGCGACGAGATTCGCAGTGCGGTCGTCGGAGGCGTCTCCGATCTCGAACTCCCGCCATGCATCCCATGCACGCCGGACGTTCTTTTCACCGAATCACTGCGGCGAGGCTGTTATCGACCTCTCCCCGGCGGAACTTGCGACATTCCGTCGGAATCGATAACTATTTCCTGTTCGCCAGCGTTTCCAGCGCCGGCACGAAGTCGAACGCGGCAAGTGAATTCGACGATTTGTGAATTTAGCGAAACCTACCCGGCCGACTGCGAACCATTGTCGACCGCTTCGCCTCAGCAATTGCGGCGAAAAACGGCCTCGTTCGCGCTGGTCGTTCGCTTGACACTCGTCGGCGCAACGCCTAGATTGCCGGGTCGTTAAGTCTCTCGCAGTCAACTATTTAAGGACCATGGGGCGACTCGTGACGAGGCGGTAAAACCTACCGCAATGCAGGGAAGTGTGACGACCGTTTGACCCGCGGCATCTGCCTCGGTGTTCGGACGAGCGCATCGCGAAACGGCGCCATCGCCGAACGTGATGCCGGCGTCGCTATCCTCGTCTCGTTTTCGCTCGGCCCGGCGCATGTCTCTCTCGAGCATCGAATCTCCCGTCGCGATCGACTTCTCGCCGATTGCCAAGGCGTTGAATCTCCCGCAACCGCGCGTTGAAGCCGTGGTCAAGCTCCTGGATGAAGGGAACACGGTTCCGTTCATCACACGGTATCGCAAAGACCAGACCGGCGGTCTTGACGAAGAGCCGATCCGCGCGATTCAAGATCGCGTAACCAAGCAACGGCAACTCGTCGAACGCAAGCAGACGATCCTGCGCTCCATCGATTCGCAAGGAAAGCTCACGCCCGAGCTTGCCAAGGCGATCGAAGGAGCCGTGACGGCCCGGCGTTTGGAAGATCTCTACCTACCCTATAAGCCGAAGAAGCAAACACTCGCCACGGCGGCCCGTGCCCGGGGTCTGGAACCACTGGCGCTCGAGATCCTCGCGGCCGATCCGCTGGCCGCCGATTTGAACGCTCGGCTCGCCGATTTCGTCAACACGAGCAACCCCGACATCGTCGGCGCCGATAAACAGGTGGTCACCCCCGCCGATGCGCTGCTGGGCGCCGGCCACATTCTCGCCGAACTCTTCAGCGAACGGGCCGATTTCCGCGGGCGCGTGCGCACGATTCTGGAGAAGTCCGGCAAGATCACCACGACGGCCGTCGAACCTGAGGTAAAGCCGGGAACCGAGAAGCAACCCGAACGCGCCGCCGACAAGAGCGACAAGGCGGAGAAGGTCGCCAAGGCCGATGAAGCGTCGCAACCGCTCTTCGCCGGGCTAACGGACGAAACGGAAGAGGCGGAAGGCGCGACGTTCGTCGCCGACGCGGTCGCCGACGTCGAGACGCCGCACTTCGACGCCGTCGAAACGCCGGAAGAACTGCAAGCCTCGGATATGGAAGAAGAAGGGGCTCACGTCGACCCGGCCGAGCCACCGGTCGATACGGCCGCGCCGCAGCCGGCGGTCGCCGAAATCGGCGCGGAATCGACGGCCCGCATCGTCGATTCGCCGCTGCCGTCGACGGACGAATCGGCCGCGCTGCCGAGCGCCGCCGCGGCGCAAAAGCAGCCGCGCAAAAAAGAAAAGAAGCCGAAGAAAGTGCTGACGAAGGCCGAACGCCGCGCCGCCGAAATGCAGCGCGCGTTCCGCGATTACTTCCAGTTCTCCGAATCGGTCTCGAAACTCCCCCCGCATCGCGTGCTGGCGATCAATCGGGGTGAGAAGGCGAAAGTCCTGCGCGTGCGGATCGATTCCGACACCGGCGCCATGGAGCGCGTGGTCGACGAATTGCTCGTGCCCGCGGGCCATCCGCATGCCGAGTTGCTGCGCGGCTGCGGCCGCGACGCTTTACACCGTTTGGTATTGCCGAGCCTCGAACGCGAACTGCGCCGCGAACTCACCGACGACGCTGAAACGCACGCGGTCGAAGTGTTCGCCAAGAACTTACGTAACCTCTTGCTGCAGCCGCCGGTCCGCGAGCGCCGGCTGTTGGCCCTCGACCCCGGCTTCAAGAGCGGCTGCAAATGGGTGGCGCTGGACGAGTTCGGCAATCTGCTCGAACACGGCGTCGTTTTCATCGTGGGCAACGCCGAACGTCGTGCCCAATCGAAGGCGAAGCTCGTCGAAGTCGCCAAAGAGAAGCAACTCTCGGTTGTCGTCATCGGCAACGGCACCGCCTGCCGCGAAACGGAAACGTTCGTCGCCGACCTGATCTCGACCGACCTGGCGGGTACCGGAATTTCGTACGTGATCGTGAGCGAGGCCGGCGCGAGCGTTTACTCGGCCAGCCCGCTCGGCCGCGAGGAGTTCCCCGATCGCGACGCCACGGTGCGCGGCGCCGTCTCCATCGGTCGCCGACTGCAAGACCCGCTCAGCGAACTCGTGAAGATCGAGCCCAATAGTTTGGGCGTCGGCCTCTATCAGCACGACGTGAAAGCCAAGCACCTGCGCGACTCGCTCGACGGGGTTGTGGAATCGTGCGTCAACTACGTCGGCGTCGACTTGAACACGGCGAGCCCGTCGCTGCTGCGTTACGTCTCCGGCCTGAATCAACTCACGGCCCAGCGCATTTTCGACCATCGTCAAGCCAATGGGCCGTTTACCAGCCGCGAACAGTTGAAGGCCGTCAGCGGCGTTGGGGAAGCGGCGTTCGTTCAGGCGGCGGGCTTCCTCAAGCTCACCGGCGGCGAAAATCCGCTCGACGGCACCTGGATCCATCCCGAAAGCTACGAGACCGCCCAGCGCGTGCTGGAGCAACTCGGCGCGAAGCCCGAAGACTTGGCCGACAAAGAGAAGGTCGCCAAGATCGCCGAAAAATCTCGCGGCATCGATCTACAGCGGATGGCCCTGCAATTGCGCGTCGGCACGCTCTCGCTGCACGACATCATTACGCAACTCACGCGCCCCGGCCGCGACCCGCGCGAAGGCCTCCCGCCGCCGATCTTCAAACAAGGCATCCTCAAGCTCGACGATTTGCAGCCGGGCATGGAGCTGCGCGGCACGGTGCTCAACGTCGTCGACTTCGGCGCGTTCGTCGATATCGGCCTCAAAGACTCCGGCCTCGTGCATATCAGCCACTTGGCGGACAAGTACGTCAAAGACCCGCACGAAGTCGTCTCGGTCGGCGACATCGTCAAAGTCTGGGTCATGCAGGTCGACAAACAGCGTCGCCGCGTATCGCTCACGATGATTCCGCCCGGCGCTAAGCGCTCGGAAGAACGTCGCGATGCGCGCACCGGCGACGAAGCCGGCGGCGGACCGCGACGCGGCGGCGATCGCTCTCGCGGCGGCCAAGGTCGCGGAGCCCCGGGGCAAGGCGGACAACAACTCGGCGGCCAAGGACAACAGGGCCAAGGCCGCGGCGGCGACGGCGGTCGTCGTTTCGGCGGCCGTCCGCAAGACGGCGGCGGTCGGCCCGGCGGCGGCGGACGCAAGCCGGATCGTCGCCCGCGCCGTTCCGAGGAAGAGTCGGCCGATCTCGCGGCGGCCGAAGCCGCGCTCGAAGCCGCCAAGAAAAAAGCGCCGCCTCCTCCTCCGCCGAAGCTCACCAAGGCGAAGATTCAAGGTCGGGCCTACCTGCAATCGTTCGGCGAATTGAAGCAATTCATCACCGTGAAAACGGAAGATCCGGCCCCCGCGACGCCCGCCGAATCGAAGCCGGCTGCGGAAGCGCCGGCGGTTCGGGAGTCGACCGGCGAAGCTCCGTCCGCCTAACCGGACACGGCGGGTTCGTCACCATTCGAGTTTTCGGACAAGGCGTTTTTGCACGATGGATTTCGACGAACGGCTCGAGAAGGCGATTGCCCGCGGCGAGAAAGTACGCGAAGCCCAAGAGCGCGAAGCGGCGGGACGAGCCCTCACGGAAGAAGAGTTCAAACGCCTGCACGCGACGGTGCGACTCGACCTGGCCGACCACATTGAGAAGTGCCTGCAAAAGCTTCCCGATCACTTTCCCGGCTTCCGCTGGGAGTCGATCGTCGGTGATCGCGGCTGGGGCGCTGCTTGCTCGCGCGATGACGTGGCGCTCGGCGACGGCGGCCGCCGCAATTGGTACAGCCGGTTGGAAGTAACGGTGCGACCTTACTCCCCGGCGCACGTCGTAGAGATCGCCGCCAAAGGGACGATCCGCAACAAGGAAGTCTTCGCCCGATCGCAGTTTCAGAAACTCGCCGAGTCGGACGTGCAATCGCTGCGCGACGCCGTCGACCTTTGGGTCCTTGAATACGCGGAAAAGTACGCCACCGCTAGGTAATGTCGCCGAATACTTTCGTGGCTCGGCGTACCCCATGAGCTTTCTTCCCACCGCCGATTGGTCGACGCTCCGACTTCGGGCCGAACTCCTGCGCAAGACTCGCGCATTCTTCCACGAGCACGGTTTTCTCGAAGTCGAAACGCCGATTCTCGCGGCCGACACCGTCGTCGATCGCCATCTCGACCCGCTCCTGACGACCCTCGAGGGCGTCGGACCGCCGCGCACGCTCTACCTGCAAACGTCCCCCGAGTTCGCCATGAAGCGGCTCGTGGCGGCCGGCGGAGAGGCGATCTTTCAAGTCGCGCATGCTTTCCGCCAGGGAGAACGCGGCCCCCGGCATAACCCCGAGTTCACGCTCGTCGAGTGGTATCGCAAAGGGGACGACTACGCGGCGGGCATGCAATTCTTGAGCGAACTCTGCGAAGCGATGCTCGGGCGCGGGCCGGCCGAGCGCGTCACGTATCGCCGAGCGTTCTTAGACCACGTCGGTGTCGATCCTCTAACTGCCGCAACGTCCGAGATCGCGGACGTTGCCCGGAATCGCGTGCCGGAAGCGGCCGCGGCCTTCGACGCCTCGGCACATCCGGCCGATCGCGACGCTTGGCTCGACCTTTTGCTCTCCGGTCTTGTCGAGCCCCGTCTCGGCGTCGAACGCCCGACGATCCTCCACGACTATCCGCCGTCGCAAGCGGCCCTCGCGCGCGTCCGCGACGAGCGCCCGCCGGTCGCCGAACGCTTCGAGCTCTACGTCGACGGCCTCGAACTCGCCAATGGTTACCACGAGTTGCTCGACGCTGAAACACTGCTCCGTCGCAACGAAGAGAACAACCAACTCCGTGCCGCCGACGGCAAGCCGACGCTTCCCGCAGAGAGCCGATTGCTGGCGGCCATGCGCCATGGGCTGCCCGCTTGTACCGGCTGCGCTCTCGGCTTCGATCGCGTGGTCATGCTCGCGGCGGGTAAAAGCGACATCGCCGAAGTATTGCCGTTTCCGATCGAGCGCGCTTGACCGCCGACCTACGCGGCGGTCGCCTTTCGGCGGCGTTCGGTTAGTTGCGGCTGCGGCGGCAGTTCGATTCCGGCGCGGCGCAGCTCGGTCTGCAGCCGACGAACTTCTTGCTCCAGTTGGAACCGCTCTTGTCGCCACGCTTGGGCCCGTTGATAGAGCGAGCCGTCTTGGCGTTCGAGTTCCGCTTCGCGGCCGGTGAGGAAGGCCGCTTGCCGTTCGATCTCTTCGTGCCGCGATTCGGCCCAGCGATGGAGTTCCTGCGTTTGAAACCGTAGGCGTTCACCTTCGGCGGCCAGATCGGCCCGCAAGGCGTCGAGTTCGACCTTCTGCGCGGCGAGATCGGTTTGCACGATCCGATACTGTTCGCCGAGCCGCGTGCGAATGCGGGCCATTTGCTCGGTGAGCGCCGCGGGAGGGAGCGAGCCCGAGAGTCGGGTCCACAGTTCCTCGGCGGCCAGCCGCATTTCCAACGTCTCGCGTTGGGCCGCGGCCAGTTCCTCTTGTTCGCGGCGAATTGCGGCGCGGCGGAAGTCGAGCTGTTCGCTCTGACGCTCGATCGCCTCGCGGCGCTCCGAGGCGTCGGCTTCCGCGCGGCGTCGCAATTCGGCTAGCTCAAGTCGGTCGTGTCGTTGTTGCGCGGCCAATCGCTCCCGCTCTTCTTCCAACTCCGCGCGCCAACGTTCCCACTCGAGCATCGCTTGTCTTAAATATCCCTCTTGTTCGACCACGGCCGCCTCGCGGGCATCGAGCGCCTCGCTGCGTTGGTTCAGTTCGCGCTGCAGCTCGACTTGAAACGCGCTCGGCTCCGCGGCCTTTCGTTCCCATTCTTCGCGACGGCGCTGCAACTCCAGCTCCGCTTGTTCGCGCCGCTGTTGCAACTCGTCGTTCTCGCGACGGAGCCGTTGCATCTCGTTCTGCAGCTCCGCGCGCCGGGCCTCGACCTCGGCCGCGGCATGCCGCTGCGCCGCGGTTTCCACGGCGATGCGAATCGCCGTTTGCTGAAGCTCTTCCTCGCGCCGGGCCATCTCCAGCGATTGTCCCGCCAGCGCGGCGGCATGTCGGGCAAGTACCGCCTCTTCATTCTGCCGCATTTGCACGGCGGCCGCTTCCGCCGCAATCAATTGTTCGCGTCGGTCGGCCCATTCGCGCTCTCGTGCGGGAAACGTAGCCTCGCGATCTTCCAACTCGGCGCACCGCTGCTGGTACCAGACCTGTGCGGCCCGTCGCTCATTGTCGTGTGCCGCGATCTGCGCCTGCCATTCGGCGTCGCGCCGATCGAGTTCGTCTTGCTTGGCTCGCAGATGCACGGCCAACTGTCGTGCCTGGTTGCGCAGTTGTTCCACCGCTTCCAGATCGACTTCCACGGTCGTGCCCGAACCGCTCGCCTGCGGGCCGGCGCCGTCCTCGGCGCGCGGCTCATCGTATTCAAACTCGTTCAACGTCGGATGCGGCGGCGGCACGCGCTGCGCCGGATCGAGCCGCGTGTCGGTCGAGAGCAAACGTACGTCCGGCGACTCCGCAGCGTCTGCCGCACTGGGCGTCGTTCCGCTTCGAATTCTTTTGGCCGCCATTCTGCACCTCGCGCAAGTCCGAGATGCCGGCACCCGGCCGAATGCGCGTCGCTGCTATCGCATCGCACAATCGGTAAGACCGGCAAAGTTTAACGTTGCAATGATCGGCACAAGTCGCCGCGAAGTTTACGGCGGTTTGGATAAATTGCTGAAACTTTGCCGCCGCCGGCGTTGCCTGCTCCGCAAACCCGACCGCTCAGAAAGCCTCGGTCGCGGCACTAACGAACCGAGCCCCGGACTTGGGGTCCGAGGCTCGGCAAAAAATACTCCAACGGCAATCGCGATCGATCCGCTCGCTTACTTCGCGGCGTCGAGCGCCGCTTGCAGCACGCTCTTCGGCTTTGCGCCGACGAACCGATCGACGATCTCGCCACCCTTGAAAATCATCAACGTCGGAATGCTTTGCACTCCGTATTGTCCCGCCGCTTGCGGGCTGTCGTCCACGTTCACTTTGCCGACCTTGACCGTGCCGGCGTATTCCGTGGCCAGCGCGTCGATCATCGGGGCGATCTGGCGGCAAGGACCGCACCACGGCGCCCAAAAGTCGACGAGCACCGGCTGCTGCGATTGCAGCACTTCGGCGTCGAAATTGGCATCGGTGAATTCAACCGTGTTGGCGCCCATGGCAAACTCCTCAACGAAAACTGTTCTATGGCTTGGAGATAAGCTTTTTGATAGCTCCGGAATTATAGGCTTGCCGCTCCCAGCGTCAAACCATCGGCCGCACGGCCGAACCAGGCAATCGGTATCGGCATTCGCGGGCCCGTAGCAGCCAAGTTTTCCGCCCGGTACAACGTGAGTGCCCCCGCTTGCACAATCTTGGATGCCGTGCCGATTTCGGAGTTACGCGCTATGCCCAATGTTTCGTTTCCTTGCTATTTGGTGACCAAAGACGCCGCCGGCATCCACGGAGCCGTCGCAACCTGCGCGGAATCCGACCTCCCTGCGGGCGAACTGCTCATTCGCGTCGGCTACTCGTCGCTCAACTTCAAAGACGCACTTTCCGCGACCGGCAATCCCGCCGTGACCCGCAAGTTTCCTCACGTGCCGGGCATCGACGCCGCGGGCATCGTCGAGCGGAGCGACTCGCCGCTGTTTCAACCCGGCGACGCCGTGGTCGTCACCGGCTTCGATCAAGGTCAAAACACCTGGGGCGGCATGGCCGGCTACGTGCGCGTTCCCGCCGCCTGGGCCGTGCGGCTTCCCGCGAACCTCACCCCGCGCGACGCCATGATCTACGGCACGGCCGGCCTCACGGCGGCGCAGTGCGTTGAAGCGCTCATCGCTCGCGGCGTCACGCCGGCAAGCGGTGAAGTCGTCGTCACCGGCGCTTCGGGCGGCGTCGGTTCCATTGCCGTCGGCATCCTGGCGAAACTCGGCTTCACCGTGGCCGCGGTGTCGGGCAAGCCGGAAGCGGCCGACCTCTTGAAGCGTCTCGGAGCCGCCGTGATTCTCACGCGCGCCGACGTCGTCGACGAAAGCCCGAAGCCGCTCTTGGCCGCGCGCTTCGCCGGAGCGGTCGACACGGTCGGCGGCAAAACGCTCGGCACCGTGCTCCGCAGTCTTAAGCGCGCGGGCGTCTGTGCGGCGTGCGGACTCGTCGGCGGCGTTGAGATTCCGATTACCGTCATGCCGTTCATTCTCCGCGGCGTCGACTTGGCCGGCATCGATTCCGTCGAGTGCCCGATGGAGCAACGCGTGCGGATCTGGAACAACCTCGCCGACGCCTGGCGGCTGCCGTTGCTTGCCGAATTGGCCCATGAAATCACGCTCCGCGACGTGCCCGCACAGGTCGACCGCATCCTCATTGGCGGCGTGACCGGACGGGTGATTATTCGCCCCGAAGCCTAACAGCCGGTTGAACCACGCCGCACGCCCGACTATCGTAGACCCCACGCTAATTACACTCCCTCTCCCCTTGCGGGAGAGGGCCGGGGTGAGGGGCAACCCAACCCATACCGCAATCATCGCCCTCGCTCGCCAAGCACAAGGAACTCCCGCCATGACGCGCCGTTCGCTCACCTCACTATTCGTCTTCGCCCTCGCGCTCATCGGCAGCGTGCAAGCCGCCGAACTCGCCCCGTCGGTCGAAGGGACGAAAGCCCCGACCAAGCCGCTCAAGGCGCTGCTCATTGTCGGCGGCTGCTGCCACGACTATGACTTCCAAAAGCGAATCATCGCCGACGGCATCTCAGCTCGGGCTCATGTCGAGTTCACCGTGGTGCAAGACGGCGGCACCACCACCGATACGAAGATCAAGCTCTACGAAGACCCGAATTGGGCCGACAAGTTCGACGTGATCCTGCACGACGAGTGCTTTGCCAACGTGAAGGAACAAGCCTGGATGGATCGCATCCTCGCGCCGCACAAGGCCGGCAAGCCCGCCGTGCTCTTGCATTGCGCGATGCACTGTTACCGCAGCGGCACCGACGAATGGTTCAAGTTCTGCGGCATCCAATCCTCCGGCCACGGCCCGCAAGTGCCGATCGCGCTGACGAACCTCGACGACCAACATCCGATCACCAACGGCGCGGCCAATTGGACCACGATCCAAGAAGAGCTCTACAACAACCTCAAGGTGTTCGACACGGCCCACCCGCTGCAACGGGGCAAGCAACACGTGAAGGCCAAAGACGGCACGGAATCCGATGTGGAATACGTGGTCACCTGGACGAACACCTACAACGATAAGACCCGCGTCTTCGCCACCACGCTCGGCCACAACAGCTACACCTGCGCCGACCCGCGCTATCTCGACATGGTCACCCGCGGCTTGCTCTGGTCGTGCGATAAGCTCGGTGACGAGAGCTACTTCAAGCCGTTCGACGCCGAAAAGCACAAGTTCGAATGGCAAGACAAGCTCCAACCGCCGCAAGCCAAAGGCCCGAAGCCGACCAAGGCGCCGGCGAAGTAGCTAGTAGTCGGCAGCCAGAAGACGCGCAATGTCTGTAGGGAACGCGCTGCGTGGCGTTCCACGACCATCGTTATGCACGGAACGCCGCAGAGGGCGTTCCCTACAAGGCTGACAAATCGACGTAAGTCCGCATTCATCTGCGCGACTTACGTCGATTCTCTTTTTCGTACTGCGTACATAACTTGAGTTATG
Source organism: uncultured Pirellula sp. (assembly GCA_964633125.1). Lineage (GTDB taxonomy): Bacteria > Planctomycetota > Planctomycetia > Pirellulales > PNKZ01 > PNKZ01. Next base: position 38 of record CAZWDN010000171.1, on the reverse strand, counting down.
TACGCACCCCTTGTGGGTTTTGGGGTTGTGCGTACTTA
>CAZWDN010000170.1:7651-11191 GCA_964633125.1 uncultured Pirellula sp. | reverse complement strand
CATCGCGCGGCTACAACATCGACAGTTTGGCCGTCGGTGCCACGGAAAACCCCGAATTCTCGCGGATGACGTTCGTCATCGTCGGCGATGATGCCGTGCTCGAACAGGTCCGCAAGCAGTTGGCGAAGATCGTCACGGTCGTCAAAGTCGACGACATTAGCTCCCGCGACTACGTCGAACGCGACCTGATGCTCATCAAGGTCTCGGCCGAGCCCGGCTTGCAACGGAGCGCCGTCAAAGAACTTACCGACATTTTCCGCGGTCGGGTCGTCGACATCGGCGGCACGGAAGTGATCGTCGAAATCTCCGGCCAAGAACGGAAAATCGAAGCCTTCATCGAACTCATGCGTCCCTACGGCATCAAAGAAGTCGTTCGCACCGGACGTATTGCGATGGTCCGGTGTGCGAAACCTTCGGAAGCGGCGGTTTAGGTCGCACTTCTTAATCAGCTTTCACGCCGAGACGAGCTCGGCGGCTAAACACTCACTTAGAACCAAGTACGAAGAATCCCAAACATGCCCGCCACGATTTATTACGACAAAGACGCCGATCTCGCCGCCCTCAAGGGAAAGACCATCGCCATCATCGGCTACGGCTCTCAAGGGCATGCTCAAGCCCAAAACCTGCGCGATTCCGGCTTGAACGTCATCATCGGCCAACGCCCGGGCAGCCCCAACTACGATCTCGCAGTCAGCCACGGCTTCAAGCCGATGTCGGCCGCCGAAGCCACGAAGGCCGCCGACGTCATCAACATTCTTCTGCCCGATGAAGTGCAGGGCGACGTCTACCGCAACGACATCAAGCCGAACCTGAAGAAGGGCGCCGTCTTGATGTGCTCGCACGGGTTCAACATCCACTTCGGCCAAGTCGAGCCCCCAGCCGGTCACGACGCGTTGCTCGTCGCCCCGAAGGGTCCCGGCCACTTGGTGCGCAGCGAATTCGAAAAGGGAGGCGGCGTACCGTGCCTCATCGCCTTGAGCAACGGCGCGAGCGAAGAAACCCGTAAGATCGGCCTGGCCTACGCTAAGGGCATCGGCGGCACGCGCGGCGGCGTCATCGAAACGACGTTTGCCGAAGAAACCGAAACCGACCTCTTCGGCGAACAAGTCGTGCTCTGCGGCGGCGTCAGCGCCCTGGTGAAGGCCGGTTATGAAACGCTGGTTGAAGCCGGCTACCAACCGGAGATGGCCTACTTCGAATGCATGCACGAGCTCAAGCTGATCGTCGACCTCTTCTACCAAGGCGGCCTGAACTACATGCGTTACAGCGTCTCGAACACGGCCGAATACGGCGACTACACGCGCGGCCCGCGGATCGTCACGGAAGAGACGAAGAAGGAAATGAAGAAGATCCTGTACGAAATCCAAAGCGGCCAATTCGCTCGCGACTGGCTCTTGGAAAACAAGGCGAACGCCCCCGCTTTCAAGGCGACTCGCCGCCGCGAACGGAATCATCCGATCGAAGTCGTCGGCAAGCAACTCCGCCGCCTGATGAGCTGGATCAAAGCGAAAGAGGTTTAACGGTACGCTGGAGTCACCAAAATGACGGATCAACAAATCGTAAACTGCTTTGCAATCCTCGTCTTTTTAGGCGGCGGCATTTTTACGTTGATCGCCGTCGCGCTCGATTGGGATCTTGCAAAGGGTGGCGGCAAAGCTGCACAGATTGTGTCACTCCTAGGTCGTACCGGTGCCCGTATCTTCTATGCTTTTTTTGGTTCGGCACTAGTTATTGTCGGTAGCTTCATTGCATGGCACACCTGGAACAAGCTACAAGGATGAATCGGCGTTTGCAACCGCGAATGTGACGTCGGGGGTTTAGGCTGTCACTTTGATTTCTTCGTCCGAATGGAAACGATACGTATCGAAGTCGTCGGCAAGCAACTCCGCCGACTGATGAGCTGGATCAAGGCGAAAGAAGTCTAATCGCTTGATTGGCTCGACCAATCGACGCCGTTAATAGCTCGCTCTCTGCTCGGTCGTTCCTCGGTGTGCATCTTTCAGATTCAAGGGTAATTCGATGGAAGGCTTGTTAGTCGGATTAGTGTGCTTAGCGGCAGGGGTCTTTTGTATCGTCTGCGCAGCGATGGATTACGACTTCTTCATGGACGACAAGAAAGCATGGATCTTCGTGAAGCTGCTCGGTCGCAACGGCGCACGAGTTTTCTACGTAATCGTGGGCGCCGCTTTCGTCGTTGCAGGCGTCCTGTTTGCGGCGGGAATCATCACAAACAAGGACGATAATCGAGCGGAGTTGCCTGCGGCAGTCCCCGTCGTCGCTACCTTGGGGCGATCCGATTTGGCGCCAAGTCTGTTTTAGACGGTAAGTTTTCGTAATTGCCGTGTGATTGCGAAAGTGCGGAGGATTTGTAAAACTTAGAGACATGAGCCACACTCCCCCGACGCAAGCCACGGTTACTGAGCATAGCGACCTGACGACCCGGCCCGAGGTCAACTCGTTGAAGCCCGGCGATCGGGTCGAGATCGTGCATGAAGTAAAAGTCGGGCTCCAGGTTTGGAGCACGACGACGATCGGCACGGTCGAGCGCGTCGAACGCCGTCGCCAAGGCCTGCACTTCCGCCGCAACATGGACGACAAGGCGTTTTGCGACCTGATCGTCTTGCGGCTGCCGGACGGCTCGCTGACGACGGTGACGATGGACGAGTTTTCTCGGCTGCGGAAGTTGTAATTCATGATTTCGGATTCTTGATTTATGAGCCGCAGCGCCGGCCCGCACGCTCATGAATCAAGAATCTGAAATCATAAATCCCCTCGTTACCTCCCACCCGCGCTCCTTCGAGACGAACCGCTTCGTCTACCCGGTCGTCAGTCGCCGGAGCGGCGGCGTCTCCATCGGGGTGAATCTCAATCCCGACAAGGTCTGCAACTTCGATTGCATCTATTGTCAGGTCGATCGCGTCAGCGCGGCCGAAACGAAGTTCGTCGACATGAGCCGATTGCTCGACGAACTCGACCACATGCTCGACCTCGTTTCTAGCGGCAGGCTATACGAACACGGCAAGTTTGCCGCCACGCCGCCTCACTTGCGACGCCTGAACGACATCGCCTTCTCCGGCGACGGCGAACCGACGACGTATCGCAACTTCGACGAGATCATCACCGCCTGCGCCGAGCTCAAGCGAAAGCATCGGCTCGACGACGTGAAGATGGTGCTCATCACCAACGCCAGCATGTTCCATCGCCCGGTCGTCCAGCGCGGCCTCGCGATTCTCGACAAGAACAACGGCGAGGTTTGGGCCAAACTCGAAGCCGGCACTGAGGAATATTTTAAGCTCGTCGATCGTACCACGATTCCATTCCGGCAAATCGTCGACAACATCACGGCCGCCGCCCAGGTCCGGCCGCTCGTCATTCAGGCCCTCTTCATGCGCGTGGCGGGCGAAGCGCCGCCCGCCGCCGAGTTGGAGGCGTTCTGCGATCGGCTGAACGAAATCGTCGTCGCCGGCGGCAAGCTGAAACTCGTACAGGTCTACACCGTCGCGCGGCGTCCGGCCGAAAGCTACGTCGCCCCGCTCACCA
>CAZWDN010000170.1:0-7551 GCA_964633125.1 uncultured Pirellula sp. | reverse complement strand
CAGGTCTACACCGTCGCGCGGCGTCCGGCCGAAAGCTACGTCGCCCCGCTCACCAGCGCCGAAGTCGATGCGATCGTCGCCCTCGTGCAGGCCCGCACCGGCCTTGCCGCGGAAGCGTTTTACGGGGCGGTGGCGAACGACGCTTCGTAGTCGCGTCTGTTAAGATGGTCGGCGGCGATATGCCGCTCGACGCCGGGCGAACCCGCAAGCGAGCCGCGACGTACATCGCTTGCGATTTCGCGCCCGCGTTCCTTCTGCTTGGAATCTTCCACCACACATGCCGCAATTCTCCACCGCTCAGATTCTCGATTCCGCCGATTCCGCGCTGCTCGACGTGCAAACCAGCGCCGCCGGTCCGCAAGGCGCGCTTCCGCTCACGGCCGAGATGCTCCGTGACGCCCCCAGCGGCGACCTCTTCGGTCTCACGCAAAACGCCGGCATGGGCTGGCCGCCGCAGGAAATGCTCGGCCCGCAGTTCGTGCTGCTCAGCACGCAAGGGGGCGTCCGCGCGGAAGACGGTACGCCGATCGCGCTCGGCTACCACACCGGCCACTGGGAGGTCGGGCTGCTCGTGCAAGCCGCCGCGCGCGAACTGAAACAAGCCGGCGGCGTCCCCTTCGCCGCGTTCGTTTCCGACCCTTGCGACGGCCGCTCGCAAGGGACCACCGGCATGTTCGACAGCCTGCCGTATCGCAACGACGCCGCGACCGTTCTGCGCCGCCTCATTCGTTCGTTGCCCACGCGTCGCGGAGTGCTCGGCGTCGCCACGTGCGATAAAGGACTGCCGGCCATGATGATGGCGCTGGCCGGCGCCAAGTCGCTGCCGTGCGTGCTGGTGCCCGGCGGCGTGACGTTGCCGCCGGCCGAAGGTGAAGACGCCGGCAAGATTCAATCGATCGGCGCTCGCTTCGCCCACGGCGAGATCTCGCTCGAAGAAGCGGCGGCCTTGGGGTGCCGCGCTTGCGCTTCGCCCGGCGGCGGTTGCCAATTCTTGGGAACCGCGGCGACCAGCCAGGTTGTGGCCGAAGCGCTCGGACTGGCGTTGCCGCATTCGGCGCTCGCGCCGAGCGGGCAGCCGATCTGGCTCGACGCGGCCCGCCGCAGCGCACGCGCGCTCTTCGAACAGGCCCGCCGCGGCATCAAGCTGAGCGACATTCTCACCGACGCCGCCGTGCGCAACGCGATGGTCGTCCACGCGGCCTGCGGCGGCAGCACGAACCTGCTGCTGCACATTCCGGCCGTCGCATTCACGGCCGGCCTCAGACGCCCGACCGTCGACGATTGGAACGCCGTCAACCGCACGACGCCGCGCTTGGTCGACGCCCTACCGAATGGTCCGGTCGGTCATCCGACGGTGCGCGTGTTCCTCGCCGGCGGCGTGCCGGAAATCATGCTGCAATTACGGGGCCTCGGCCTACTCGATCTCGACGTCCTCACCGCCGCCGGCATTCCGCTGGGCGACGTCCTCGCCTGGTGGGAAAAGTCCGAACGCCGCACGCGTCTCCGCGAACTGCTGCGGGCGCGCGACGGCGTCGATGCCGACGACGTCATCATGACGCCGCCGCGCGCCCGCGAGCGCGGCCTCACCAGCACCGTCTGCTTTCCGAGCGGCAATCTCGCGCCCGAGGGTTCCGTCATCAAGAGCACGGCCATCGACGCCCGCGTGGTCGATGCCGACGGCGTCTATCGCAAGGTCGGTCCGGCCCGCGTGTTTACGCGCGAGAAGGACGCCGTCGCCGCCATCAAAGGCGTGGGCGCCAAGGGGGCCGCGGTCGAACCGATCAAGCCGGGCGACGTACTGGTGCTCTGCGGTCGTGGTCCGCTGGGCTCCGGCATGGAAGAGATTTATCAGATCACTTCCGCGCTCAAGCACCTTGCGTTCGGTCGCGAAGTCGCCGTGGTCACCGATGCCCGCTTTTCCGGCGTGAGCACCGGAGCCTGCATCGGGCACGTCGGGCCCGAAGCCTTGGCCGGCGGTCCGCTGGGCAAACTTCGCGATGGCGACATCGTGCAAATCATCATCGACCGCAATAAGCTCGTCGGCTCGGTCGATTTCATCGGCGAGCGCGATCCGGTCGGCGCCGAACATCGCTTTACGCCCGAGGTCGGCGCGATGATCCTCTCCGAGCGTCCGCTGCGCGGCGACCTGAAGCCCGACGACGACCTGCCCGACGACACCCGACTTTGGGCGGCTCTTCAAGCCCAAGGAGGGGGCACCTGGGGCGGCTGTGTCTACAACGTCGAGGCGATTCTCGCGGCGCTGGCACGCCACGACGAATAGTGGCGCCCCGCAGCGGCGCAGCCTTACTTCTTCGCGGAAAACGTCGTCGCGAAGAACTTCTGAAACTGCTCCGACACGCTCGGGTGCAGCACCGCCGTTTTGTCGACGTCTTGCAGTCGGGCGAATTTGCAGTCGGCGTCGAAGAGGATCGTCACGCTGCGCGGCGGCAACTTCGGCGCAGCCGTTGCGCTGGGGCCGGCCGTGGCGGTCGCCGTCGCCGTGGCGGAAGCAGCCGTCGGGGCAGGAGAAGCCTCTTCGGCAAACACGAGCCCGTAGCGCCAGACCGGTTGCTGCAACGCTCCCGCTTTCGACTCCCACTGAAAGCTGCGATGGAAACCCAGCGCCTCGCGAAGCGACGTGCTCTGGTCGGCGAGCGAAAGCCCCGGCGACTTCTCGACGCGCTCCATCGCAGCGACGACGTATCGCGCCCCTTCCGCCGGGTCGAGCGGCACCACGACGAGCCCTTCATACCACTCGGCGCGCTGCTTGCCCGGTGCGACCGGCGGCTCCGGGTCGAGCTTAATCGCCGTTACTACCGGGGCCCGAGCGAGCATGACCCAGGCGTGATATCCCCAAAACTCACGCGGCATCCGTTGCTGGTTGTAAATCCACAACCAACCGGTCGCCGCGCCGCCGATGCCGAGCGCCAAGACGACCAGAATCACCAGCTTGCCGGAAATCATCCACGGCGGAGGTAGTTGTGCTCCGTCGTCGTTCTCCACATCGTTCCCAACCGTCATGAACCTATCGCTCCTTCCGCGCGCAAATGCTTCAGCCGTTCGTCATTGTAGCCCAACCATTCGCGCAACACCTCCTCCGAATGCTCCCCGAGCTGAGGCGGCGGCGCGACTTGCGACTCCGGACGCTGCGGCCAATGGATCGGGCTGCCGACCACGCGGAACGTGCGTCCCGTCGAATCGACGACTTCTCGCACCATCGCGCGGGCCTCGGTTTGCGGCGCCGCGACCGCTTGATCCACCGTCGCGACGCGGGCATGCGGCACATCAGCCGCGGCGAGCAGCGACTCCCAATCGGCCGTCGTCTGCTCGCACATCACGTGAGCCACGAGCGGTATCAACACGTCGCGATTCGACACGCGGGCCGGGTTCGTGGCAAACCGCGCGTCTTCGGCCCAGGTGCCCCGGCCGATCGCGTCGCAAAACCGGCGCCACTGCCGATCGGCGCCAATGGCCAAGACCATGTGCCCGTCGGCGGTGGCAAACGCTTCGTACGGCACAATCTGCGGATGAGCGTTGCCGTAGCGCACCGGCGCACGGCCCGTAACAAGCGTGCTTTGCACCACATTCACCAACGAGGCGAGCGTGCAATCGGCCAACGCGACGTCGAACGCGCGTCCTTCACCCCGCGTTCCGCGCCCGATCAACCCGGCGAGCACGCTAATCGCGGCGTAGAGCCCGGTGACAATATCGCTGATCGCCACGCCGACCTTCATCGGCGCGCCGTCCGGTTCGCCGGTGATCGACATCAGCCCGGCCGAGGCTTGAATCGCCAGATCGTAGCCCGGCACGTCGCGCATCGGGCCGGTTCGCCCGAAACCGGAAATCGCGCAACTCACCAGTTTCGGGTTCACCTCGCGCAACCGCTCGGGCGACAGGCCCAACCGCTCCGATGCGTCGGGCAGAAAGTTCTCCAACATCACGTCGGCGGTACACAGCAAGTCGTCCAGCACCGCGCGACTCGCCGGTTTCGACAAGTCGAGCGCCAGCGAGCGCTTCCCGCGATTGCACGACAGAAAATAGGCGCTCGGGCCGGGCCGGCCGGCGGCCGTTTCTTCCGCGTTCGCCTCAAGAAACGGCGGTCCCCATTGCCGCGTGTCGTCGCCGATGCCGGGGCGTTCCACCTTCACGACATCGGCCCCCAGGTCGGCCAGAATCTGCGTGCAGACCGGACCGGCTAGAATGCGCGACAAGTCGAGCACCCGCAAGCCGGCCAGCGGTAGTGCCGCGTCGGAGGTCACCCGGTCGCCCCTTTTCGCAAACGTGCGAGGAACTTCTGCAAGTCGACCGGCAGCGGCATCGAAAACCGCATCTCCTCGCCGCTCGCAGGGTGTACGAAGCCGAGTTCGGCGGCATGGAGTGCGAGGCGCGGCGCGCCGCTCTTATCCGGAAGCGCCGGTTTGAAGAGCCGCTGTCGGTACACCTTCTCGCCGCAAAGCGGATGGCCGATCTCCGCGAGGTGAATCCGAATCTGATGCGTGCGGCCCGTCTCCAGACGACACTCCACGAGCGTATAGCCGCCGATCCTCTCGACCGGCGTCACGTGTGTCACCGCCGATTTGCCGATCGCCGGATCGTCGGTGATGCCGCGCCGGCCGTCGCCGCGGTCGCGAATTAAGCGGAGCGTGATCGTCTGCGCGCTCACATCTCCTTCGACGAGCGCCAAGTAGCGGCGGTACGTCGTGTGGGCGCGAAACTGTAAACCGAGGTGCCGTTCGGCGGGCACGGTTCGCGCGAAGACCATCAGTCCGCTCGTTTCACGATCGAGCCGATGAACCGGCCGCACCGGATGCGTGCGCGAGGGGGCGCGTTGGTCGCCGTCTTTCAACTTCTTCCAGGGCTTATCGGCCTTGCTCGGACGGCGATTTCCCTTGTCGCGTTTCGCCAAGATGCGCGGCAATAAGTCTTCGAGAGTCGGCTGCGCGTTCTTGCGGCTGTCTTTCCATTGCCGTTCTTCTTCATGCCGCACCGACGTCAGGCCGGCCGGCTTCTCGACGACGACGACCAAATCGTCGACGTAACGAATCTTGACGTCTTCCTCGCGGGCGGCCGGCGCCGTCGGGTGCTCGAGCACCTTGATCACTTCGCCGGCTTTCAATCGCCGGCGTTCGTCGCAGGTGACGTTGCCGTGAATCATCACGTGCCGATTGCGCACGTAACGCTCGACCTGCGACCAAGAAAGCTTCGGCATCCGGCCGCGCAGCACCGCCGCCAACGTCTTGCCGACCTCGGCTTCTTCGACGTGAAATACTTGCGAGGCGGGTTTTTCGGGCACGGCGGCGGCTCGGCGAGCGACATTCGGCGACACCTCTCCAGAGTACGGCAGCGACGGAGATGCGCCTAGCCGCTCCGCCGGCAGCGGCAACGCTCGTCGAGTACCATGGAAGCACGAAATACCCGTTCTCCCCGGCGTCGCCGCATGTCGCACGAACTCGAACACCTCGAACTGCTCGCCGAGATCGACGCCCTCGTGCGGCAACTGCGCGAGTGGAACGGCCGTGAGTTCGCTTGGCCTGCCGCCCAAGCCTGCCGTACGTTGATCGAGCGATTGCTCCAGCGCACGGCGACCCTGCGCGTACGGATCGAAGCGCCGCTGGTCGTCGCCACGCTCGGCGGCACGGGCGTCGGCAAGAGCACGCTCGTCAACGCGCTCGTCGGCGACGAAGTGAGCGAAGCCGGACGGCAGCGTCCGACGACGCGCCTGCCGACCTTCATCAGCCGGCCCGGTCTCGATCCGGAAACGTTCGGCATTCCGCACGAAGCGGTGCGCGTCGTCCAGCGCGATCTGCCGCTCCTGCGCGAAATGGTGCTGATCGACTGCCCCGACCCCGACACGACCGAAGACGGCGCGAGTGCGGGCACCAATCTGGCCCGACTTCGCGAACTGCTGCCGCATTGCGACGTGCTGCTCGTCGTCTCCACGCAGCAAAAGTATCGCAGTGCGCGGGTATCGGACGAACTCGCGGCGGCGGCCTCCGGTGCGCGGCTCGTGTTCGTGCAGACTCATGCCGATCAGGATGACGATCTGCGCGACGATTGGCGGCGCGTGCTGGCCGACGACTTCGCGACGGGGGAAATGTTCTTCGTCGACGGACCCGCGGCGCTCGCCGAGTCGCAAGCCGGCCATGCGCCGCGCGGCGAGTTCGGACGCTTGGTCGACTTTCTCACGCGGCAACTTGCGGGAAGCGCCGCCGCAAGAATCCGCCGCGCCAACTTTCTCGACCTGGTCGATGAAACCTTGCGGGCCTGCCAATCGCGGCTTGCCGAGGCGGCCGCGTCGCTCGAACCTCTGGAAGCCGCCATCACGGAACAACGCACGAAGCTCTCGGCCCTGCTGGTCGATCGCGTCGGCCAAGAACTCGCCGGCAGCAGGCGCCTGTGGGAAGATTGGCTCGTCGACGCCGTGACCGACCGTTGGGGCTTCAGTCCATTCGCCTGTTTGCTGCGCGGCTACCAAGCGCTCGGCACGCTCCTTTCCGGCTATGGGCTTTCGCGCGTGCGCACGCCCGCGCAGCTCGCGCTGTGGGGGATGTTCGAAACCACGCGGCGCTGGAAGCAGTTTCGCGAACGGAGCAGCGCTGAGAACGCCTCCGAGCGGGCGGCCTTGCAAGCGTGGACGGAAAGCGACCTGCGCACGGCGTCGATCATCGTCGACGGTTACGCCGGCGAAGCCCACCTGCCGCGCGAAGCGACGAAGTTCGCGGCCGTGGCCGAGCAAGCCGAGACGGCCTCGCGCGAGTTCGTCGGTCGGGCCGCCGTCGACTTGCAACAGGCCGTCGAGCGACTGTCGCGCGAGCGGGCCGGTGCCTTCATTCGCCTTTGGTACGAAACGCTGCTGACCGTCGTCGTCGGGGCGCTGCTCTATCGCTTCCTTAAGAACTTCCTCTACGATTCCTGGCTCGTCGCCGAACTCGGCATCGATCAGGCTAAGCCGCTCTACGGGTTCGAATTCTTCTTGGCCGCCGGCGTCGTTCTGCTCGGCTGGAGCGGACTCTTGCTCTGGTCGTTCACCTCCCGGTTGAAGCGCGGCATCACGCGTGAGATCCAGGCCTTCCAAACGCGACAGCAAGGTCCGACCTCCGTGAGCCTGCTCTTCGCGCCGACCGAGAGCGATTGCCGCGAAGCGCGCCGCTTGATCGACGACTTGGCGACGATCGAACGCCGCGCCGCGGAACTGCGCCGCCGCGTGACGAACTCCGAATCGCCGCTCGGACACAAACGCTAACTCTTGCCTACTACCGCGGCTGCAACGCCCGCACCTCTTTCGCCGTCAGCGGCCGATCGAAGACGGCGATCTCATCCAACCTGCCTTCCCAATTGGAATCGTTGTCGCTGCGGCCGCCGAAGAACCATTGGTCGAGGCCTGCGGGGAACTCCCCGGTAGACGTCGTTTCGATCTCCGGAGCGCCGTTCAAATACACGCGCACTTGCGAACCATCGCGAACCATCGTCACCTGCGTCCATTGCCAGCGGGGAATCGCCGTCTTGCCCGCCACGACCGACTTCGCATCATCGCCGGTCATGTAGACCAGC
>CAZWDN010000169.1:0-11276 GCA_964633125.1 uncultured Pirellula sp. | reverse complement strand
ACCGGGCTCCACGCGGCGATCAATCCGCTTGAGCTGCTCCATCAACTCGTCGTCGATGTGCAACCGACCGGCGGTATCGAGAATGACGACGTCGGCACCAACTTGCTTGGCCTGCTTCACGCCGTTTTGGCAAACTACGACCGGATCGGGCTGGCCCGGCTCCGTGTAGACCGGCACGCCGAGCTGAGTGCCGAGGATCTTGAGTTGTTCGATAGCGGCGGGGCGTTGCAAGTCGGCCGCGACCAGCAGCGGCCTCTTGCCGCGCAAGGTGAGCAGCTTCGCGAGCTTACCGCAGGTCGTCGTTTTGCCGGAACCTTGCAAGCCGCACATCATGAGCACCGTCACGTCGCCGCGCAGGTGCAGCGAGTGGTCGACCGGGCCCATCAGGTTGATGAGCTCCTGGTGGACGATGCCGACGAGTTGCTCGGTCGGCCGCAATGCTTGCAGCACTTTGGCGCCGAGAGCCTGCTCCGAAACCTTGCCGATAAAGTCGCGCACGACCGGGAGGCTGACGTCGGCTTCCAGCAGCGATTGCTCGACCAGCTTCAGGCCGTCGCGCATATTCGCTTCCGTCAACTTGGCCTTACCGGTCAAGGACTTAAACGCAGCGTTCAGGTTCTTTTGAAGCGAATCAAACATGCAAGCGAGTTAAGAGCCGGCGAACCTTGAGCGGATTGGACTATGGCAAACTTCCGATGAGAACGCGCACGGCAATACGCCTACCCAGCCTGTCCTCGGAGGACAGCCTTGGGTTACGAATTTGCCCTGTGCGTCCCCCGGCGGGAGGCGCGAAACGAACATTCTAGCGAAAAGACCGCTATTTTCGCAATGCACGCCGGGGGGATTCCCAGCTAATTCGGCCACTCAAAGGCGACTCTTTGCAAAACACGCAGATTTCGCAAACTCCGGGCATCGGAACACCTATTTCTTCAGATCGAACTCGCTGGGTTTCCAGGGCCTCCGCCGCTGGGAAAGCAACATTGGGCCGGCGCAAGAAAAAAACCCCGGGGCCAAAAAGCTGGGCCCGGGGCTCAAAATCCGTCGGTGCATTGAGCACTCACTCCATCAAACGTCGAATCTATTGCTTCGGGCTAACCGAACCGGCGGCCGCGCCGGCCCCCTTGGTGGCGTTGTTTACCGCACCGCTTGGCGAGTTGCGAGTGGCCTCGACATTGCCGCCCGTGGCGCTGTTTACCGTCCCTTGAGCCGCCCCTTGGGCAATCGGCACAACCGAGCCAGAGCGGATTCCGCTGGTCGCTTCGTCCACGTTCAGATCGTTCAGCTGATCTCGGAGGCCCTCGAACTTGCTGCGGAGGTCCTGGTCTTGAACCTGACCGGCGAGACGATCGAAGTCGCCGCGCAACGTCTGCAATTGGGATTGGAGAGTAGCGTTGGTCGGATTCTGTCCGTTGTCACGGATGCTGTTTCGAATCTGGGCAACCTGTTGATTCAAGCGATTGAAGTCGTTGCGAAGGTTCACGGGAATCGACGGCGTCGAAATACTTCGGAAGTCTTGTTCGAAGCGATCGAAGTTTGTCGAAAGGTTACCGACGTTCGCGCCACGGAAGCCGCTCGTCATTTGCCGAGCCGTGTTAGCGGGCATGTTCAATTGCAGGTTTTGCAACTGACCATTTCGTTGCACTTGCAGCGTCAATGGACGTCCGGTTTGAGCGGCGGATTGGATCGCTTGAACCAATTGTTGATGCGAAATAATCCGTGTGCCGTTCAGCGATTGAATCACGTCGCCGTTTCGGACGCCGCCCAGTTGTGCGACGCCGCCTTGGTTGAGATTCGTGATTTGCAGGCCGTTGGCCATTTCGCGAACATTGATGCCCAAGGTCGGCCGGTTGGCGCTCGCGTCAACATTCGCGCCAACAGTTGCGCCGATGTTAGCGGCATTTTGCCCGGCTTGCGTCGAGAGATTACCTGCGGCGTTGCCGGCCGCGTTCACGCCGTCACGCCCGGCTTGTCCCGCGACACCGCCCGCAGCGTTGGCAGCGGCGCCGGCGCCTTGACGGATGTTCGCACCGGCCTGACCGGCTGCATTACCTGCGGCGTTCGCACCCTGACGAACTTGGCCGGAGGCGGCGCCTGCGGCATTCGCGGCGGCATTGCCCGGTTGTGTCGTCGCGTTACCGGCAGCATTGCCCGCGGCATTGGCGGCGCCTTGCACGCCTTGGTTGACGACGCCTGAAGCCGCCCCGGTCACACCGCCGGCACCAGCCGCCGGACCGACGCCCGAACCAATTGCTCCGCCACCGACGCCCGCGCCCCCCGAAGGAGCGCCTCCGACGCCGATTCCGCCGACGCTTACCTGGGCCGAAGCGATGCTCGCGCCGAGCATGATGGTCAATGCGGCCAAAATCCGTTGAAAGCTACTAAGACTCATCGTTCGATCTCCTCATTTTTCGGTACGTGCGTCGATTCACGATTCGAGGTTCGAAATAGAACGCCGAGTGATCGACCGTTTGCGGCCATGAGGTTTCCGCTTTTGCAAAGCGTGTTCCAAGATAGCGAAATGCCGGCGGGCGAATGTCGTCCACTCAATGGTCGACAAATGCACGACGACGCGTCTGATCGGAAATTCACGCTGCGTGCGCGCGCACAATCTCCTCGGCGATTGCCTGTGGCGATCGCGCATGGAAATGGAACCGTCCGTTTCGTCGGGCGAGCGATGGTCGTCACGTGAGCAAGCTGAATGCACGTCCGACAAATCTCGAACAGCAGGCTGCCGTCGCTCTTACCAAGTTGCGAAAACGTGCGAAGCTTGCACGCAAGCGCACTTTGCGATTCGGCAAATCTCGCTTAAGCGTGAATCTCGACGACGTCCTTATCATGCACGACATGATCCCCTTTCACGGGAGTGCCGTCATGAACGCCGTACCCCCAGACGCGGGCAAACTTAAAGTTCGCCGCCAGGTCTTTGTGGATCTGTTCCGCAACGTCAAGCACCGATTGGCCGCGCCGCACCGTAAACGGCCGTTCGCGGTCGGGCTCTTTCGCTTTGGGGTTCTTCGAATACACACGCACGACGTCGAGCGCTCGGAATATTGCGGTTCGCAATTCTTCCATCCCGGCGCCGTGTTCGGCCGAAATCACGTGTTCGGGAAAATCGAGCGGCACAAACTCATGGAACATGGCCAACCGATCCGCGGCGTCGGGCTGATCGATCTTGTTCGGCACCAGCAATGTTTGCGTAAACGACAGGCCGACGTCCTCCTCATCAAGCGATGAAGCCCTGGCCAATCGGGTCTTGGTGGCGTTCAGCCGGTTAAGCACGCTTTGACATTGCTCGATTCCCTCATCCGCCCCAAGGTCGACCATCAGCAATACGACATCTGCGCCGCGAATGAGTCCTTGCATGTAGGGTTCGAATAGGTCGTCGGTAATCGGCGGCGTATCGATAAGTTGCACGACGCAATCTTCCCAAGCCATCATGCCGGGAAGCGGTGTTCGAGTCGTGTAGGGATACGGAGCCACTTCCGGCGTGGCCCGAGTCAGCGCGGCCAATAGGCGACTCTTTCCGGCATTGGGTCCGCCGAGAACCACGCAGGTGCCGGCTCCCTGTCGCGGGATGTTCACTCCCGGCTGCGACTTGGCCGCGGCGGTTTTCTTTTCGCCTTCAACCGCCTTCTTCGCGAGGCTGATCTTGGTTTTGAGGTCCGACTGCACCTTCTCCGAGGCCTTGTGCTTCGGCAGCTCTTTGTACATCACCTCCAGCCAACGGAGTTCTTCTTCGGCCGTTGCCGCACGGCGATACGATTCCTGTGCTTTGAGATATTGCGGCGTGAGATTAACGGCCATCTAAGAATCGACTCTCCGTCTTTGCTGCGATGAAATGGTTTCGGCGACGGCACCACGCATAACGGCTTCGGCCGACCGGAACCTGCGACCGCGTCGACAACTGCCGTCCGGCGCGTAATCACGCCGCTCATGTCGCGGCTAGCGACTGCGGGCGTCGACCTGTTTGCGGCGGTCGATCTGCTCGCGCAGACGTTCGAGTTGCGCTCGGAGCGTTTCTCCCGTGGCGGCGGGATCGAATTCGACCGGTTCGCCCAAGATGCGTTCCAGTTGCATTCGCGCCAGCACACGTTGTTGCGCATCGGCGCGACGCACGAGAATATACCAAATCTCCGGATCGGCCGAGAGCCAGCCGGCTGCGGTGTCGGCGTTGTCCTCATTCTCTTCCGTTTCATACTGCCGAGCAATCGCGCGAATGCGATAGAGCTGCTCGGCGTCGAGCTGGCTCGGGCTCAGGTTCTTCAAGTATGGAACAATGGATTGGCCGAGCTCGCGAAGCTTCCGATCCGCCTCTTCGCGTTCGAGGTACTTGTCGCTACCCAGCTGTGATACCATCGCGGCCCAAGCATTTCGGTCAAACTTTGCCGAAGCGTCGACTTGCTTGTAAAGCGCTTCCTCCACGGCGCGCGCTTGCGAAACGAGCGGCCAACCCGGCCGCAGCAATCGCAATATCGGCTCCAATTCGTTTTTCGCCAATTCGGGCTGGTCGAGCAACAGATGCCAAAGCGAAGCCGCTTCGAGCTTAGTCTGCTCCGGCCCGAGAATCACGCTGACGCGCCCTTCCGGCGGTTGATGCAATTCAAACGCCTTGGCCGTGCTACCTTCTTTCGGTTCGCGACGCACGTGCAATTCGTTGCCGGCCGTGAGTTGCACCGAAACCTTGAAGCCGTCGGTCGTGAGTTGGTAGTCGACCGACGGTGCGGTGCCGTTCATGTCGACCTTCAGCGACTCTTGGCGGTCTTTCGCCTGGCTGGTCGACGAAAAGCTGCGGCCGGAGTACGACGACGTGGCCGTAACGCGCCCGCCAGTCAGCCCGACGTGCAGGAACCGCATGTTGGTCTGCAACTGCGGGCTCAACTGCAATTGCTGGCCGCCGGCGTCGCGCGTGGCGACCAACCCGAGCGCAAGTGCCGCGGCCAAGCCGATGTGAAACGGGGCGGCTCTCACAGGGATGCGGACTGTCGTCCCTTCGGCCATCAGACACCTCCCCTTGATCGATCGCCCGCCGATTGCGATTACGCGACCGACTTCTCCACTTCCGCGTTACTTGCATCGCCGTGCTTTTCAGCGACGACTTCCAAGGCCTCGAGCCGAGCCCGGCGCTTCCGATAGACACGATACCCCACGAGCGCGGCCACCGCCAACAACAGCACGGATATCGTGACGGCCGTCTCGGCGCCTCGAATCCAACCCAAAACTTTATCGGAATAGAAGTAAGCGAGCGCGAAGAACGTCGTGATCATGACGCCCGCACAAAACAGATCGACGATTACAAATCGCTTAAACGGAACTTTGAGAATCCCGGCCGTTATGTAAATCGGCGACCGAATTCCAATCAGAAAACGCGAAACGAAAAGCACTTTGAGCCCGTGCTTGGTGAACATTTCCTCGATATGCCGTTCCTTCTCAGGCGACAAAATCGACGAAAAAAAGGCCCGCTTCTGCAGCAGCCGCCGGCCGAACTTGCGCCCGATGGCGTACATGATTACGTCGCCGACGATGGCCCCGATGAAGCACGAGCCGAGCGCCAACCAGGGGTCCAGCAGGTTCTTCTCCGGCGCGGCCAAACAGCCCGCCGCCACGATGGCCACTTCCTCGGGAATCGGCAATCCACATCCCGTCAGGATGAGGAAAACGATGATGCCGATGTATCCCCAAGCGAGGAAAGTATCCATACCGCCGTGCATCCGCTGCCGAAAAAGGCCGCCCAACCTTACAAAATCGCCGGGTCCTAAGTTACTGGAATCGGCCGGGATCTATCGATGAGCTTGAGTATAAGCCCCTACGCCTTACTTCCACAACCTTCCCTAAAACCGTCACCTTGCGCGGCCGTTATTATCCGCTCATCCCTTGCCGACAATCGCTCACGAGATCACTCGCCGACCAAGCGCCACTGCTCCGCGTCGAGACCGCACACCGCCAAATCGACCGAACTCCCGCGTCCGCTCGGCAGCAACATCAGAAACCCCACGTCCGGCCGCGACTCGCAGTATCGGGCCGACTCCTCATAACCCAGCACGTAAAACGCGGTCGACAATGCGTCGGCCTCGGCCGCGGTCGGGGCGAGAACCGTCACGGAAAACACCCCTTCCGCCGGCCGGCCGGTGCGCGGATCGAGTATGTGCCCGTAGCGCCGCCCCTCGTGGCGAAAGAATTGAAAACCCGCTCCCGACGTGCCGACTCCGCCATCGCGCACCAACACCTCGGCCAAACGTCGGTCGGTCCGCAAGGGGTGCCCGACACCGACCACCCAACCGGCCGCGGGATCCCGCCCCGGCTGCGCCGATCCGTAGGCGAGCACGCTGCTGTTGCCGCCGTGCCACAAATAGTGCTCAACCCCCGCGGCCCGCAGTATTTCGCCGGCGGCATCGAGAGCGAACCCTTTACCGCAACTATTAAGATTGATCTCCATTCCCTGCCGCGCGAACCGCACGGTCCGGGTCGCCGCATCCAGCGACACGCCGTCGCCGCCGACCAGCGCTCGCGACTCGGCCAAGACCTCGTCGGCGGGTATCGCGCCTTGCCGCCGCGCAAATCCCCAAGCCTTCGACAACGGCCCGGACGTAATGTCGTACGCTCCGCCGGTCGCGTGATATAAGGCCTGCGCCTGTTCGAGCAACGCAAACAGCCGCGGCTCCACTTCGACCGGCTCGCTTGCCGCACGGCGATTGATCTCCAGCACCTCGCTCGTCTCGCGATACACGGTCAATTGCGCTTCGATCTGTTCGAGCACATCGAGCGCCGCCAGCGCCGACTCCGTCGCATCGTCCGGCATGCCCGCCACGAGCAACAGTTGAAAGTCGCTTGCCATCGCCGTCCGCGAATAGCGCACCCAGTAGGGCGATTCGCTGCGTTCCATCACTTCCAACGGCGACGCTTTCGTCGCGGCGCCTCCCGCCCCGAGCACCGCATCGGCCGCGACTTGCCGCCATGCATCGACGGCCGCTCGGCCGGAGAGAAACTGCCGTCGATTGGGAGGAGCCGGTTCCATGCACCGATTGTAGCAGACCTATTCGGTCACGATCTCACGCACCGAATGATCGATCGTCCGGCAAATATCGTCCAACGGCAGATCGTCCGGATCGGTCCCGAACGGCTCTTCAATATCCTCGGCCAAAACCTCGATGCCGATCATCAAATAGCTGACGACCAATACGATCGGCGCAACCCAGTAGCCGAGCAAGTCGACGATCCCCCAAGGGAGCGTCACGAGATACACGCCGATGGCCTGCCGAATAAACCTGCGATAACCGCGCGCAATCGGCGTCTTGCGAATCCGCTCGCAACCGCCGCAGATATCCAACAGCGCCGAAGCGTGGCGATCGAGAAACAACAACTCGAATCCGCCGAGTTGCTCCGCTTGCCGCCAGCGTTCCAACCGCTCGTAAATCTGCTTCGCAATGTACGACGGCACATGGTCCGGCGTATCCTTCGAGTCGGCGTAGCCGGGCACTTGCTGTAACTTACAGCCGCCGCGCAGATGATCTCTGAGTGCGAAGGCAAACGCCGACAACCGCTCGGCGATCGCCAGCTTGTCGCGCGGTTCCGCACGAACGCAGGCCGCGATCTTCACCGCGAAATTTCGCGACTCATTGACCAGTTGCCCCCACAACTTCCGCCCTTCCCACCAGCGGTCGTACGCCGTATTGGTGCGAAACACGAGCAGCGTACCGAGCATCAAACCGAGCAACGTGTGAAACGTCGCGGTCAGATGCAACTCAAGAACCTTCCGATCGAAGAGCGCAACGGACCAACTGTAGAGCGCCAGCCCCGCCACCCACGTCACGGTTCGTCCGAGGTTCGACGTAAACAGTTGGGCGACGAAGTTGTGAGGCATCTGGTGCTCAGACGTGCAAAAGTCGACGAATCCGGCCGTTGCTGCGCGGTTGCGGAAGTCGCGGTAAATCAAGGCCGCGGAGCGATCGTAACCCCGAACTTCGCGGCTTCCAAGGCCGATCGACGGCGGCCGACGGCCCTCGGCGGCTCGACGCGCCCCGGCCGCCGGATTTCCCGGTTTTCTTGCCGGCCCGACGGTCGGCCGCGCATAATAGAATGCGGAACAGCCCCCCAGAGAGATTTCGAACATGAGCCCCCTTCGTTTGCGTACGGCGTTGCGTTTGGCCCCGGGTTTAGTTTTGGTTTGCGGCCTCACGGCTTGGGCCGCCGACGCCACGAAGAAATCTCCCCCGCCGAAGTTCGACGCCGCCGCGGTCGACGAACTGTTCTTCAAAGACGCGCGACAACAACTCATCGGCGCTCCTCCGACCGCCGGCGGACAGGTCGCCGTGGGCACCGTTCCCGGCGCAACGATGGCGCCCGGCGGCGGCACGCCCGCTGCCGCGGCATCTTCCGACGGCAACGCTTGGTCGGCGATCGTCAGCGGCGACACGCTCGAATCCGAGATCAAAGCCCAACCCGGCGAAATCGATAAGGCGATGAAGTCGCCGACGCAACAAAAAAGCGCGCGGATGGTGATGTCGTACTTGGCCGCGCTCTACGGCGTGATCTTGAAGTACGACAAGGACGTGCGCTGGAAGGCCGACTCCCAAGCGCTCCGCGACAACTTCGCCAAGGCCGGCAACAACCTCAAGGCCTGGACCGATACGCAAAAGAAGCAAGTCGCCAAAGTGCAAACCGACCTGCGCGATTTGATCCAAGGCAACCCGCCGCAACTTTCGACGGCGTTCGACGCCGAAGCTCCCTGGTCGGAACTCGTTGATCGCACGCCGGTGATGCACCGCTTTGAAATCGGCATGGCCGCCGACCACTTGGCCGGCTGGACCAAAGACGCCGACGCCGTGAAGAAGAACAAGGACGCCGTGATTCGTGAAGCCGAAGCCATGGCGATGCTGGCCCGCATCATCCAAGACAAGAGCTACGACCTCACCGACGACGACTCCTACATGGGCTTCGCCAAGGCGCTGGAAGCGCACTCCCTCGCGGCGGCGAAAGCGGCGAAAGACGGCGACGGCGCCGCGGCGAGTTCCGCGGTCGGCCAAATGCAAAAGGCCTGCGACGACTGCCACGGCAGCTTCCGGTAACGCCTTCTGTAGGGAACGCCCTCCGTGGCGTTCCGAGTCTGGTGTTGTGCTCGGAACGCCGCGGAGGGCGTTCCCTACAATGCTCACCGATCGACGTAAGTCCCCATTCGCATGCGCGACTTACGTCGATTCTCCTTTTCGCTCTGCGCACATAACTCGAGTTATGTACGCAGCTCTTGTGGGTTTTGGGGTTGTGCGTAGATAACCGAAGTAATGTGCGCAGGCCGTTTTCGACCGTCGACGTAAGTAGGGAACACAAAGAGCGACTTACGTCCGAATTGCAGGCGCGTTCCATACGCCGACGGCCCACGGATTGTGCCTGCAAAGATGAATTGCCAAAGATCACCCTGCACGGTAGCGAAACCGTCGGGCGTTCTCCAGGCGATTTTTGGCCGGCCCAAATCAGGGCTTTACACGAAGCTTTTTACTTCGCTTCGGCGATGCGGCGGAAGTCTTTCTTGAGCGATTCGTACAGCCGCTGATAGATCGAGAACGCCGCGTCGTACGTCTTCACCGCCGGCTTCTGCGGCGGCGTTTCTTTTTCCACGCGAATCGTCGCAGCGCACGCTTCTTGAACGTTCTTGAATGCTCCGCACCCGACCGCCGCCAATAGGGCTACGCCGTACGCCGGCCCCTCCTCGGCGTTGAGCGTGACGACTTTTTGGCCGAACACATCGGCCTGAATCTGTCGCCAGAGCGGGCTGCGCGAGCCGCCTCCCGATGCGCGAATCTGCTTCACCGGAATCTTCAGCTCGCGGAAGATCTCCAAGCTATCGCGCAGCGAATGCGTGACCCCTTCCATCACGCTGCGCACCATGTGCCCTCGGCCGTGCGCCAGCGTGAGGCCGATGAAGCAACCGCGGGCATTCGGATCGGCATGCGGCGTTCGTTCGCCGGAAAGATACGGCAAGAAGTACAAACCTTCCGAACCGGCCGCCACGGCGGCGGCTTCCTTCGTCAGCAAGTCGTACGGCTCCAGCCCCTTCTTCTTTGCCTCGGCGTGCAATTCTTGGCAGAGGGCGTTGCGGAACCACTGCAACGACCCGCCGGCCGACAGCGTCACCCCCATCAAATGCCACGTGCCGCGCACGGCATGGCAGAACGTGTGCACGCGTCCTTCGGGATCGATCTTTACTTCGTCGCTATGCACGAACATCACGCCGCTGGTGCCGATCGAAGTCGACAACACGCCCGAATTCACGATGCCGTTGCCGACCGCACCGGCCGCGCAATCGCCGGCGCCGCCGACCACCTTACAATCGGTCGTGAGCCCTAGTTCCTCGGCCGCGGCCTTCGTGAGCGTACCCGTCACTTCTTCCGACTCATAGCACCGCCCGAACAAACCTTCGTCGAGTTCGAGCTTCGAGAGCAGCGGCTTCGACCAGGCCCGTTTCGCCACGTCGAGCAATAGCATGCCCGACGCGTCGCTCACTTCCGTGGCGTATTCGCCGGTCAGCCTGCGGCGGACGTCGTCTTTCGGCAGCAGCACCTTCGCGAGCTTGGCGAAGTTTTTCGGCTCGTGATTGCGGAGCCAGAGAATCTTCGGCGCGGTGAAGCCGGTGAGCGCCGGATTCGCGACCATCTTGATGAGTTTCTTTCGGCCGCCGGCCCGTTCTTCGATCTCGGCGCATTCGGCGGTCGTCCGTTGGTCGTTCCAAAGCAAGGCCCGGCGGATCACGCGATCTTGCTTATCGAGAAACACGCTGCCGTGCATCTGTCCGGAGAGCCCGATCCCTTTCACGTCCGCCGGCTTCAACTTCCCCTTCTGCATCACCGCGCGCACCGTCGCGACCACGGCGTTCCACCAATCGTCCGGTTCTTGCTCGCTCCACAGCGGCTTCGGCGCATAACAGGGATACTCGGCCGTGGCGTGCGCGAGAATCTTGCCGCGTTCGTCGATCGCCAAGGTCTTGGTGCCGGAAGTGCCGATATCGATGCCGAGGAAAACGCTCATAAGTAAAGGGAATGACGGAGGGGGACAGGGGGATGGAAATGCCGAATGCGGACTGCTAAATGCGGAATAGAACAGTTCAAACGTACGAACCACGAAAGGCCGGCCGATGGGTTGAGCCCGGCCGGCCACGGCGGGAGCCCCGGCCGCTACTCCAAAAACACCGTCTCGCGGTCGGGCGACGAGAACGAGATCACGCAGACGACGTCGACGTCGCCCGTGTTCACTAGATTGTGCTTCACGCCGGCCGGAATCACAATCGT
>CAZWDN010000168.1:0-11323 GCA_964633125.1 uncultured Pirellula sp. | reverse complement strand
TTGGCGGAAGCCTGGGTCGACGCGTTCGACGCCAACACCAAGAAGTGGCTCAAGAGCACCATCGCCGTACTCGGGGCCGACAACGAACCGACGATCACGTACGAAGACGTCGACACGTCGCTCATCACGCCTCGTCCGCGGCTCTACGGGCTCGTGGGCGCGGATATCATCGAAGAAGTCTGGAAGCAACGGCAAGCGGCCAAGGCGGCGGCGAAAGACACCAACGGCAGCCGTGCCGAAAAGCTCGGCGCCGCGACGACCGCCGCTTCGTAAACCACCCGATCCGTCTCGCACGCACACAGCAGCAACTCCCTTCACGACTACGATCACGATCATGATTCAATCGACGTCGCACGATTCTTCCGCTCACGATGCCGCGCATGCAGCCCCGCCGGCGCAGTTCACCGTTCGCGTGCTGCGCCAAGACGTTCCCGGCGGCTCCAGCTATTGGGAGCGGCACACCGTGAAGCGTGAAAACGATATGAACGTCATCAGCGTGCTGCAGCGCATCGCCGCGAGCGCCGAGACGGCCGACGGCGAGAAGACCACGCCGGTCGCCTGGGATTGCAACTGCCTGGAAGAGGTCTGCGGCGCTTGCACCATGGTCGTCAACGGCAAGGTGCGGCAAGCCTGCTCAGCCTTGGTCGATAAGCTGCTCGTCGACAATCCGGAAGAAATTGAACTCCGCCCGATGACGAAGTTTCCCGTGGTCCGCGACTTGATGGTGAGCCGTTCGCGGCTCTTCCGCGCGTTGCAGAAAGTGAAGGCGTGGATTCCCGTCGACGGCTACTACGACATGGGCTCGGGGCCGCGCGTCTCGGCCGAGAGCCAAGAGCAAGCCTATCCGTTGAGCCAATGCATGAGCTGCGGCTGCTGCCTCGAAGCCTGCCCGCAATACACGAAGATCGAGCTCAAGCAGGAAGCAGGAGAAACGGCCGAAGCGTTCGAGGCGCGGCAAAAGGCGGCCTACGACCGCGGCTTCGTCGGCGCCCATGCCATCAGCCAAGTGATGCTCTTCAACAAGCATCCGACGGGTGCGATGAACGCCGGCGAACGGCTCGACGCGCTCACGTCGGAAGGGGGCATTCAAGCGTGCGGCAACGCGCAGAATTGCGTCGCCGTCTGCCCGAAGGAAATCCCGCTCACGACGTCGATCGGCCGCGCCGGCCGCGCCACGACGGTCCACGTGATCAAGAAGTTCTTCGACCGGTAAGCGGCGACCGCGATTCTTTCCCCACTCCGCCCTCTCCACTCCCTCCTGCGTTGACTGCATGCGCATCCTGGCGATCGGCGATATTCACGGCTATCTGGCGGCGCTCGACGCGCTGCTGGCCGCGGTGAAGCCGACGCCGGAAGATAGCGTGATCTTCTTGGGCGACTACGTCGATCGCGGGCCCGACTCGCGCGGCGTGATCGATCGCGTGTTGGAGCTGGAGCGCACCTTGCGCGTGGTGGCGCTGCGCGGCAACCACGAACAGATGATGATGGACTCCCGCGGCGGGCCGGGTCTGCTGCCGACATGGCTGCTCAACGGCGGTGAAGAAGCGCTCGCCAGTTACGCTCCGGAAGGTCGCAAGGGAACGCTGAACGACGTGCCGCGCGCACATTGGAACTTTCTCGACCATGTCTGCGTCGATTGGTTCGAAACCGAGGACTTCATTTTCGTGCACGGCGGTCTCGCGCCGCATCTGTCGCTTCCCGAACAGCCGATCCCCGTACTCCGCTGGCAAAAACTGACGCCCGCGATGAAGCCGCACTTCTCCGGCAAGACGATGGTCTGCGGCCACACGGTGCAACCCTCCGGCGTGCCGCTCGACTTGGGTCACGCGATTTGCATCGACACCGGCGTCTATCTGCCGCAAGGTTGGCTCACTTGCCTGGATGTTGAAGAGGGAACCTGTTGGCAAGCGAATCAACGAGGCGAGACGCGCACGCTGCACCTCGACGACCTCGAAGAGCTTTAAGCCGCGCGGCGAATGCTTAGCACTGCCGGCATGCGGCCGCTCCGTCACGTGCCGGCGTTGCTCTTGTTCGCTTCCTTAAGGCGAGGTAAATTTTCCCTCCCGCACGTCTCGCGCGATCTCTGACCCGCTTCCCCGGATGGAAAGGATTCCACCATGCAAGCAGCTTCGGCAACTCGCACTCTGGCCGAACTGGCGCGCCTTGTCGGGGGAGTGCCGCGCGGCGACGGCGACACCGTAATCACCGGCGCCTCGCCCCTTTCCACGGCTTCCGCCGGCGATCTGACGCTGCTGGATTCCGCCGCGCGCGTCAAGAAGCTCATCGGCACTCGGGCGGCCGCCGCGATCGTGCCGACCGGGACAACCGTCGAGTTGCCGTCGATCGAAGTCGCCGACGTGCACGCGGCGTTCACGAAGATCGTCGAACTCTTCCGCCCGACGCGCACCCGCTCGCGACGCGGCGTCAGCCAACACGCAACCATCAGCCCGATGGCCCGGCTCGGCGACGACGTCGACGTCTATCCGCACTGCGTCATTGAAGAAGACGTCGAGATCGGCGCGGGCAGCACGATCCACGGCGGCGTCCACCTCATGGCCGGCACGCGCATCGGCGCGGGCGTGGTGATTTACCCGAACGCCGTGCTCTATGAAAACACGATCGTCGGTCCGCGCTCGATCATCCACGCCGCCGCCGTGCTCGGTGCGTTCGGCTTCGGTTATCGCCAAATTGAAGGGAAGCACGTGCTGACCGGACAACTCGGCTATGTCGAACTTGGAGCCGACGTCGAAATCGGCGCCGGCACGACGATCGACCGCGGCACCTACGGCCCGACGCGTATCGGCGACGGCACGAAGATCGACGATCAGGTGATGATCGGCCACAACTGCGTGATCGGACGCCACAACCTGATCTGCTCGCAAGTCGGCGTCGCCGGCAGCACCACGACGGGCGACTACGTCGTCATCGCGGGACAAGCCGGTCTGCGCGACCATATTCATATCGGTGCCGGCGCGATCCTTTCGGCCAGCGCCGGAGTGATCAACGACGTACCGGACGGCACGGTGATGATGGGTATTCCCGCGACCCCCGAGCGTGAACAAAAACTCAAGCAAGTCGCTTGGGCCAAGCTTCCAGAGATGCGCACCGACTTTAAAGCGCTGCAACGAACCGTGGCCGAGCTCGAAGCCAAACTTGCCGCACTCACGCCGGCGGCCAAACCGGTCGACCAACGCGAAGCGGCCTAAGCGCGGAGCCGTACGAGCCATGGAACCGCACGAGAAACGAATCGGTCTGATCGCCGCCTGGGGTCGCTACCCCGTCGTCGTCGCCGAAGCGCTCGTCGCTCAAGGCTTCGAAGTGTATTGCATCGCCGTGAAAGACCACGCCGATGAAGCGGCGCTCCGGCCGCTCTGCAAGGAGTTTCTCTGGAACGGCGTGGCGCGGTACAGCGCGTGCATTCGCTTCCTGCAGCGCCACGGCGTACGCCGCGCCACGATGGCCGGCAAAATCCACAAGACCACGCTCTATCGCCCGTGGGTTTGGCTGCACCATGTGCCCGACCTGCGCGCGATCAAGATGTTCTATCGCAACTTCGGTTTCACGCAGGGAGACCGCCGCGACGACACGCTGCTGGGAACGATCGTCGCCGAATTCGCGAGCGAAGGCATCGAGTTCGCCCCGGCGACCAACTTCGCGCCCGAACTGCTCGTGAAATTCGGCCCCTTGGGACGCCGGGCCCCGTCGGCGCTGGAGAGCAAAGACATTGAGTTCGGCTGGCGACTCGCCAAAGAGATGGGCCGGCTCGACATCGGACAAAGCGTCGCCGTGAAAGGGCGCAACGCGCTGGCCGTCGAGGCCATCGAAGGTACCGACGCCTGCATTCGTCGGGCCGGCGAACTTTGCCGCTCGGGCCACTTCACCGTCGTCAAAGTCGCCAAGCCGCAGCAAGACATGCGATTCGACGTGCCGACCATCGGCCTCGGCACGCTCGAGCAAATGCACGCGGCCGGCGCGACGTGCCTGGCGATCGAGGCCGGCAAGACCATTATCATCGACCAAGCGGAAGTCGTCCGCTTCGCCGATCGCCACGGCATTGCGATCGTGGCGCTCGAGAGCGCCGATCAGGCGCTGCCGGGCGACGCGAATCTCGCGGCGTAGAACGATGGCTGTGCGCCGTTGCCGGCTTGTGCGGCGCACGTCGGGCGCGGATAATCGCGACACCGTCGTCGCCACATACTTGGAGTTCGCCGTGATCGAACCTTCGCTCAGCCGTAAATGCGTCGCCGAATTCATCGGCACCTATGCCTTGGTGTTCTCCGGCACCGGCGCCGTCGTCGCCAACCAACTGAACGGCTCCGTCACGCACGTCGGCATCTCGCTCGTGTTCGGCCTCGTGGTGTTCGCGTTGATCGCGGCTTTCGGCGACGTCTCCGGGGCGCACCTCAATCCGGCGGTGACCATCGCCTTCGTCGTCGCCAAACGTTTCGCAGCCGCCGCGGCGATTCCGTACATCGCGGCCCAATGCCTCGGCGCCATTGCGGCCAGCGCCACGCTCAAGGCGCTCTTCGTCGAGCCCGGCAACCTCGGCGCGACGCTCCCTTCCGGCACCAACGTGCAATCATGGGTCTACGAGTTCCTGCTCACCGCCGGGCTCATGTACGTCGTATTGAGCGTTTCGTCCGGCGCGAAGGAGAAGGGGATCACCGCGGGGCTGGCGATCGGCGCGGTCGTCGGCCTCGAGGCGTTATTCGCCGGCCCGGTGTGCGGCGCTTCGATGAATCCGGCCCGTTCGCTGGGCCCGGCGCTGATGGCCGATAAACTCAGCACGCTCTGGATCTACCTGACCGCGCCGGTGCTGGGCGCGGTCGCCGCCGTGCCGACCTGCCGTTTCATCCGCGGCCGAGAATAAGCGACGAACCGACGACGCTTACTGCGGCTCGTTCGAGCGCTCTTCCAATTTAAACTTGTAGGTCGTCTTCTTCGGCGGGCTTCCGGTCGGATACGTCACGGTAATCACCACGGTGATCGAGCCCGGCCCCGTCGGCTTGATTTCAAATTCCTCGGTCATGCCGCCGATCAGCATCTGACCTCCGGTCACGTGCGCGACGTACGCCTTGCGTACGAGCTTGGCCGGGCCGCGAATGTCGGCCGTGATTTCGGAACCGGCGATCCCTTGCCCGACGAGCCGCACGACATCGCCCGGCATCACCGCAAACGGCTTGGTATCGCTCGGCACGACGATTGACGATTCGCCTTCCTCCGCCGCTGCGCACGTCGCCGCAAAGGCCGAGCAAAAAATCGCTAGGGCCCAAGTAAATGAGTGGATGCGGCTGTTCATAAAGTGCCTCGTCCTTGCGATAAACGGATGGATACATAGCTCGCGACGGGCGATTCTACGTCTCGCCCGCCGTCGCCGCCAACTTTTCTCCGGTCGGCTACTTCCGCTCGCGCAGCAGCTTGGCGAGGTACTTGGCCGTCTCATCGCCGATCACCGCATAGCCGGCCAAGTTCGGGTGCCGATCCGCCGTCCAACCCGGCAGCGAACGGAAATGCGCATCGAGCCGGTTGTCCATCACCACGACGGAGTCGCCCTGTACCGCCGGCTTCAACCACGCATGATGCTGCTCCGGAATATTCTTCAACGGATAGCGGCGGTAGTTGAGCATGTCGGGCCCGTGCTTGAGTTCGGCCGCGTACCGCGTGTACACGTCGAACACGGGCAGGCCCTCCGATTCGCCGACTTGGCGAATCGCCTTGAGGAGTTCGGCGTCGGCCTCGGCCGTAAGATACGGAATCGTCGTCGTCGGAATGATCACGGCCCGGGGAAAGTCATGCTTGAGCCGGGCAATCAGCTGGTGGAAGTCTTTCGGAAAGTTCTCGGCGAAGTTCTCGCGCTTGCTTCGATCGTTCAAGCCGTAGCGGATGAAGATGTAGTCGATGCCGGGGAGCTTGGCGATTTGCTCGTCGTAACGTTTGCCGGTCAGCAAGCCGTGGATAAATTCGCCGTCGCGCCCTTGATTGATCACGTTGACCGGCGGCAGGTCCGACTCAGCCGCCGACAGATTGCGAATCACGTCTTCCAAGTGCGGACCTTTCGGTTCGCTGCGGCGACAGACGCTGCCGATCGTCGTGCTGTCCCCCAACAGTAGTACCTGTACCTTCCCTTCATGTTCGGCCTGAGCCGTGCTCCGGCTTACCGAAACGAACACGGCAATCGCAACGAGCAGGAAAGCGAAATCGCGAGGCGGGCGGCGGTACGTCATGGTGAGTCGATCTCTAGGAGGAAAGGAAGATCTCGAGCGGCACCGCGGTATGCGCGCGCCAAAACTCCTTCGGGCGTGTCCGTGCGTAATATAGGCGGCTCACACGCCCCGATCCACCATTCGTAATGGCGGATTCTCCCCCACGTTGCGGGATGACGCGGCGTCATTTTGTCGGCTCTTTCAAAAGATTGCGTCGAATTGTCGCAGCCTCGCATGGACCAATCATTCTTCCACCTTCGGAGAAGTCGGGAATTCGACGTAAATAGCGGCGGCAAGATTAGAGCACCCGCGGTCGTCGAATTGCCGGCACGACTATTGCGTAGAGGAATGCCATAGCGGTCGCAACAAGTTCCTTCAGAAAAAATCCAGCCCGAAGACAAAGTCCATCGGGCGCGCCGGCAACTCGCGGATATGAATCAAAACTCCCCCTCGTCGCAATCCACGCACCTCGGACCTTATGAGCGTGCGCGCGCCGCCATTTCCGAACTGGCCGCCGATTTGCGGTTCCGGCCGCTCGCGCATTTCATCCGCCCCAGCGACCCGTGCGTTCCCAAGAATCTGCTGTCGCTCTCGCTCGACGAGGTCGCTCGCCTTTCGCAAGACGAGGTGCTGCGAATGCCGGGCGTCGGTCCGAAGAAGGTGACGAACCTCACGGCGATTCTTGAGCGGACGCTCTCCGAGCCGACGCAAACACCCGCCGTGGAAGCCGATTCCGAAGCGGCGGAAGCGTTGCCGTCGCTGTGGAAGAATCAGTCCGAAGCCGCCCCGCCGGCGTCGTCGCTTACCGCGCCGTCAGGCGCCTACGCACAAGTCGACGAACTGCTCTGGGAACATTGGTGCTTGCGCATCCGTCAGCAAGGCTTGGGAAGCGAAACTCTCGGCCACTGCGTCGCCCGCCTTCACGACTTGCCGCGCAGCCTCTGGTTCGTGCCCGTTCAAGACTTTCTTTTTCTCCCCTACGGCGAGTTGCTGCGGTTGCGCGGCTTCGGTATTAAGCGCGTGGCCGCAATCGTCGAGGTGTTTCGCGCACTCGAAGCGGCCATCACCGCCGGCGAACTTGCCGACCGTCCGCAGGCGGCGGACGGCGACGATTCCGAACGCGCCGCTCCGGCGCGCATCAACACGGCGCCGGAGCAAATTGTCGCAGTGGATGCGGCCGTGTCCGACGTCGTGGCGGGACGCTATGCATGGCGCGCCGAGTGGTTTGAATCCGTGGTCGTGCGCGGAATCTGGCGGCAGTTGCAAATCGACGCCGAGCCGACGACCTGTGCGCTAGTCGCCGAACGCCTCGGCTTCGACTCCGGCGAACTCACTCCCCATACGCGACTGCGGATTCAAGGGATCTCGCGGGCCCATCGTTTCGGCATCCTCTCGGAAGCTTCGGCGATGGTCGCGGCGCGGTGGCCGCGCGGCGAACTTCTCGTCGGCAAGCTGCTCGAACAAGCCGCGCGTCGTGACGACGCTTCCCCGTTTCAGCCGGACGGCATCGTCGCCGCCGCCGTCACGCTGTTCTTCCCCGCGTTGAAGAACCGCTTTCCCGCGATGCGGAAGCGCCGCGGCGAATCGCCGCGCGGCATGTCGCCGCTCGCGAGTATGTCAAGCGATTACAGCTTCGGCACGTCGTTCTCCGGCAGCCCGTAAGGCCTCGGCGAAACCGTGCGGGGCAAGCACGGTCGTCGAGTTGCGCAGGCTGAATATCGGTCGGGCCGCATTTGACCGCCGACGGTTCGCCGACGAAGATGGTCGCCGTCCGCCGCGTGTCGCTTGCTCGCGGCCCGATTCGTCTTCTCTCGGAAACCAGCTCATGCGCGCCCCGTCTCGATGGTTCGTCGTTCTCTGCTCCTTCATCGTTGCTCACGCAACGTTCGACGTACTTTCCGCCGCCGAACGGCCGAACATCGTGCTGATCGTCGCCGACGATCAGGCCTACGGCGATTTCGGCTTCATGGGTCACAAGCAAATCCAAACGCCCCGGCTCGATCGGCTGGCCGCCGAGTCGCTCACATTTACGAACGGCTACGTGCCGTCGAGCCTCTGCCGGCCGAGCCTCGCGACGATTCTCACCGGCCTGTACCCGCACCAACACAAAATCTTCTCGAACGACCCGCCGCTTGCGCCGACCGCGGGCAAGGGAAAAGGGAAAGGCAAGCAACCCGGCGCGAATGCGGAATTCAATCGCTTGCGCGAGCGGCAAATTGCCCATGTCGACGCCGCGCCGACGCTGCCGCGCCTTTTGGGCGCCGAAGGATACGCGAGCTTCCAAACCGGCAAATGGTGGGAAGGCAATTTCAAACGGGGCGGCTTCACCGCCGGCATGACCCAAGGCACTCGCCACGGCGACGCCGGCCTTACGATCGGCCGCGAGACGATGCAACCGATCTACGACTTCGTCGACCGCTCGGTTGCCGAGAAGAAGCCGTTCTTCGTCTGGTATGCACCGTTCATGCCGCACACGCCGCACACGCCGCCGCAGCGTTTGCTCGACAAGTATCTCCCCCTCGCCCCGACCGAGCACATCGCCAAGTATTGGGCCATGTGCGAATGGTGCGATGAAACATGCGGTCAACTCCTCGACTTCCTCGACGATCGCAAGCTCCGCGACAACACGATCGTCGTCTTCGTCGTCGACAACGGCTGGATTCAAGACCCGAACGCGCAAAAGTACGCGCCGAAGTCGAAGCAGTCGCAGTACGACGGCGGCCTCCGCTCGCCGATCATGGTCCGCTACCCGGGCCATGTCGCCCCGCGCACGAGCGACGCGCTCGCCTCGTCCATCGACATCGCTCCGACGCTCCTCAAGGCGTGCGGACTTCCCAAGGACCAAGCCATGCAAGGCGTCGACCTGCTCGACGACAAGGCCGTGGCGGCCCGCAAGCAACTCTTCGGCGAGGTCTTCACGCACAACGCCGTGGACGTCGACGATCCGGCTTCGAGCGTGCGGTTTCGCTGGACGCGCTCGGGCGACTGGAAACTGATCGTGCCGACGACAAGCAACGAACCGGGCGCCGAAGTGGAACTCTACGACCTCGCCGCCGATCCGACCGAAACCAAGAACCTCGCCGCGGCCGAACCGAAACGCGTCGCGGAACTGTCGCAACAACTCGACGCTTGGTGGAAGCCGTAGCAACGGCCGTCGGTTGGCAACGCCCTCCGCGGCGTTCCGTCCGTCGCCCTCAAACTCTCCGCTTTGTCCAGCCCGTTTTTGGGCCGGCCAAATTCGCGTTCGACCGTTTGCTACAATGCGGCGGACTGTCGGTCGAGCACCGAAAACGGGTTGAACCAAGGACTCTTCGTCTGCTTTCAAAACAGACCTAAGTCCTGAATCGACGCCGCTCGACTTTGCCGACTTACGTCGCGTCGCGACCCGCGCCGCTGCGCACATAACTTGGGGTTATGTGCGCACAACCCCAAAACCCACAAGGGGTGCGCACATAACTCGAGTTATGTGCGCAAGCGGAAATCGATGCATCGACGTAAGTCGTCGCTCCGTCCGGATCGCTCCGGGCGGCGCGTGGCGACCGTTGGTCCGACCAATTAAACTAGTCCCCGCCTGACCGAAATTTTCATCGAATTATTTTTCGTCGGTTCGCTTCGAAGGAGTTGCGCGTGATTCGTCTTCGTCTTCTCGCCGCTTGGGCTCTCGCCGCCAACGCGGCTTTCCTTTCCGCCGCTGACAAGCCGACTGCCAAGCAAGCCCCGGTCGTCGCCGACCCCGATTGGATCTGGCTCGAAAAGACCGCCGGCCCGGCCGCGCCGGAAAAAATCTACTTCCGCAAAGACTTCACGATCGATCGCGAAGTCACCTCGGCCAAGCTTTACGCGACGGGCGATGACGGCCTCACCGTCTACATCGACGGCCGCGAAGCGATCAAGCACGACGCTTGGCAATCGCCGCAGTACAAAGAGGTCGGCACGCTCCTCACGCAAACCAAAGGCTCCGCGGCGGGCCGGCACGTGATCGCCGTCGAAGGCCGCAACGACGGCCGTTCGGCGGGCGCCGTACTCGTGAAACTCGTCGTCGAACAAGGGCGCAAAGAGATCGTCGTCGCCACCGACGCCTCCTGGAAAGCTTCGCGCACGCTCCAGGGCGGCTGGAACACGCAGGGCTTCACCACCGTCGGCCAGTGGTCGCCGGCCAAAGTGCTCGCGCCTCTCGGCGGCGGACCTTGGAGGAGCGTCAACGCGTTGAGCCTCGCCAAGGCTTCGAACCTCAAAGACCCGACCGCGACGCGACCCGAAGCGATGAAAATCGCCAAGGGTTTTCAAGTCGAACTGTTGCATACGGTCCCCAAAGACGTCGAAGGCTCTTGGGTCAGCATGTGCGTCGACCCGCAAGGGCGCCTAATCGTCTGCGATCAATACGGCGGGTTGTTTCGCGTGACCCCGCCGGCGCTCGGCGAGAAGACTGTGCCGAAGATCGAAAAGATCGAAGTCGACATCGGCGAAGCGCAAGGACTCCTCTGGGCCTTCGATGCGCTGTACGTCGTCGTCAACAAGGGGGGCAAATACGATAGCGGCCTGTACCGCGTGACCGACACGAACCAAGACGACAAGCTCGACAAGGTCGTGCAGCTTCGCAAGATCAACGGCGGCGGCGAGCACGGCCCGCACGCCGTGCTGCTCAGCCCCGACGGCAAGTCGCTCCATATCGTTTGCGGCAACGGCACGAAGATGATGGACCCGCTCGACGATTCGCGCGTGCCGAAGCTGTGGGGCGAAGATCACCTGCTGCCGCGCATGCCCGACGGTCGCGGCTTCATGCGCGGCGTGCTCGGCCCCGGCGGCTGCATTTACAAAATCGATCCGGAAGGAAAGCGTTGGGAACTGGTCGCCACCGGATTCCGCAACGAGTACGACGCCGCGTTCAATCGCGACGGCGAACTGTTCGCCTACGACGCCGACATGGAATGGGACTTGAACACGCCCTGGTACCGGCCGACGCGCGTGAACCACGCGATCAGCGGCGCGGAATTCGGCTGGCGCAACGGCGCCGGCAAGTGGCCCGCTAATTATGCCGACAGCTTCGGCGCGGTCGTCAACGTCGGCCCCGGTTCGCCGACCGGCGTCGTCTTCGGCTACGGCGCGAAGTTCCCCGCCAA
>CAZWDN010000167.1:0-11361 GCA_964633125.1 uncultured Pirellula sp. | reverse complement strand
ACGACTGGCCCGCCGAACACACCAAGCTGCTCCAGTCGCGACAGATCGACACCTCCGGTCTACGCGTGGTGCCGGGCGCCAAGACGTTTCGCTGGCGCGGCAAGTATCAGCCCAACATGAACGATCGCGAGACGCTCGAAGTGCATCTCAACGTCTTTGAAAGCTTCAACCCGAAGCTCACGGAAGAGCAACGCCGCAGCAAGTTCGTGTTCCTGGCCAACGGCTCGCCGATCATGCAACTCGGCGTGCTGGAGCAAGTCGCCACCCCCGTGCTTTCGGTCTGCGACACGATGGACCTCTGGATCAACATCCAGCGTGACGAACTCCTCAAGTTGCTCCAGCGCATCGACGGCCTGGTGATGAACGACAGCGAAGCGAAGCTGCTCACCGGCGACGAGAATCTCGTCCGCGCCGGTCACGCCGTGCGGAAGCTCGGCCCGAAGTTTGTCGTCATCAAGAAGGGGGAACACGGAGCAATGTTCTTCAGCGAACACGAAACCTACGTGATGCCCGCTTACCCGACGCCCGACGTCGTCGATCCGACCGGAGCGGGCGATAGTTTCGCCGGCGGCATGATGGGCTACCTCGCCTCGCAAGGCAACTTCGAACCGAAGACGCTCAAGGAAGCCCTCGCCTACGGCACCCTCGTGGCCAGCTTCAACGTGGAAGACTTCAGCCTCGAACGGATGAAAAAGATCGACCGCACCGACATCGACAAGCGGATGCAACAGTACAAGCAGATGTTGAGTTTTTAGGGTCGCAACCGTCCCAGCACGTGCCGCAGGGCGTCCTCTAGATCATTAAAGCGGAAGCGGTAGTCCGCGGCCTCCAGCCGCTTCGGCAGCACGCGCTGGCCGGCCAATAACAACTCCTCGGCCATTTCGCCGAGCGCCAGTTTCGCCGCAAACACAGGCATCGGGAAAATCGTCGGACGCACCAGCACGCGACCGAGCGTCTTCGTAAACTCCGCGTTCGTCATCGGCGTCGGGCTCACCACGTTCACCGGCCCCGCGACCGTGTCGGTCAGCAACGCGTGGTGGATCGCACCGATCACGTCGTCGAGCGCGACCCAACTCATCCATTGCCGGCCGCCGCCGATGCGTCCGCCGGCCCCCAATTGAAACGGCGGCAGCATCTTCCCGAGCGCTCCGCCCGAGCCGGACAGAATCACGCCGAAGCGTAGATTTACGGTGCGGATGCCCGCCTCGCTCGCCGGCTTGGTCGCCGCTTCCCACGCTTGGCACACCTCGGCCAAAAAGCCTTGGCCGGCGGCCGACGTTTCGTCGAGCGCTTCGTCGCCGCGGTCGCCGTAGAAGCCGACGGCCGACGCACAGGCAAACACCTTCGGCGGATTCTTCAATTTCGCCAACGCGCCGGCCAAGAGTTGCGTTCCCTTTACGCGGCTTTCCAGAATGCGCTGCTTACGGGCCTCGTTCCACCGGCCGCCGGCAATGTTCTCACCGGCCAGATGTACGACGGCGTCGAAGCCCTCTAGCGAGCCCGGGTCGATCTCGCCGGCTTCCGGGTCCCAACGAATGCCGCCCCGTTTGCTTTGCATGCGCGTCAGACGGGCAATCGTATGTCCGCCGGTCTGCAAGAACGGAATCAACGCACTGCCGACGAGCCCGCCGCTGCCGGTGATGAGCACGCGCAGCGGCGGCCGGCCCACGAAGCGATGGTGCGCCGCCAGATCGTCGCGCGTTACGCGATGCCGGTACTGAAACATCCGCGCGAGCTTGCGATCGACGACCCAACCCAAGAGCGGATTCGTCACGACGCCGACCGGCAACGCGTATTCAATGCGATCGGTCAGCCGCGAGCTTTCCGCGCCCGCCGCGTAGAACTGATGGAATTGTTCCCAATGTGCAAACGGGCCGGACGTTTGCTTATCGCAGAATTGATGCCCCTCGATGTAGTCGACGTGCTCGGCGACCCAACGTTGCGAGAAGGGGCCGGCGCGCATCTTGAGTACGAGCTTGTCGCCGTCGCGAATCGTCCCCTTTTGCTCGACCACTTCGGCCCGTTCCCACGGGGGAAGCAATCGCTGAAAGGCGCCGGGCCGCGCATGCCACGCAAAGAGTTCGGCGGCAGATGCGTCGACGGGGCAAGATCGCGAGAATTGCCGGTATTTCATAGGGTCTGTTCAACGTCGGGCGGGAAAGTGTATCCTAAATCGCTTGCAGACAATCGTTTGCGCATTGGCGGAAGCGAACGTTCCTACGACGTTTGTGTCTCCTGCAACACGGCCCGATTTTTTGGTCCTTAGAGAGCGAGTCTCCCCGCATCATGGAAAAGCGAGTCTACAACTTTTCGCCCGGTCCCGCGACCTTGCCCCTCTCGGTGCTTCAAGAAGCCCAGCGCGATCTGCTGGCCCTGCCCGGTCTCGGAGTGTCGGCCCTGGAAATCAGCCATCGCTGCCCGTGGTTCGACAAGGTGCTGGAGGAGACGGAAGCCAATCTCCGCGAATTGCTGAAGATTCCGGCCAACTTTAAGGTGCTTTTCCTGCAAGGGGGCAGCCGACTCCAGTTCTCCATGGTGCCGATGAACCTGCTCCAGGAAGGGCATGCGGCCGAATACATCGTCACCGGCAGTTGGAGCAAAATGGCTCTGGACGAAGCCAAGAAGTTCGGCGCCGCGAAGGCCGCGTACGACGCCAAGGCCACGAACTACGATCGGCTCCCGACCGCCGCCGACCTCAAGGTCGACGCCGCGGCGAGCTACGCCTATTTCACGTCGAACGAAACGATCCAAGGGGTGCAATTCCTCGATGAACCGAAAACCGGCAACCTGCCGCTGGTTTGCGACGCTTCGAGCGATTTCCTCTGCCGGCCGCTGCCGATGGACCGTTACGGCCTCATCTATTCGTGCGCTCAGAAGAACTCCGGCCCCGCCGGCGTAACCACGGTGATCATTCGCGACGACTTGCTCGGCCGCTCGACCGACAAGCTGCCGACCATGATGAACTACTCGCTCTACGCGAAAGAGAAGTCGCTGCTGAACACGCCGCCGGTGTTCTCGATCTACATCATGATGCTCGTCACGCGCTGGCTGAAGAACGACATCGGCGGCCTCGACAAGATGCTCGACCACAATAAGAAGAAGGCCAAGCTGCTGTACGACGTGATCGACGCCTCGGAAGGGTTCTACACGGGCCACGCCCAAAAGGCCGACCGCTCGTTGATGAACGTCACGTTCAAGCTGCCCGACGACGAAAAGCAAAAGGCGTTCATCAAGGGGGCCGAAGCCCGCGACCTGCACTACCTGCCGGGCCACCGCTCGGTCGGCGGCATCCGCGCCTCGATCTACAACGCCATGCCGATCGAAGGGGTCGAGAAGCTGGCCGCATGGATGAAGGAATTCCAGAAGAAGTGACGAGTGGCGAGTGATGAGTGGCGAGCAACAGGGGCAGGTCGATCGTCATATCGCGGTATTTTGTAACTCACCACGCACCACTCGCCACTCCTCTCATGTCCGCCGCGGAAAAATATCTGAAGCCCGAGGTTGCGCGACAGATCGCGCGGCTTGATCTTCGCGCGCAGTTCATCGTCAAAGGCTTTTTGCAGGGGCTGCACGCCAGCCCGTTCCAAGGCTTCTCGGTCGAGTTTAGCGAGCATCGCAAGTACGCCCCCGGCGACGATCCGCACGACATCGATTGGCTCGTCTACGCGAAGACCGACAAATACTACGTTCGCAAGTACGAAGCCGAAACCAACATCACCGGCTACCTGACGATCGACCTGAGCCGGTCGATGGGCTACACGTACGCGAAAGAGACGACGAAGTTCGAGTACTCCGTCTGCTTGGCCGCCGCGCTTTGCTACCTGATGGTCCATCAACAAGACCCGGTGGGTTTGGTGACGTTTGACGAGCGGATTCGGGCCAGCGTGCCGCCCCGTTCGAAGCGTACGCAGTTCGGCGCGGTGCTCTCGCTCTTGGCCAACTTGAAGCCGACCGGCAAGACCGACGTCGCGAAGTGCCTCATTCAAACGGCCGCGATGCTCAAGCACCGCAGCCTGGTGATGATCTTCAGCGACTTGCTGTGCGACGTCGAGCCGGTCGTCAAATCGCTGCAACGGCTCCGCCACGGCGGGCACGACGTGATTCTCTTTCACGTGCTCGACGAAGCCGAAGTCGAGTTCCCGTTCCACGGCATCTGCGAGTTTGAAGAGCCGGAATCACACGACAAGATGCTCGTCGATGCCGACGCCTATCGCACGGACTACCTGGATGAAATCGCCAAGTTCCGCAACACGTACAAACGAGAATGCGCACTGAACGGAGTCGACTACGTGCCGCTGCATACCGGCATGCCGTTCGACAAAGCGCTCACGGAGTATTTGGTAAGCCGGAGGGCGCGATGCTGACCATTCTCCCACTGGGAGCTGTGTTTACTCCCTTCTCCCTCCGGGAGAAGGTGGCCGAAAGCCGGATGAGGGTGCCGTCGCACACAGCCGGACCTCGCGTACTTTTTACACCATGAATCACTGTTGAGTCTTCGAATCACCATTACCAAGCGTCAGGCCGCGTCACCCTCACCTGTCCTACGGACATCCTCTCCCAGTAGGAGAGGAGTTTGATAGTAAGCCGTTAAACCAAGATCTCGCGACATGGACTTTCTACACCCAGGCTTGTTGGCGGGAGCGATGCTCGCGGCGGTTCCCGTCGTGCTGCATCTGATGATGCGCCAACGGCCGAAGGTGTTGGAGTTTCCGGCGCTGCGTTTCGTGCAGGCGCGGCAAGCGTCCAATCGTCGCACGTTGCGGCTGCGTCATTTGCTATTGCTGGCCCTGCGTATGGCGGCGTTGTCGTTGCTCGCGTTCGCGCTGGCTCGGCCGAGTGCCAGGTTATTCGGCATGCTCGGCGACCAAGAAGGGCCGGTCACCGCCGTGCTGGTGTTCGATACGTCGACCCGGATGAGCTACACGGCGGAAAAACGCACCCGGCTCGACGCGGCCCGCGGCTTTGCCGAGCAGCTTCTCGCGACCTTGCCGCAGCGAAGCGAGATCGGCGTCGTCGACACTTCCACGTCGACGCACGTCTACGAAGCCGATCCGGTCGTGGCGCGGCAGCGGATCGCGAAGCTCAAGACCGGCGGCCGGGGCATGCCCCTTTCGCAGGCCTGTGAGAGCGCCGTCGAATTGCTCGGCCAAGCCCAATACGAACGCAAGGAACTGTACGTTTTCACCGACTTCTCCGCAGGCGCTTGGGCCGGCAATCGCGCCGGCGATTGGCTCCAGCGGGCCCGCGAAGCGGGAGTCGCCAAGATTCAATTGATCGACGTCGGCGCCGCGCAGCCGGTAAACTATAGCCTCGGCAACCTCGCGCTTTCCGACCAAACGCTGGTGAAGAATCGCCCGCTCATCGCGTCGTGCGCCGTAACGAGCGTCGGAGCCCCGGCCAAACGGTTGGTGCGCATCGCCGTGATCGACCCGACGACCGGCAAGCTCGCCGAGCGCGGGGTTGAGGAAGTTTCGCTGGCCGCCGACGAGACGAAGGAGGTGAGCTTCACGCTCGGCAGCCTAGACGTCGGCTTCCATCAAGGGGAATTGCGGATCGACGACGTCGACAACCTGCCCGACGACAACGTACGGTACTTCACGGTCCGCGTGCGGCCGTCGCCGCGAATACTTGTGGCCGCCGCCGAGCCGGTCGCCGCGCATGCCGCGTACTACACGCAGGCCGTGGCCGGACGCGAATTGCAAATCAACGGCATCGCTCCGTACGAAGTCCATACGCAATCGTTCGACAAGCTCGCCGCGGAAGAACTCGGCAACTACGGCGCGGTGATTCTGCTCGATCCGCCGCCGCTCGCCGACGCCGCCTGGCAACAACTCGAAGCTTACGCGCGCGCCGGCGGCGGAGTGGCGATGTTTCTCGGCCCGGCGGCGCAGCCCTCGGCCATGAACGCGGCGCTGCCGCAAGCGGTGCTGGCGGGCAAGCTCGGCATTCAGGCCCGCTATCCGCAAGGGGACCTGTGCCTCTGGCCCGACGCCGATCAGCATCCGCTGCTGATCGATTTCAAGCCGGTGAAAAACACGACGCCGTGGGAAGATTTTCCGGTGTATCGCTACTGGCAACTCACGCCGGACGAAGGGACCGTGCTCGTCGCTCCGTTCAATAACGACGCCCCGGCGATTCTCGAACGGCCGATCGGCATCGGCAGAGCATTGACCGTCGCCACGCCGATTTCCGAACTCACCGGCGTGCGCGAGAGCGACCGCTGGAACTTGTTGCCGATCGGTCCGCAACCGTGGCCGTTCGTCGTGCTCGCCAACGGCGTTACGACGTACCTGATCGGTCGCGAGACGCCGCTGAACTATCTGGCCGAGGAAACGGCCGTGGTGAAGCTCGATCCGACAAAGCGCTTTGAAACATACTTGATCGTGCGGCGCAACGCGGAAGGGGCGCCGCTGCGGATTGCCGCCGACTTGGAACGAAATCAACTCAGCGTGCCGATCGCCGATGCCCCGGGGAATTATCGCGTGCAAGCGGGCGGCGAGGCCGACGGGGTCGACCTCGGCTTTAGCGTGAATCTGCCGGCCTCCGGCGAAGCGATACGCCGCCTGGGAGACGAGCGCATCAAGGAATTGCTCGGCGACGCGCCGTATCAGATTACGAAGCAGTTCGGCGAGTTGAAGCGAGAAGCGAATCCCGATCGGCGCGGCCGGGAGCTGTTTCCGATTTTGATTTGCCTCGTCGCCGTCGTGCTGGGGACCGAACAGGTGCTGGCCAATCGGTTTTATAAGGGATAGACAATTCGCCGCGTCGCTTGCCGACGCGCGATGAGCAGCGCATTGATGACGCCGACAGAAACCACGCTCGACGCCGGTACGCTCGTGCTCGAGCCCGTCCATAGTTACGGGTTCGTCGCGGGGATGATCGCGCTGTTGCTCGTGTTGCTCTGGCTCGGGCCGGGGCGGAACCGCACGACGCCGCGGCGGCGCACGACGCTGGTCGCGCTGCGGTTGGGCGTGATCGCGCTGGTGCTCTTGGCGATGCTCCGGCCGGCGATGATGGTGCCGAAAGTCGAGAAGCGTCCCGAGACGTTGCTGCTGCTCATCGACGATTCGCGCAGCATGCTCACCGACGACATGGACGGCGGGCGAACCCGTCGCGACGCCACGGCCGAACTGCTCGCCGAGGCTCAGCAAGTTTTCGACGAGACGAAGGAAGACATCGATCCGCAGGTATACCTCTTTGATGCGTCTGCCCGCCGGTTGCCCGCGAAAGAGGGGAAGTACGCCTTCGCCGGTCCGCCGGAAGGAAACGAAACCGCGATCGGCGCGGCGCTCGAGCAAGTCTTGCGCCCCGAGGCCGGCAAACGGCTCGCCGGCGTGTTTCTGGCGACCGACGGCGCTCAGCGCACGCTCGGCGCGAACCCGCTCCTGCCCGAGGCGCCGGTGAAGCAATGGCTCACCGATCGCGGCTTTCCGCTGTTTACGTTTCGCATCGGCAAAGAACGGGCCGGCGGCCAAGCGCGCGACATCGAGATGCGCAACTTGCTGACCAGCGAACCGGTGTTCGTGAAGAATCCGCTCACCGTGGAGGGGACCGCCGTCGTCGAAGGTTTTGAGAATCAGGCGGTCGAGGTGCAGTTGCTGGTCGAAAGCGCGCCGCAAAGCGGCAAGCTGGAAGTGGTCGCCACGAAGCGCGTGCAGGGAACTCGGGCCGCCGGCGAACTAGGCGAGCGGCTGGAGTTTGAATACACGCCGACCGTGCCGGGGGAATATAAAGTGATGCTGCGGGCCGCCGTGCAGCAAGGTGAATTGAAGACGACGAACAACGAAATCACGACGTACGTCACCGTGTTCGCCGAAGGGCTGAACGTACTCTACGTCGAAGGAACGGCCCGCGTCGAGCAGACGTTTTTGCGACGCTCGCTCGATGCGTCGCCCGATATCCACGTCGACTATTTGGAGCTCGACGCCCGGCAGCCCGAGGCCCGGCCGCGGGATTTGCTGAAGCGGTTCACTTCCGGCGCTTACGACGTGTACCTCTTCGGCGACGTCGATTCTTCGGCGTTTACGGCCGATGAACTGGCGTCGCTCGCCGCGGCGGTGCGGCGCGGGGCGGGCTTCGCGATGCTCGGCGGCATCCACAGTTTCGGCCCCGGCGGATATGGAGCCACGCCGCTGGCCGAGTTGCTGCCCGTGAAGATGGACCGGCTCGAACGCCAAAACTTCGGCGAGGCGGTCCGGGCCGATCTGCAACTGCCGGGGCCGTTTCGCTTGGCGCCCACGCAGGCCGGCGGCACGCAATCGCTCTTGCAACTCGCGACCGGCGGCGAAGCCAACCTTGCGGCTTGGCGCGCGTTGCCGCCGCTGGAAGGGGCAAACCGTTTTTCGGCGCTCGCCGACGGGGCGCTGGTGTTGGCGACGACCGACAATGCCGGCAATCCGCAGCCGCTCATCGTCTCGCGCGATTTCGATCGCGGCCGCGTGCTGGCCGTCGCCTTCGATTCTTCCTGGCGTTGGCGCATGCGAGGGTTCGACGCGGCCCACAAGCGTTTTTGGCGGCGCACCGTGCTTTGGCTCGCGCACAAAGAAGATCAGGCCGGCGAGAACGTCTGGCTCCGGCTGGCCCAACGTTCGTTTAGTCCCGGGGCGCAGTTGGAGTTTGAGGTCGGCGCGCAAACGAGCGAAGGAGCGTCGATTCCCGATGCGGTGTTCGCCGCGGTCGTCACCGGTCCCGACGGGCAGAAGTACAAGACATCGGTGCGACGCCGCGGCGCCGAGACTTACGGCGAGCTGACGTTGCCGCCGGGGCCGCCGGGCGACTACCTCGTCGAGGTTTCCGCCGACGACGCCGCGAAGAAACCGCTCGGCAAGGCGCAGGCCCGGTTTCACGTGTTCGGCCAAGACTTGGAACTCGACAATCCCAACGCGTATCCCGGCCTGCTGAAGAGCCTGGCGGAAATGACGGCCGGCGGGCGACAGATCGAGATCAAAGATTTCGCCGCCGTGGTGCGCGAACTGCGCGATTTGTCGATCGAGCGGCGTACGGAAACTCCGGAATTGCAATCGCTTTGGGACCGCTGGGAGTTTCTCGTGTTGTTCGCGGGGCTGCTTTGCACGGAGTGGTTCCTACGCAAGAAGTGGGGCCTCGTCTAACGCGGTCGACGGAACTTCCGTCGGCGCATAAAAAACCACGCCCGGCGTCGGTCGCCGAGCGTGGTCTGTTCGATCGCGAAACGGGCGACTTGCGCCGCCGTTACTTCTTCTGCTTGCTGGCCAGCATGGCGAGCTTGCCGAGCGAGCTAATGAGCCCCGACTCCACTTCGAGCCGGACGCGTTCGCCGTTCTTGATGAACGAGGCGGTGAGGTTCACGTGATCCTTGTCGGTCTCGGCGAGAATCTCGGCAAATTCGCCGACCAGCGGTTGGTCGTCTTCCACTTGCGCGGCGACGGCCTTCACGATCGGGCCGACCTTGAGCTGCGCCTGCATTAGGGGCAGCTTCGCCGCGCCGGACTTCTTGCCGAGCACCTCGGCGGCGGCGGCGACCGGGTCTTCACCGAACGCCAGGATGACGGTGTCGTCGGAGATGCCGATGGCCATCATCGGCTCGTCGGTCCCGAAGAACTTTTCCACATCTTCCGTCTTGTCTTCGTCGATCGGAAGATCGAGCGTGTGGAACGTGAGGCCCGCCTTTTCGTCGGCGTCGAATTCGATCTCCGGGGCATCCGGTTCGTTTTCGGCCAGCTTCGCGGCCTTCTTCAACACGGCGTCGAGCTTCTCGCCGTCGACCACATGCGCGCCGAGCACGACCGAGAACGGCCCCTCGCCGGTGACGACCGCGCCGCCGTTAATTTGGCCCCCTTCGATCGTCGCTTCCGCCACGTCGAACAGTTCCTTCACCATGCCGATCACGATCTTTTGGCCTTCTTCGTCGGCGATTTCTTCCTTGATCTTCTCTTCGACCTTCTCGCGCGCCTGTTCGAGCATGTCGACGGCCATTTCCATTTCTTTTTCCATCACCGGCGCGTTCAGATGGAAGTTAAACACCCGGGCCGCGTCGGCGAGGCCCGGCAGCTTGCTCGGCTTTCCTTCCTTCGCGGATTGGTTCACTTGCTCGGCGAGCTTGCTGCCGTCTTTCATCAGCGCTTCCACGTCGAGGTAGGCGCTCTTGGTCTTGTTGTCGATCGCCGCACCGATGGTGTAGCTGTCGAGTTCCCGAATCGCTTCGGTCATCGTTTCCAAGTAGCTTTCGGTAATCGCCTGTTGAATTTCGGCGGCTTCGGGATTTTCTTCGGCGGCCTTGCGCATGGCTTGCTCGGCCCCTTGGCGCATCTGGTTGATCGCCATGTCCATCAGCGGTTCCGGCACGTTGGCCACGTTCACCTTGACCGCTAAGTCATACTTCGTCGGCAGATCGCCGAGCAGTTCGCTCGGGTCTTTCGGCAGGTCGCTCAAGAAGTCGTGCTTCACGCTCAGAAACGCCCAATCGCCGGACTTCTTGGCCAGCATCGGCGGTCCGTTCTTGAGCTTCAGCTTGATGAAGCCGTCTTCAAGTTCTTCCGTTTCCGTAATCAGGGTGTCTTGAAACACATCGAGCAACTTGTCGAGATCGGTCACCGGCAAGAAGACGAAACCGGCGGGCTCTTGCGTCTCGCTGAGCAGCAGCGCGGCGCCGATCGGCTTATCTTTCGACAATCCGGCCAGGCCTTGGAAGCGCGTGACCATGCCGAGCAGGCCTTCGACCCCTTGCTTCAACTCCGGCGCGCCGGCCAATTCGCCGATCAAGTCGACGTCGGCCAGGAGGGCGTCGTAACCGGCGAGGGATACGACGACGATGGGCTTCAATTCCTTCGCCTCGGCCACGGCCGAGGGAAGTGCGACCAGCGGCGCCAACAGCGCGGCAATCGCTACGACAAACGAAAACCTGTTCACTACTTGCTCTCCTAAGCGAGGGGAAAAACCTACCGGTCCTCGGCGATATACCCGCCGGCCGGAGGTTGAGTTTCGCAAAACTTACGGCGCACGACGCAAAGTACGACAATTCGTCGCGCGGGGCATCGCGATCTCA
This sequence comes from uncultured Pirellula sp., assembly GCA_964633125.1. Lineage (GTDB taxonomy): Bacteria > Planctomycetota > Planctomycetia > Pirellulales > PNKZ01 > PNKZ01. The sequence continues at coordinate 338 of CAZWDN010000167.1, read as the reverse complement.
AACGACAATCGTTTTAAGAGATTCGCAAGCGGTCGGCCACAGCAGCCCCGATGAAAATTTCGCCGCAGTCGCGGGACCGGGCCGAATCGAGGAAGAGAGCGCGGTACGGGGTACGCAATACCGGGTACAGAGAACTCAGTACCGGGTACTCCGTACTAAGTACGAGCACGAAAGAATAACCGCTCCGGCAGCTTACCGTTCGCGGAACGTGATCCGACCCTTGGTCAGGTCGTAGGGTGAAAGCTCAACCTTCACTTTGTCGCCCGGGACGATGCGGATGAAGTTCTTGCGCATCCGGCCGGCGACGTGGGCAATGACTTCGTGCCCTCCTTCGATTT
>CAZWDN010000166.1:0-11408 GCA_964633125.1 uncultured Pirellula sp. | reverse complement strand
GCGATGCGATTCTGGCGCGCGTGGCCCGCGGCGTTTCGCAGCACCATGCCGACGACGCGAGGTTCCACGCTTGCGAGGCGTTCGCGGAGCTTTCTTTGCGGTTCACGGTGGAGATTCGCGACCTGCTCGGCGGCGACGCCGGCATGCGTCCGAGCTTTCTCGGCCATATCTTGGTCGAGTTGCTGCTTGATAGCACGCTCATCGAAGATCGGCCGAATCTGCTCGACGATTACTATCGCGCGTTGGCCGATGTCGAGAATTGGGTCGTCGAGTTGGCCGTGAACCGGATGCAGCCGCGGCAAACCGAACATTTGGCGCTGTTGATTTCGCTCTTTACGCGCGAACGATTTCTCTGCGACTATCCGGACGACGGGCAACTGCTCCGTCGCCTGAATCAGGTCATGAAGCGCGTCAAGCTGGAACGATTGCCCGAACAGTTTTGCGAATTGCTGCCCGAGGCGCGGCGGGCGGTTCGCGCTCGGCGCGACGAACTGCTGGGGAACGAAGTCACGGTCGGCGAACTTTTGGAAGGAGCGTGACGGATGCACGCTTGGATTTGTGCATTGATGCTGGGCATGGCGGGCGCGGAACCTGCCGCCGCCACGACGCCGATCGCGGCGCCTCCGGCGGCCGACGTGGCTCTGGTTTGCCCCCCCGCGCTGCTCGGCGCGATCGATCCGTGGGTGCGCTACCGCCAATCACAAGGACACGTCGTGGCGCTGGTCCGCGGCGAATCGGAGCCGGCCGCCGTTCGCTCGGCTTTGAAAGCGCTCCATGCGGCGAATCCTAAGCTTGCCGTCGTACTACTCGGCGACGCCGCGCCGAATTCCGACGGCACGGTAATTCGACCGCAGGACGATATCTGCGTACCGACGCACCTCGCTAAAGCCAAGGTCAACATCGTCTTCGGCAGCGAGCCGGAGATTGCAACCGATAACTGGTACGCCGATTTCGACGACGACGGCGTGCCCGACGCGGCCGTCGGACGGTTGCCGGTCGATAGCGCCGACGAGTTGCGAGCGATCACCGAGCGTATTATTCGCTACGAACGATCGTCGAACCTTTCCCCCTGGCGGCGGCGGATCAATCTAGTCGCGGGCATCGGCGGCTTCGGCGCCGTCGCCGACACGGCCATCGAAGCGGCCGCCAAGACGTTGCTCACCCGCCATTTGCCGGCGGCCTACGAAACCACGCTCACGCAGGCCGGGTGGCAAAGTCCGTATTGCCCGGGCCCGCCGCAATTTCGCAATACCGTGATCCGCCGCTTTAACGAAGGCTGCCTCCTTTGGGTTTACATCGGACACGGCTGGCGCGATGAAGTCGATCGGCTCAACGCGCCCGACGGTCAGTACTCCATTCTCTCGACGCGCGACGTCCCGGCATTACAGGCCGACGCGCATCCGCCGCTGGCCGTGTTTCTCTCATGCTACAGCGGCGCGTTCGACGGGCCGCAGGATTGCTTGGCTGAAACGATGCTCCGCAAAGAGGGAGGGCCGATCGGCGTGTTGTGCGGCTCGCGCGTCACGATGCCGTATGCCATGTCGATCCTCGGCCAAGAACTCATGACCTCGTTCTTTCAAGACCGCGCCGCGACGATCGGCCAAGCCTTGCGCGACGCCAAACGTGCGCTGGCCTTGAAGCCGCGGACGAGCGAGCAAGATCAGCAGTTCGACGCGTTGGCGAAAGCGCTCATGCCGATGGCCGCCGACTTAAAGGCGCAGCGCGACGAACACCTGCAACTTTTCAACCTGCTGGGCGACCCGCTCTTGCGGTTGCCGCAACCGGAGGCGGTCGAAGTGACGGCGCCGGCCGAAGTGCGCGCGGGAGACGAGATCGTCGTGACGGCGACTTCGCCGATCGCCGGGCGCGCGACGATCGAGTTCGTCGTGCGCCGTGATCGACTCCGCACGCCGCCGGCCGATCGGACGACGTACGACATCACCGCCTTCGGTATGCAGAATTACGCCGAGGCCTACGCGGAAGCGAACGATACCCGACTGGCCGGCGAGACGATCGAGATTCCCTCAGGAAAGTTGGAAAGACGAATTCCGGTGCCGGCGACGATCAAAGGAGATTGCCACGTGAGGGTTTACGTCGAAGGAGCGAAGGCCTTTGCCATGGGTTCGGCCGACCTGAAAGTGCTACCGGTGGTGAGAACCAAAGCCAAGCCGGGGACGTAATGTAGTCCGTGACTTCGTCGCGGAAATGCGGCCTGAGGCGTTGGTTCCGATTACTACCGCCTAACATCTGCACCGCCTACTGCAGCCGGCGGAGCGGCGGCCTACAATGTGCGTTATGAACGCTACCCCTTCGGCATCTCCTGCCGCCGCTCGTCCGCGCCGTCGTTGGTTGCGACGAGTCATCTTGCTCACGGCGGTCGGCCTCGTGCTGGTCGTCGCCGCAGCTCCTTCGCTGGTGTCGTGGAGCCCGGCGTTGCGGTCGGCACTGCTCCGCCGGCTGACGGGCGACATCCATGCCGTCGCGAGCGTCGAATCGCTCAGCGTGGGCTGGTTACGACCGATCGTCATCACCGGCTTGCGTCTCGATCCGATTGCCGCCGGCACGGGCCCGGCCGCGGTCGGCGGCGAACCGCTGTTAACCGTCGAGCGCATCGAATCGGATCGACCGCTCTGGCAGATGTTGTGGAATCGTACCGACATCGGCACGCTCCGCATCGAACGTCCCGTCACCGCGCTAGAAATCACCGACCGCGGCACGAACTACGGTGAAGCGTTCGCTCCGCTCAAGAAGCCGGGAGCCAAGCTCCCCGAGTCGTTGCACTACGGCGCACGGATTCGCATCGTCGACGGCACGGTGCGGGGCCGGAGCGTCTCGAAGAACGAACCATGGGAGATTACCGGCATCAATCTCGGCCTCGGCGTGCGTGCCGAAGGTACGACGCCGAGCGGCAAAGCCGAGTTCATCGTCGAAAAGGGAACGCTCGTCGCACGGCAACCGTTGGCCGTCGGGCTCTGCAACGACGTACTGAAGTACGTTGCCCCCGTTTTGGCGGACGTCGCGCAAACCTCGGGCAACATCACGATCGAACTCGACGATTGGCGACTCCCCTGGAACGATTTCGGCAACGGTGAGCTTTCCGGCCGGCTCACGATGCATACGGTCGACGTCGGGCCCGGCCCCGTCGTGCAAAACATCGTCGGCAGCATCAAGGCGTTGCCGTGGATCGGCGACTTGTACCGCCGCCTGCAACTTCCCGACGCGGTGCAGCTCGCGCGGGAGTCGACCGTGCCGTTTAAGATGTTGCCCGGCGGCCGCATCCATCATGAGAATCTGCGCTTCAGCGTCGTCGACGTCGTCGACGTCGCCAGTCACGGTTCGGTCGGCCTCGACGAGACGCTCGACCTCACCACGGCGCTCGGCATCCATCCGCCGAACGCCGAAGAGCGTCACCTGGCGCTGCTGCGCGTCGTTACGTCGCAACAATGGCCGGTGAAAATTCGCGGCAGCCTCGACAAGCCGGTCGTCGATTTCTCGCCGCTCAACCAGGCCTGGAAAGAACTCGTGTTCCAAAAGCTGCCGCAAGATTGGCAGTCGGGCAAGGGGTCGGTCGGCGGCGACTTACTACGTGGGCTGAGCGAACAAACGGGCCTGCCGGTCGGACCGGAAACCGTCGGGCCGCTGCTGCAAATGCTCGCGCCGATGATCGCGCGGGACGCGGCGCCGCAACCTCCGCAACCGCAAACGCCGAACTCGCCCTCGCCGGGACCAATGCCGCGCGAACTAGCAACGCCGAAAGCCACGGCCACACCGACCGGGCCGACGACGGCCGAAACGATCGTCGACGGCGTCGGCACGGCGCTCGACGTGCTCGAAGCGCTCCGTGCGCGACGGCAGGCGTCGATGGAGAATCGACAAGTTCCGCCGTCGCCCGCACCGAACGCGCCGTCCACGGGCACTGCTACGCCTCCGGCACCGCGCCGGCCGCTGTTGCGCGGCGCACTCCGCACGCTGCTCGATCCGCCCCCCGCGACTCCGGAACCGACGCCTTCACCCGATCCGAAGCCGATCTCGCCTCCTCCGGCGCCGAATCCGCCGAAGTAGCCGCATAGTTCTCGGTCATTCCGCCCGACGGGGCGGCCCTACACGCCCCCTGCGCCCGGCGTTATACTGGCAGACTCTCGATTTTCCGCATTTCCCGCCGGTTGAGACGCTGCGAAGATGGCCAACGCATTTGATCCGTATCGTGAAGCGCTTGTCGTGGAGACCAAGACGATTTGGCCCGCCGAGTTCGCCGGGTTGTCGCTCGTCGAAAAGGGGCAGATCGAGGCGAAGCTGCACGCCGCTCCGAAAGACGCCGCCGACTTGGATTACACGCGCCTGCACACCGGTTTCTGCCGCGACATTACGGTCACCGAAGCCGACGTCGCCCGCGTAAAGTAACCCAGGCCGAAGGTGGCGGGAGGCGCGGCCCTGTATCTCGGCCCGTGTCGTTGCTCCTTCCGCCCCGCCCCTTCCACCCTTCGCCTTCTCATGAGCCTCCCTCAACGCATCGTGCACGTCGCGCTCGGCGAGCGCAGCTACGCGATTGAAATCGGCACGGGCAACCTGCGCGACGCCGGTCGCTTTCTCATGACGCGGCGCAAGGTTTCGCATTCGGTGATCATCACCGACGCCAACGTCGAGAACCGGCACGCGATGAGCGTGGCCGAGAGCCTGAGCGACGCCGACATGCTGGTCGACTTGCTCGTCGTCGATCCGGGCGAAGCCTCGAAGTGCGCCGAAGTGCTCGAAGGTCTGTGGAATAAGCTGCTCGATCTCGGCGCCGACCGGCGCACGGTGATCACGGCCGTCGGCGGCGGCGTCATCGGCGACTTGGCCGGCTTCGTCGCCGCGAGCTACGGCCGCGGGCTCGCCTTCCTCCAGATTCCGACCACGCTCCTCGCGCAAGTCGATAGCTCCGTCGGCGGCAAGGTCGGCATCAATCTCGAAGGGGCGAAGAATATGGTCGGCGCCTTCTGGCAGCCGATCGGCGTCGTCATCGATACGGCCGTGCTCGATACGCTGCCGCTCCGCGAATACCGCTCCGGCCTGGCCGAGGTCGTGAAATACGGAGTGATTCTCGACGCCGAATTCTTCGCCTACTTGGAACAAAACGTCGCAGGCCTGCTCGCCCGCGATCCCGTCGTGCTGCGCGAGATCGTCGCCCAAAGCTGCGCGCTCAAGGCACAGGTCGTCAGCAAAGACGAACGGGAAGAAACGGGCCTCAGAGCCGTGCTCAACTACGGCCACACGTTTTGCCACGCCTTTGAAACGCTCACCAATTACAACACTTTGCTGCACGGCGAAGCGGTGTCGATCGGCATGATGTGCGCCGCACGGCTGGCCGAACGGCTCGGGCGGATCGACGGCGAATTGGTCGATCGCCAACACAAACTGCTCACCGCCTTGGGCCTGCCGATCGAGGTGCCGGACGTCGATCACGAAGAAGTTCTTCGCGTAATGGCCCGCGACAAGAAAGTCGAACACGGCAAACTCCGCTTCGTGCTCCCGAGCAAACTCGGGCACGTCGAACTCGTCGGCAACGTGGCGCCGGACGACGTGCGCGCGGCGATGCTGTAGAGCCGCGATTGCATCGCGGAACGACCAATGCCCAAGCACCAAATTCCAATTAATGAACAAACACAATTGACCGAATCGGCGCCGAGACGTCATTCGTTCATTTGAGTTTCTTGTTTGGTATTTGGTACTTGGTCATTGGAACTTACCGGCTTAAGCCGGTCCCACGCATTTATTGCGCAGCGTTCCCAGCTTTTCGATTTCCACTTCCGCCGTGTCGCCCGGCTTGAGGAATATCGGCGGCTTGCGGGCCATGCCCACCCCCGGCGGCGTGCCGGTGAAGATGACGTCGCCCGGCACGAGCGTGCACACCTGCGAGATGTAGGCGATCAGTTCGTCGATCTTAAAAATCAATTGCGCGGTGCTGGAGTCTTGCAACGTTTCGCCGTTCAGGCGCAGACGAATCCCCAGTTTGTTCGGATCACCGACTTCGTCGGGCGTCGTCAGCGTCGGGCCGTAGGGGGCGAACGTGTCGAACGTTTTGCCGAGCAGCCATTGTTTGCCCGGCTTGTTCAATTGCCAATCGCGGGCCGAAACGTCGTGACCCGGGCAGTACCCCGCGACGTGCTCCAGCGCCTTCTCACGCGGAATATCCTTGCCTCCCTTGCCGATAACGACGACGAGTTCCGCCTCGTAGTCGACCTGCGCGCTTTGCTTCGGCAGCACGATCACATCGTCGTGCGCACAAATCGCCGTGGGAAACTTGCAAAAGAATACCGGCTCCGGCGGCGGCTCCACGCCGCTCTCGCGAGCGTGGTCGGCATAGTTGAGGCCGACGCAGATCACTTTCTGCGGATCGGGAATCGGCGCAAGAACGCGCACTTCGCCGGCGAGCGGCGTCCCCTTCTTCGCGGCGGAAGCGGCCTTAGCGAGGCCCTCGGACCCGAGCGCGACGAGATCCTTGAGCGCGACCGGCAAGGTGGAATCGGCGGAGTTGACGTCGACGTAGCGACCGTCGACAAGTGCGGCGGCGCGCGAACCGTTGCCGGACGCATAGCTGATGAACTTCACGCGGAGGGCTCCCGGGGGAGAGTCGCCGGTAGCTCATGGTTAAGCGTCGGCGACGGTTAATTCGTCGTAAGAAAACCGTTCGCCATTGAACCTGCGGCGGCCTGGCCGGGCAAGGGGGTCGGTTGTGACGAGTTTGCCGAATACGCCGATCAAGCCGGCCGTTAATGCCGGCGAGCGCGTAGGAATTTGCTGTGCGGTTTGCCCCACTCGCCATTGCGAACTAGGTTTCGGTAGCACCCTTTGCTCTGCGCCGGAATTGTTTAACGATGGACCATCGCACCAAGCCAACGTCGCCTTCGTCCCACGGGACGGCGGTCGTCGACGCTCTCAGCGTCGTCGCGGAAGGGCGTTTGGCGGAGCTTTCCACGTTGGTCGACGATCTGACGGCTGAAGCGCACGGCGCACCGGCGCCGTCGATCGTCGATTCGTACGAGACGGAAAGCAGTTTGGTGCAGGCGCGGCTCGGCATCGCTTCAAGCCTTTACACGGCGTTGCGTTGGAAGCACGAACCGACGGCGCAACACTGCCTGCGGACCGCGCTTTGCTGCTCCGGCTGGGCCGAACTGATGGATCTGCCGCCGCTGATGCGCGATGAGCTCGAACTCGCGGCGCTGCTGCACGATATCGGCAAAATCGGCGTACTCGATTCGATCCTCTGCAAGCCCGGCCCGTTGAACGCCCAAGAAGCGGCGATCATGGATTGCCACTGGCTGATGGGGGAACAAGTGCTGCGCGGGTCAGCGGCCTCGAACGGCGTGCTCGACATCGTGCGCTACTCGCGCGGTTGGTTCGACGGCAAGCGCGGCCATTGCGACCTGCACGGCGACGAGTTGCCGCTCGGCGCGCGCATGCTCGCCGTCGCCGACGCCTTCGATTCGATGACGACCGATCACATCTTCCGCCGCGCGATGTCGGCGCAGCGGGCCTTTGACGAACTTTTCCGGTGTGCCGGCACGCAGTTCGACCCGGACCTCGTCGCGATCTTCGCCAAGCTCTTCGAGCGCGACCCGATGGCCATGCAATCGGCCGCGGCTCGTCGCTGGCTGGGCGAACTCAGTCCGCAATTTATCGAACAACAATGGCGGCGCGGCGAAATCGGCGCCGCCGCTCCGATCCCGACGCTCGACTCGCTCTTCCAACAGCGGCTCATCGATTCGATGCACGACGCCGTGATCTTCGTCGACGCTCACCGCAAGGTGCTGCGATGGAACGAGGGAGCCGAGCGTCTTACGGGTCTTTCCGGCAGCGGCATACTCTCGCGCAATTTCATTCCGTCGCTGATCGGCATGAGCGACGAACGGCAACGGCCGATCGCCGACAAGGATTGTCCGCTGGCGCAAGCGGCGGCCGGCGGCGTGCAATGGATGCGCCGCCTGCACGTCAACGGCCGCGGCGGCAGGATCGTCGCCGTCGACGCCCAGGCCGTGCCGGTCGTCGATTCCGACGGCGTGGTCGTGGGCGTTTCGCTCCTGATGCACGACGTCTCCGAGGAAATCACGCTGGAAGAACGCTGTCAAAACCTGCACGATATGGCGACGCGCGACCCGCTCACGCAAGTCGCCAATCGCGCCGAGTTCGATCGCGTGCAGGCCGAGTTCGTCAAAGCGCATCGCGAGACCAAGCGGCCGTGCGCTCTGATCATGACCGACATCGATCGCTTTAAGACGATCAACGACACTTACGGCCACCAAGCCGGCGACGAAGTCATCAAGGCGATCGCCCACCTGATGCAAACGTTCTGCCGCTCGGGCGACCTCGTGGCCCGATACGGCGGCGAAGAATTCGTGCTCTTGTGCGCCGACTGCGACAACGCGACCGGCGCCAAGCGCGCGGAGGAAATTCGCGTCGCCTTCGGCCTTGTACGACACCAATCGCTGGGGCAACGTTGCGTCACGGCCAGTTTCGGCGTGACGGAAGTTCAGCCCGGCGACACGCCGGAAACCATGCTCCGACGAGCCGATCGCGCGCTCATTACGGCCAAAGAAACGGGCCGCAATCGCGTCGTCCAGCTCGGCGTCGGCGGCGATGCCGCGGCGGGCGACGATAAGCACATCACGGCCACCTCGAAGAAGCGCCTCGCCGGCAATATGCTGATGAAGCGCGAGATGACGAGCGACTCGCCGCTCGAACGCAATATCGAGAAGCTCAAGGGCTTCGTCGCCGATCATCATGCCGAAATCACGCTCACGGATCGCAACCGCGTGCAACTCCGCATCGGCGGCGATCGCGGCGGACCGCTCTTCAAACGTCAGAGCGATCGCATGATTCGCCTAATTATCGACTTGGCGTTCCACGAAGAATCGTACGCGCCGGAAAACAATCCGCGCGCCATGTTCAAGCGGACGCGCATCACGGCGATGATCAGCCCGGTAAAGTCGCGCGAACGTCGCACGGTCGCGGCCATGGAACGGGCCCGACAGCTGGTCGCCAGCTTGCGATCGTATTTGATGGCAACGGACGTCGACGGCGTAGAAGCGGTCGCCGAGGAAGAAGGGGGCTTCTGGCAGAGTCTCCGCAGCTTATTCGGCGGAGCCCAACCGGCCGTATCGCAAGAAGGCGAACGGTAAACCGGCGCCATTGGGCGTTCGTCGTTCAGGGTATGTGGTTACGGCGCCAGGCTGAACGCAGACCTGCCTGAACATTCTTCAACCCTCGGCCGTCAACTCTCCGACCGGCGCGATGCGAGCCGCTTGCGGCGGAACCGAATTCGGCGATAATTCAGCCGGATTGTCGATTGCCGCCCTTTCTCGAATTTCCAGTTCTTAAGTTTTAGTGCCAATTATTCGGTCGCCGCGCGGCCGGGAGAGTTCTCGCCATGTCTTACACGTTGCCCGCCTTGCCGTACGCCTTCAACGCTCTCGAACCGCACATCGATGCGAGGACGATGGAGATTCACCACGGCAAGCACCATCAGACCTACATCACGAACCTCAACAACGCGATCCAAGGAACGGATCTCGGCAACCAATCGATCGAAGCGCTCGTCGCGGGCATCGACAAGGTGCCGGAAAACATTCGCATGGTCGTGCGCAACAACGGCGGCGGCCACGCCAACCATTCGCTTTTCTGGACGATCATGGGCCCCGGCGCCGGCGGCGAACCGACCGGACCTTTGGCCGATGCAATCACGAGCGATGTCGGCGGCTTCGCGAAGTTCAAGGAAGATTTCACCAAGGCGGCCCTCACGCGTTTCGGCAGCGGCTGGGCTTGGCTGAGCGTCAACAAAGACGGCAAGCTCGTCGTCGAGAGCACGCCGAACCAAGACAGCCCGCTCATGCACGGCAACACGCCGATCTTAGGCCTCGACGTGTGGGAACACGCTTACTACTTGAACTATCAGAACCGTCGGCCTGATTATGTCGGCGCGTTCTTCAACGTCATCAATTGGAAGGCCGTAGCCGAGCGCTACGCCGCCGCGAAGAAGTAAACTTCGTCGATCGACGAAGGCGATCTGCATCAAGAGCCCGAGGACTAACAAGTCCTCGGGCTTTTTTGCTATCGGCATGTTCCTTACGCCGCCCGCTTGTTGCAATTTTTACAAACGCGGGCGTCGGCTTCGCATTTATCGCGGCGCATTAAAACTGGTATTGACCCTCCGCGCGCTCCTGCTAATATCCCGCCCCACCACGAGGAGGCAGTTTCGTAAACCTTCGGCATTCCGCCGCGAACTTTGCGATTCGGCCGCCCTCGCGGTTCACATCCAGCCACTTCTCGGGCGACGAGCACGGATGCTCGGCCGTCGAGACACTTCAGGTTCGTCGAGATCATTTTCTCGCTCCCACACGTGCGGCACGAAGTGCGCGACAGGGTCGTCGCGACTTCGGCTCTCTGCTTGGAGCGAGGCATTTGCGGAAGGACGCATCAAGCCATGCGAGCGTATCCTGCGCGTTTCGTGATTTTCTGTTTGCTTACGTCGTGCTCTTTGGGATGCACGTCGAGCGGCGCCCGTTGGCCGAAGATGTGGCCGTTCTCCACGGCCAAGAACGGCACGCCGCCGGGCAGCACTTACTCCAACACGCCGCCGACCGGGCTCGCCAACGCGACGCCGGGCGCCGCGGGCGGACCGGCCATGCCGTCGGCCGGAGCAACGCCGTCGCCGCTGGCCAACAGCTACGGCCCGAGCGCGACGCCGGGCGCAGCCCCCAACGCAAATCCCTACGCCATGGCTTCACGGCCGACGACGCCGGGCGCTGCGACACCGTCCTACGGAGCCGCGCCTTCCTACGGGGCGACGCCCGCTTCGTACGGAGCCGCGACCCCCGGGGCCGTAACGCCGAACCCCTACGGCGCCGCGTCCGCGGCCGGTAGCATGCCGGTCAGCAAAGAACCCTACGGCCCCGCGACGATGGGCTACGGCGCCGCGACTCCGAACCCCTACGCCGCCGGCGCTTCGGCCGCAACGGCAACCGCATCCGCGCCGGGCACTCCGCCGAGCGGCATGTACAACCCGAACAGCTACGGCACCACGGCTCGTCCGTCGACCGCCGGTGCTCCGTCCGCCATGGGCGCCGCTTCGCCCTACGCCGCGACGCCGGCCGGCGGCCCCGCCGCCACGATGACCAACCCCTACGCGTCGGCTCCCGGCGGCGCAGTACCCGCCGCATACAATGCCGCCCTGCCGCCTGCTTCCGCCGGCGCGCTTCCGTCTGCTTCAGGCGCAACACCGGGCCGATACCCGAGCAGCTACGGCACACCGGCCGCCACCGGCGCAGGCTACACCGGCGCCAGTGCCACGCCCACCTCGGCTTGGGGCGGTGTAAACGCTCCGGCCAACACGTCGAGCGGCGCCACGAACAGCGGCGCTTACAACGCTCCGCTGA
>CAZWDN010000165.1:0-11528 GCA_964633125.1 uncultured Pirellula sp. | reverse complement strand
AGCGTGAAGCGACGCGAGTCGCTTCACGACGAAGTCCGAACGCCCGTGTTGTCCGACTTTTTTCGCGTCTCGGCAGGCCGTACGCCGACGCACGAACTTTTTTTGTTGGTTTCGGAACCTTTTGTTTACGATGCGTCGCGGTCTGCGCCTGGCCGGCGAAGGGAGTGGTGAGTGGCGAGTGGCGGGATACATGCGACAAGACTCTTTCCTGCCGACCGCCCCCTGCCCGCTGCCGACTCGCTATCGCTACGCATCGCGGCTAACGAGCTTTTTCTCGTTTTCCCGCAGTCCGCGGTCGGCAGTCCGCAGTCCGCATTTTTGTTACACTATTCTCCGGTCCCCTTCCCTTTCGCGAGCAGTTCCGATGCATTCGTCCGTAGCTCCTGAAGTCGCCATTCCTTCGCTGCCCGTGCGGCACGGCAAGGTGCGCGACGTGTACGATCTCGGCGACCGGCTGCTGTTGGTCGCCAGCGACCGAATCAGCGCCTTCGATTGGATTCTGCCGACGCGTATTCCCGACAAAGGGCGCGTCCTCACGCAACTCAGCGCCTGGTGGTTCAAGCTCTTGGGGGGCGACCACCACCTGCTTTCGCTCGATCCGGCCGCGGCCGGACTTCCGATCGGCGCCGACTTGGCCGCGCTCGCCGGCCGGAGCATGGTCGTGCGCAAGACCAACGTCGTGCCGGTCGAATGCGTCGTCCGCGGCTACCTCTCCGGCTCGGGCTGGAAAGAATACCAACGCAGCGGCACGGTCTGCGGCATTTCATTGCCGCTCGGCTTGGTCGAAAGCGATCGTCTGCCGGAGCCGATCTTCACGCCGGCCACGAAGGCCGAAACCGGTCACGACGAGAACATTTCGTTTCAACAAATGTGCGACGCGGTCGGCACGGCCACGGCCGACGAACTGCGCCGCCGCAGCATCGACGTTTACCTCCGCGGCGCGGAATACGCGCTGGCCCGCGGCATCATCATCGCCGACACGAAATTTGAATGGGGCCGCACCGACGACGGACGCCTGATTCTCATCGACGAAGTGATGACGCCCGACAGTTCGCGTTTCTGGCCGGTCGATCTCTACGAACCGGGGCACGGTCAGCCGTCGTACGACAAGCAATTCGTGCGCGACTGGCTCGAACAATCGGGCTGGGACAAGAACAGCCCGCCGCCGTCGCTGCCCGACGACGTCGTCTTCAAAACGCGGGCGAAGTACGTCGAAGCGTTCGAGCGGCTCACCGGCCAGGCCTTCGGCTGGTAGCGGTCGGCGGCGAGCGGCTGCAAAACGGGCACTCGCGGCGGCTTTTTTCGCTGCCGGCAGCGCCCGCGCCGGCTCGCAATCGACCTACCGTCGCCGGCAGGTCGGAATTAGAATAGACGGGCTCTACGGTGCGCCGTGCACCTTGCCTAGGGGTGCATCACCGCACCTCGCCTTACCGCCCCGAGTCTCTTGAGTCTGCGATGCTGCGTTATTGGACCGCCGGTGAAAGTCATGGAAAGGCCCTGTTGGCCCTGGTCGACGGGTTTCCGGCCGGCGTGGAAATACGCACCGACGAGATCGATCGGGAACTCGCCCGACGCCAAGGGGGCTACGGTCGCGGCGGCCGGCAACGGATCGAAACCGATCGGGTCGACGTCCTCAGCGGCATCTGGCACGGACGCTCGATCGGCAGTCCGGTGGCGCTGCAAGTCGTCAACAAAGATTACAAGCTCGAACGGCTCGACGACCTGGAACGCCCGCGGCCCGGCCACGGCGATCTGACCGGCGCGATCAAATACCTCGGCTCGATCCGCGGCATTCTCGAAAGGGCCAGCGCCCGCGAGACGACCGTGCGCGTGGCCGCCGGCGCGCTGGCCAAGCAACTGCTGGCGGCGTTCGGCATCGAGGTGTTCGGCTACACGCTGGAACTCGGCGGCGTGCGGTTGGAACCGACGGCCGGCACGCTCGCCGAACAGCGAGCCCTGCGCGACGCCAGCGAAATCTACTCGCTCAATCCGCAGCAAGACGACGAAGTCAAAAAGCTCATCGACCAAACGGGCAAAGAAGGCGATACGCTCGGCGGCGTGTTGGAGATTCGCGTCGAAGGGTTGCCTTTCGGACTCGGCACGCATGCCCAATGGGACCGCAAGCTCGACGGCCGGATCGCGCAGGCCGTCATGGCCGTGCAAGCGATTAAGGGCGTGGAGATCGGCATGGGCTTCGAAGCGGCTCGCCGCCGAGGCTCGGAAGTGCACGACCCGATCCACTACGACGCCGCCCAGGCCGGCAACCTGACGCTCGGCTATACGCGCCCGACCAACAACGCCGGCGGCCTGGAAGCGGGCATGACCAACGGGCAGCCGCTCGTGGTGCGGGCCGCGAAGAAGCCGATCAGCACGTTGCGCAAGGCGTTGGAGAGCGTGAACCTGGCGACCAAGGAAACCGAAGCGGCCAACTACGAGCGAAGCGACGTCTGCGCCGTGCCGGCGGCGGGGGTGATCTTGGAGAACGTCGTCGCCTTCTCCGTGGCCGAGGCGCTGTGCGAGAAGTTCGGCAACGATAGTTTGCCGGAGATGCTGGCGCGCTACGACTTGTTTTTGAAGATGGCTCGCGAGCGGTAATTCACGAGCGGCCGCAAGGAAGCGGAGTTTACAAGACCATGCACGACCGACAACGCCGCGATTTGTTACGCGCGCTGTTTTGGCTCGTCTGCCTGCTGCCGACGGCGGCCGTCGGCGCGTGGTCGTACTCGTTGCGCACCGCCGGGCATCGCGAAGCCGCGGCGGAGCGCATCGGCGCGGCTCTCGGCATGCGCGTCACGCTCGACGCCGTCCGCTATCCGCTGCCGGGCCTCACGCTGCTCGAAGGCTTCCGCGCCTACGACCCCGAGACCGACGCCCTGGTGCTGGAAGCCGCGCGGCTGGAAGCGGAGCCTTCGACCGAAGGGCTCGCGCTGGCCGCCTCGCAAATGGAAGTGTTCGCCGACAAGGGAGCGCGGCTCTTCGCCGCGCTCGAACGTCGGCTGAAGCGCGAACTGCCCGACGCCGAACTACAGGTCCGCTGCGAATTCGATCAACTCACTTGGCACACGGCCGCGGGCCCGCAAACCGTGACGCACTTCGACGCGCTCGTCGGTCCCACGGAGTCGGGCCGGCAGTTGCTCGTCAACTTCCGTCCGGCCGACGTCGGGGGCGGCGCGCGAGTCGACGAGCCGGCTTCGCTACGGTTGGCCCGCACGAACGCCGCGAGCGGCGCGGAGACGACGGTCGAACTGGCGACGGGCACGACGCCGCTGCCCTGTTCGATGTTCGCCCCGCTCGTGCCTGCCGCGGCGGACCTGGGCGCGGAGGCCCTGGTCGACGGCCGGCTGAAACTGAAACACCTGCCGCAAGGTTGGGAAGGAGTGTTGAGCGGAACGCTGCGACAAGTCGACTTCCAGCGACTGGTCGGCGAACACTCCTCGCAGCAACTATGGGCCCAGGGAGACCTACGCGTGACCTGGGCCGAGTTGCAGGCCGGACGCATTGACCGGATGCGCGGCACCGTGGAGGCGGGCCCGGGACAAATCAGCGGCGACCTCGTGGCGGCGGCCATCGAACACCTCGGGCTCGGCGACCCGCGCGTCGTGCCGACGACGCACGCCCCCCTGCTCTTCGACCGCTTGGAACTCGATTTCACGCTCGACGCCGACGGCCTGCGCATTCTGCCTCGCAACGCAGCCCGACCGGATGCGTTGCTCTGGCATCGCGAAACGGCGTACTGGGTCGCTCCGGCGAACGTGCCGCAATCGCCGGCGAATCTATTGCGGGCCCTTGCTCCCGAGCGGGAACTGCTGGTGCCGCTGGCCGCTCCGACGCGTGGGCTGCTCGATATCCTGCCGCTACCGCAATCGGGCCCGCGCCGCGATGCCCCGGCGGCGCTACAAGGCCAACTTCCGCAACCCCGGCTCCGCCTCAAGGGCCCGACCGGCGAAGAACCGCAAGTACGTTGACGACGGCTAGGCCGGCTTCGTCAGCGATTTGCCGCTGAGCCAAAACTGCTTCGGCAGCAGGCCGAGCACGATGGTGACCATCGAACCGACGACAAAGAGCGTGAGGAACATGCGGAGCTCTTTGCTGAACCCGTAGGCGTGCAGACCGACGCCGAGTTGGTTGACGCCGAACCAGGACCAACTCGTCGTGATGTTGCCGGCGACGGCGAGCACGGCGAGGCCGCGTTCCTTAATCATGCCGTCCCAGCGGGCGTGGAGCACTAAAGCGTTCCAGAGCACGATAATGAGCGCGCCGTTCTCCTTCGGATCCCATCCCCAGAAGCGGCCCCACGAGTCGTCGGCCCAAAGCCCGCCGAGCACGGTGCCGACGAAGCTCAGGAAGAGGGCATAGCACAAGATGCCGTAGATCATCCGGGCGATGTCCTTGGAGAGCTTGTCGTCGAGACTCGGCGTGAGTACGCCTTTGATGATGTAGACGGCGCCCAAGATGCCGGCTACGAACGTCGCCGAGTAGCCCTTGGTGATGCAGACGACGTGCGTGGTGAGCCAGAACTGCGTATCGAGCACCGCTTGCAGGGCTTCGATCGTATCGCCTTGCCGCGAGAGCAAGTGCGCGATCTGCAACGAGCCGAAGCCGGAAATTGCGGCGACGATGATGCCGATGCCGTTGCGGTAGACGCGGTCGACGATCAGCCCCATGAGCACGGCCGCCCAACCGATGAAGACGGCCGACGAGTAGAGATTAACGACCGGCGGTCGCTCGGTGACGTACATCCGCAAAATAAGTGCGAAGGTATGGTAAACGAACGCCGTGGCGACGATCCAGGTCGCCGCGCGATTGAAGCCGCGGGGCATCGCCAACCAGGCGATCACGGCCGCCAGGCCGCCGATGATGTAGATATACGAGCACCAGAAGAACGGTTCGGACACGAGCAACACGGCTTCCAAGTTGCGGCGGGTCCGATCGTATTCGGCCGGCGGCGAACTCTTGACGTACGCGTGATAGTCGGCGACGGCCGCATTAAACTTCGCCGCATCGCCGGCCCGATAGGCGTCGAGCACGGCGAAGTACTTCTGCTCGCCTTGGCCCGGCGTCGCTTTCCCGGCGTCGCGGGCTTCGACCAATTCATGAAACTTCAGCGCCGCCTTCGCCGCGCGTTGCAGGCGGGCCATCGTGGCTTGGTCGACCGATTGATCCTGTGCGATCTCCGCGACGGTCTCCATCAAACGATCGATGCCGACCTTCATCAGATCGACTTCCAGCTTATGCTCGGGCGCACGAATAAATCGCTGCAACTGAGCGTCGAAGGCCGATTCCCAATTGCCTTCGTTAAGATGCACGGCCAATGCGAGCTTGCGCTCGTCGGACTTGAGCCGCTCCGAGTCGCTCACCATTTCCAGCAGACGAATCGCGTTCTCATGGACCTTGCGTTCCAGGGCGTCGGAATCGTCGGCAATCTTCTGAGCGTCGAACGACAACGTCCGGGCCGGATCATCGAACGCCAACAGCAGCAAGCGATACGCCATGATGCGCGATTCCAGCTCGCCCAACTCGCGTTCGAACGCGCCGGTCTCCTTCCGCTGTTCCTTCTCGGCCGAGAGCTGCAGCTGGTATTCGAGCTCCGACAACTCCTTCTCGCCGGCCTTGCCCGGGTGCTTCTTCTCGAAGAGCTGCTTCCATGAGTAGCTTAGATTGGAGTTCGGCTCGATGCCGAGCGTGCGGACGACGTCGTCGTTCTCGATGCGGAACACTTTGTACTCTTCGGCGGCGGGAACGCCGGCCATCACGTCGAGCAACCAACGAATCGCCGGCTTGGCGCGTTCGTTCTTGTCGGACGGGTCGAGCTTAAACGTCTGCTTTTGCGACAAGTACACGAGCGTGCTGCGAGCCAGCGCGTCGTACGGCTTCACGCGCGCGTCGGCCGCGATGGGAAGCTTGGCGAATTCGCCGAGTTGCATGCCGCGATCATCGGAGCCCATTGGTCGGGCGGTGTAGCCGAAAAACACGACGATCAGGCCCACGATCAGCGCGGGCATCCACCAACTGCCGGGAGCCCGCGCCTCATCGACGAGTTGGAGCCCCTCGACTTCAAACTTCGTCGACGCCGCGCGGGCCGCCTTGTTCGCTTTACCTCGTTTGCCCGGGCGCTCGACGGATGCGGCCGCTTCCGATATTGCGACATCGCGAAGCGGAGCCTGCCGTCGCCGCGCCAAGAACCGCGAAAGCACGCCGCCAAATTGCGCCAACATGCCGACGCCGACGATCATGCAGGAAACATAAGGCAACATCCAGCCGGCATTGTCGACGACTTGCAGCGTCGTCACGCGGTGCCCTTCAATCTCCTTGTAGCCGCTTTGATAAAACGTCTCGCCGGCAAACCGCATCGGGCTGTTCATACGGATGAGCTCTTCGCGATCGATGTTACGCGTGGGGTCGAGCACGCGAACGGTCGACGAGTAATTCTTCGGCCGACTGCTGGCCACGTAATGATCGGCCCGTACTTCCTTGGCCGCGATGGTGTACGGCTTGTACTCGCGGCGGAAGCGGAAGGCGATTTCGTACGGCTTTCCCGACTTCGGGTCGACGATCGGGAGCCGCTGCGGCGAACTAATGAGCACCGACACGAGATACGTGCCGACGCTCTTGCCGCCGTTACGCTTGTCGAGCAGTTCGATGAACGCGGCCGGCGTATCGACTTCGCCGCCGCCGCTCGCTCCGACGCTCGGCGGCAGTTCGACGACGGCGCGCGACGTGCCGGCCCCCGCCGTGGCTTGCGTCGGCTCAAACGGACCCTTACGCCGAATGTTGGCGTTGCGGTAATACTTGACGATCTTGAAATCGAACGGCAGTTGCTCGTCGCTCACGGTCGAGCCTTCGCCGAGCAACCGCTTGGGAATCGTCGTGACGAGATCGTCGTTGGCGCCCGGCAGGATGACCGCGAGTTCCGGACTATGAACGTCTTGCGTCCAATTGCTGCTTTCGCCTTCGACGATGGTCATCTGCGACTCTTTGTGCGAAGTGCCGACGACCACTTCGTACAAGAAAATCAGCCCGATGCCGCCGTGCAGCAATACGATGCCGGCGCGCTTCTTGAAGACGAGCACGCAGCCGGCGAGCAAAATCAGGCCGGCGCAACCTCCTTTGAGCAGTTGCCAGAGAATGCGCATCGACTCGGGATGCAGAAACGCTTGACCGGCGGTGCGCTGGTAGTAGATCGCTCCGGCCACGCACAAAAGCGAGACGACGGCGAAGATCCCCGCGCCGATGCGCTGAAACATGCGATCGCTCGGCGCAAGAAACGCATAGGCGCCGGAGAGAAACCCGCAGGCCGCGAGGCCGACGAGCAACAGTTTCCAGATGGTCTCCCAACTGAAGATGGCGCCGCCGAGGATGCCTCCTTCACTCGAGCCGCTTTCGATGGCGGCGTACGTCGCGACACATCCGAGGGCCAATATGCCGAGGCCCGCCAGCAGTCGCGCACCGCGCGTTTGCACGGTGAAGCGCACGGTGTGGGCGGCCAGCAGGTTAATACCCATCAGCAGGCCGATCAACCAGCCGCGCGGGAACCAAAGGCCCAGGTCGCCGGCGTCCGGCGTACCGATGAACGAGGGCCACAACAGATCGATGCAGAAAATCCGCAGCGGAATACGAACGAACAATTCACTCGGGTGGAAGTAGGGAAACTCGGGCGAGATCAGATTCCGCTCGTCGATGCGGAACCAGTATTCAATGACGTCCCAAACGTCGACTTCCTTCTGCGCCAGCGTGCCGGCGAAGACCAAAAAAATCGCCGCGGAGAAGAGCGCCACCGTGAGCTTCAACGAAGCCAGCGGCATGAGCAGCCGCCGCACCGCGGGCCAGAGGTTCGATTGCGGAAGGGGGCGAGCGCCGGACGCCGAGTAAGGCTTGTCTTGCGCTTCAATATCCAATGCCATCGCTCATTCTCCGCCGCGCAGGACAACCGGAGCCTGCACGGAAACTTTCGTGATTCGGAATTCGGACCTACGATTCAACCACCGTCAATCGGCGAACTTCACCGTCGCCAGAAACTGCGCAAACTGATCACGGCGACGCTGCGCCAGCGGCGCGTCTCCCTTGAGTTTCAAGAACCACGAACTGCCCGAGGCTTGCGGCACGACGACCACGAAGATCGCTTGCTGCGGTCCCGGGTTGGCCGAGCCGATGAGTTCGACGAAGCTCGCATCGCGACCGCCGACCTTCATCTTCGTGACGGCCGTTTGGAGCTGATCCGCGTCGATCGGCGGCAGGCTCAGCTCTTGCGCGCGCCAGCGATTGATGTTGGAAAGCAGATCCCCTTGGGCATCGCTGATCGTGATGCGAAGCTTCTCGGCCCCTTCCGTAACGTTGAACGCGGCAAGATTGAATTGCGACGGCGGCGACGAAGCCCAATCGGCCGGCGCGACGTATTGCACCGGTCCGGCGGCGACGGTCTTCGGCCCGGCGTTGCCCGCGGGCGCTCCTCCCGCAGGCATGGCGCCTACCGGCGGATGCCCGGCCGGTAGTGCCGCGTTTTTCGCCTCTTCCTTCACCGGCCCGACGCCGGGCTTGGCGCTCGGCCCGGCCCCGCCGGCAAGCGGCGGCATGGCGGCGGCTTCCGGCGTGTAGCTTCCGGAGAGTTCCACATACTGCGCCGGTCCGGCGGCGGTCTTTAGTTCGACGATCGACAAGAGCGCTTCGGCGGCTTCTTGCGGCGGCAACCCGAGTTGGCCGCGCCAACGATTGATGTTGGCCGCCACGTCTTGCCCGCCGGGGAACTTCGAAACGGCCAACTCCAGCGGCGGCGCGGATTCGTCGAGCAGCAGCGTCGCGTAGCGATTCGGATTGTCGCGTTGTTCGCGCCAACCGTCGGGGAGCTTCCATTGCGGGGCGCCGTTTTCGATTTTCAAGCCGATCAGAAACGCTTTGATTTGCGAAGCTTGCCTGCGTACGGCATCGTCAGGGCCCAAGACTTTGAAGAACCACGTTTCGTCGCCGTGGTTGAGCAACACGCCGATCAGCCGGCCGGGGGCGGATTCGGGCTCGCGCTGCGGCTCGAACATGCCGGTCAGGTGCGGTTCGATTTGAGTCGTTATCTGTTCCTGTTCGCGGCAACCGACCGCCAAGCACAGGGCAAGCCCCGGCAGCAGCCGGCGAGCGCCCGAGCGCAAGCCGAAAATCGAACGGAAATAGGACGGCGCAATGCGGGCAAAGCGGAAGATCACAAGAAACTCCGGAAGCGCGGCGAGTCCGGAGGCGCGGCGGCGGAAACATTCCGTCGACGGGCAACTCCGCTTTACCGGTGAGACGTTCGCGGGGGCGACGAGCTCAGGCAGGAATCGAGTCGTCTGGTCCCCAAGAGGCGTTCGAACGCTCCGTGTATTATAGGGAGCGGCGGAGCGGTTCGTCGAGCGGGCGAATCCCAAGCCGGCGGCGGTATTTTCCGCCGATTGAACAACCGCGAGTCGGCATCGCCCCGCCTAGAAGCGGCCGGCGGACAGATCATCCCAACCGACGATCGGCGTTTTTTTCCCCATCACGAAGATGTCGACGCGGCGAGGCTTGCCGGCGGCCGACGGAGGCGCGGTCTTACCGGCGGCGTCGGCTTGCGCGCCGAGCCCGCTGACGCCGATCTGTTCGCCGCGTAAGCCCACCTTGCGCAGGTATTCGGCCACGGCCAGGGCCCGTTCGGTGCCGAGCCGGTGTTCCGCGCCTTTCACTTCCGCGGCCTCGACCGGCGGGGTACGGCCGACCACGAGCACGCGCAGGTCGCGCGTGCCCGGCTCCGCAAACAAGGCGGCAAATTCGTTAAGCAGCTTTTGCGATTCCGGCGTGATCCGCACTTCGTCCCCTTGAAACGCCAATTCGGCATCGAGTTTGTAGGCGCCGGTCGCGGCATCGAAGCGCAAGAGCGGAAATTGCTTCATGAGGCGTTCGATTTCGTCGTCGCGTACGGGCACGATTCCGGTAAGCGTCGCGCCGCGCACGAGTCCCTTCACCTGCTCCTGAACCTTTTCACGTTCGACTTGCAGATTGGCGAGCCGTTTGCGATCGGCGTCGGTGCCGCGCTGCGCGGCCGCGAGTTCCTTTTCGGCCTGGAGCAGATCGTCTTCGAGCTTCTTTGTATGGCTCTTGAGATTCGCGATCTCGGCCAATTGCGCTTTGCTTTGCTCGCTCAGAATGCGCGATTGCGATTCGCACGCGTTGAATTGCGTTTTCGGCACATAGCCGCAGCCGCTGAAAAACGGCAGCGCGACGAGCGTCGCGACGACCAGGGCGTTGAGTTTTCCTTGCATCGTTCGATTCCTTTCGAACCCCGCACCACCGCGAAATGTCCTCGCGGCGACGACGACGGCATCTTGCCGCCCATCTCGCTGCGTCTCGCGCGCCGCTAGTTACGCACGCCGGGGATCATGTCCATGAGCGTGCTGCTCACCGACATCGGCGTATCCCAACTCCACATTGCGCGGATAATGTCGTACATCATGATGCCGGTGAGCGTCATGAAAATCGTGCACAACGTCAAACCGACCACCGAACCGACGCCGAAGTGCGTGTCGGGCACGGTTCCGTAGGCGGGGGCCATCGCGCCGGCGCCCATCATCATTCCTTCATTGCCGAGCGCCGCGCTCAAGCCCGGCACGTCGCCGGCGAGCAGCGTAGCCGTCGCGTCATCGCCGTAATCGCCGTCGAGCGCGATCACCTGCGAACCGCTGTCCATCGAATCTTCGCCCCCGTCGCTGGAAGGCGTGAGCAGGAAATCGTCGTCGCCTTTGATTTCCGAGTCTTCGCCGATCGCTTGCGCCAAGCCGCTGGCGCCGGAGAGATCCAAATCGTCGAGCAACATTCCGCTGTCTTGGGGGCCGAGCAGGTTGATGCCGCTGCCGCCGACGTTGTGCGTCACATCGCTGCCGGAATCGCCGAACACGCTTTCCGAATCGCGCATCGTCAGTTTGATCGACGACTCGGGCGCGGCCTTCTCGGCGAGTTCGGCCGTGAGCATCGTCTTCCCCGCGGCCATCGAGCCGCCCGGAATCGGCGCCGGACCGCTGAGCACGTTGGAATCACCCGCCAGACGTACGTCGCTGCCGAGAATGTCCAAGCTCGAACCGCCGCCGCCGAGCACGTTGGATGCGTCCGACGAATCAGCTCCGTCCGACTTCTTATTGCCGGACGCATTACTGGGGGACGAATCCGCGAGCGACAGCCCGGAGTTGCCGGCCAAGAACAGGTCGGACGAGCCCGCGAGGTCGAGGCCGGAATCGACGTTCAATTTCAAATCGCTGTCGGGCTTCTTCGCGCCGCCGCCGATCACGGTGCTGGAGCCGGGCCCCGAGTCGCCGAGTTCGAATTCGCTGAGCACCACTTGGTCTTGATCATCACCGGAGAGATCGACCGGCAATATGCCGGAGCCGCCCGGCGAAGGAGACATGCCGGAGCGATCGGTCGCCAAGCGTTCGACGTCGTCTTGCTTGAATTTCCAGCTGCCGCCGTCGCGGTAGCCGTAAATCTCCTGACGTTGCCGCATATCACCCACTTCGGCCGCCGAGACGCCGAGGATGTGA
>CAZWDN010000164.1:9284-11561 GCA_964633125.1 uncultured Pirellula sp. | reverse complement strand
GCTGCGGCGTGTCGTCATCGTCGCCGCGAATGAGCGGCATCACGGCGACGCCGGTCTCAAATCCGCTCAAGCCCAGCGCGAGCTTGGGGAAGATCAGGGCGCTCACGATAAAAATGGACAAGATCCCCTGATCCAAATAGGGAAAATGCTCGGCGTGTTCGATCTCCCAACTCCCCGTTCCGGCCATCAGATGCTGGAACCAAAGTTGCAACCGTTCCGGATGGGTCGCCAAGTAAAAGAGGCCGCTGCCGATCACGATCAGATTCAGCAGCAAATAAACGCCGACGATGCCGACGGCCAGACCGATCACCTCTTTAAAGCCGCGCATGAAGCTGGCGCCTAGCAGCACGAGCATGAACATCGTGATGGCCATGCGCTGTCCGACGGTCGACCACTCGGCCAGCCAAGCGGGGCCGTGCTTTTCCCACAGCGGGTTATGGAGCAAATGTTCGGCGGCGTCGGCGGCGGAGAGGGTCTTCGTAATCACGAAGTCCGTGGCGGCGAAGCCCAACAACGTGAGGACGACGATCTTCGCCGTCCAGCCCCGCATCAATCGCTCCAGCATTTGGATCGAGCCCTGACCGTTGGGCGAAACGCCGGCGACGTGCGCATAGACGGGCAAGGCGCCGAACAGCGTGACGAGCACGAGCACGACCGTCGCCACCGGCGCCAGGATGCCGGCGGCTTCGAACGCGATGGAGGGCTGGTAGCCGAGCGTACTGAAATAGTCGACGCCCGTCAGACACATGACACCGAGCCAAAAGCTCTGGTGATGGTGGCCGTGACCGTGTTCCTCGTGATGCGGCTGAACGGCGTCTACGGCTTGCGCAGGGGAAGCGCCCATGTAGTTGGTCGGTCCCGAAGCTTCGGGCCGAGCGATCCTCTCAATCAGAACAAATTGCGTATCGGGAAAGCAATATGGTGACAATAGCTCGCGGGCGTCACAAGGGCCTGCTTCGCACAGTTAGCCGGAAACGCTCGTTGCATATCAGGTTAGGTGTCGTTGCGAGGCTTGCGGAATCCGCCTTGTCGGGTGTGCCTTCGCCCGATTGACAGCCTCCGGCGCGAGCCGCAAGATTGTGCCGAGCGCGAAGCTGCCGAGCATGGTCGCGCCCCCGGATCGTCGAAGTTCCTCACCGCTTTTCGCCCGCCCATTTTTAGAGAGTCGCATCCTTATGAGCAGTCCGCTATTCAATCTTCAGGGACGTTCGGCGTTGATTACCGGCGGCAGCCGCGGCTTAGGCAAAGCCATGGCCCGCGGGTTCGCGGAAGCCGGGGCCGACGTATTTATCAGCAGTCGTCATGAAGACGAACTGCGCTCGGCGGCGGAGGAAATCGGCCGCGGCTTGAAGGTGCGCGTCGAATACGCGACCGCCGACATGCTCGATCGGGCCGCTGTCGCAAAACTCGCGGCCGAAGCGACGAAGCGTCTCGGCAAGGTCGACATCGTCGTCAACAACGCCGGCGGCAACACACCGCAACAAATCGACGTCATTACCGACGCCGAATGGGACCGCATCATCGAGTTGAACCTCAACAGCGTGATGGTGCTCACGCGCGCCGTGGTGCCGCAGATGAAAGAGCGCCGCTGGGGTCGCATCATTCATATTTCGTCGATCATGGGGCTCGCCAGCAAGGAAGGACGCAATTCCTACTCGGCGACGAAGGCGGCGCTCGTCGGCATGTGCAAGGCCACGGCGCAGGACGTCGGCGCTTACGGCATCACGTGCAACTGCATCGCGCCGGGGCCGTTTCTCACCGACCTGCCCGGTAAGATGCTTACCGACGCGGAGAAAAAAACCTTCGCCGACCGCACGGCCCTCGGTCGCTGGGGAGAACCTCGCGAGTTGGCGGGCCCGGCCTTACTGCTGGCGTCCGACGCGGGCAGCTACATCACCGGCAGCGTGCTGCTGGTCGACGGCGGCACGCTCTGCAAGACGTTCTAGTTCGCTGATTCAGAACAAGAACAATCGGGCGAAATCGCGAACGAGCCGCGATGACCCCAAAGAAAAACGCCGGAGCGCACCAGGCGCTCCGGCGTTTCGTATTTTCGACTAAGCGAATCGGTCGCTCAGCTTACTTGGCCTTCTTGCCGCCGGCCTTGAATTCTTCCAGGCTCAGCTTGCCGTCCTTGTTCTTGTCCTTCTTCGCGAACATGGCCTTGGCCTTGTCGGCCATTTCGCCGGTCTTCTTGCCGACGAGTTCTGCTTCGGTCAACGAGCCGTCGCTGTCCTTGTCCATCTTCTTGAACGCTTCGGCCGGATCAACCTTCGGCTT
>CAZWDN010000164.1:0-9184 GCA_964633125.1 uncultured Pirellula sp. | reverse complement strand
CGTCGCTGTCCTTGTCCATCTTCTTGAACGCTTCGGCCGGATCAACCTTCGGCTTCGCCTTGTCGGCGGCAAAAGCGGGGGCGGCGATGCCCAGGGCCAAAGCGGCGACCGTCAGGTAGCTGAAAAACTTACGCATGACCAAGAACTCCAAATGACGTTAGGGGGAAACTGACAGGGGAACAAGAAACAAAAGCTCGGACGGCATCCGTACGAAAATGCCCGTGCTCCGGTCGTCCGGCGGCACGGCAATTCGAGTAGCCGAATCCGAGGTTGTCGGTAGCTCGACGTTAATCTGACGCGCCAAATGCGAAGTTTATTTTTTCGTTCGCACCGAATTCTTCCGACCATTTTGGCACACACACCTCGGGCCGGCATACCGAACGGAACTCTCTCGTAAACAATGAGTTATGTGTGATCGAACGACTGGCAAACCACCCTGAGCCCGTCTACGATTGGGACCGCCGGCCTGAGGAAACTGATTCCAATTCGCCCGCTTCGGCCCCCTTCGCATCGCCGCATCGGAGATCACGCCCCATGACGCTCGCTGCTCGTCGATCGTCGCGATTGCTCTTTGCCGTCCTGTCCGCGCTCGCCGCGGCCGTTGCACCGGCCTCGCTCGCGAGCGCCGCGCCGCCGAACATTCTCTGGCTCACCTGCGAAGACATGAGCGCCGACCTCGGCTGTTACGGCGACAAGTATTCGCATTCGCCGACCATCGATCGACTGGCCGCCGAAGGAACCCGCTTCACGCATTGCTTCACGCATATCGGCGTCTGCGCCCCGAGCCGCTCCGGCATCATCACGGGCATGTACCCGTGCTCGATCGGCTCGCAACACATGCGTTCGAAAACCGTGCTGCCTACGGACGTGAAGTGCTTCACGCAATACCTTCGCGAGGCGGGCTACTACTGCACGAACAACTCGAAGACCGACTACAACTTTACGGCGCCCGACGACGCGTGGGACGAATCCAGCGGCAAGGCCCACTGGAAAAACCGCGGCAATGATCAGCCGTTCTTCGCGGTGTTTAATTTCACCGTAACGCATGAAAGCCAAATCCGCGCTCCGCAGAAGGCCTATGAAAAGAACACGGCGCGGCTCACGGCCGACCAACGGCACGATCCCGCGAAAGCTCCCGTGCCGCCTTACTTCCCGGACACGCCGGTCGTGCGGCACGACATCGCCCAGTACTACGACAACATCACGGCGATGGATTACCTCGTCGCCGATAAGCTCCAGGAACTTGAAGAGGCCGGCCTGGCCGACGACACGATCGTATTCTTCTACAGCGACCACGGCGCGGGCCTGCCGCGCGCCAAGCGCTGGCTCTACGATTCCAGCGTCCATGTGCCGCTCATCGTTCGCTGGCCCGAAAAGCTTCGCGCCGCCGCGACGAAGTCGGAAACGCTGAAGCCCGGCGCCGTGCGCGACGACCTCGTCGCGTTCGTCGACTTGGCCCCGACCGCGCTCTCGATTGCCGGCGTGGAGATCCCCTCTATCCTGCAAGGGCGGCCGTTTCTCGGCGCGGCGCAACCCGAGCAGCCGCGCGAATACGTCTACGGCGCGCGCGACCGCATGGACGAACGGGTCGACATGATCCGCTCGGTACGCGACAAGCAATTCAAATACATCCGCAACTACCAATGGTGGAAGCCGTACGCGCAGAACATCAACTACATGAACGAGATGCCGACGATGCAGGAACTCCGTCGGCTCTCCGCCGAAGGAAAACTCACCGGTGCGCAGCTTCCCTTCATGGCCGCGGAAAAGCCGCGGGAAGAACTCTACGATTGCTCGGCCGATCCGCACGAGGTGAACAATCTCGCCGCCGATCCGCAACATGCGGCGACCCTCGCGCGGCTCCGCGCCGCGCACGAAGCCTGGGTCGACGAAGTGCATGACCTCGGTTTCTTGCCGGAGTCGTCGCTGCAATCGTTCCTGCGCCAAGGCCCGCGCTGGCGCGAGAACGCCGATATGCGCAACGCCGCGCAGCGCATCCACGCGCTCTGGCGCATCCAATTCGATCCTGATTGGGCCGCGTCGCATGATCCGGCGTCGATCATCAACGACATGCTCGCCGTGAAAGCGTCGCGCGATTTTGGTCCGGGCCTCACGGCCATTCGCGTGCGCTGCGCCGAATTCCTCGGCGGGCCTTGGAAAGATTTGCCGCGTGCCGCCGATATGCTCTTGAACGCTTCGCGCAGTTCGGAACTTCCGGTGCGGATCGCCGCGGCCCAATCGCTCATCAACCTGCGTCGCCAAGCCGACGGCTCGGTCGATGAATCGTCGCTCAAGCTCGCACGCCCCGCGTACCTCGAGGGACTCGCGAGCGAAAACGCCGCCGTGCGCCACGCCGCGGCCTTGGCCGTGGAAGAGCTGGGGCCGCAGGCTGAAGAGTTCGTCCCCGCCGTGCGCGCCATGCGCAAGATCGACAAAGACTACGCCGCCCGCGTCGCCGACGCGATCCTCGCCTCCCACAAGTAATCGCCCAGATCCTAAAAGCACCGTCATCGCGAACTCTCTATGCTAAAAGACTTTCGATTCTCCTTGCTGTTCGTCCTAACGGCCGCGCTCTCCGCGAACGCCGCCGACAAGATGAACGTTCTTTACGTCGTTTCCGACGACCTTTGCAATCGTCTCGCCTGCTACGGCGATCCGCTCGCGAGGACGCCGAATCTCGATCGCCTCGCCGCCAAGGGCATTCGCTTCGATAAGGCTTACTGCCAGTATCCGCTCTGCGCGCCGAGCCGGTCGTCGTTTCTCACCGGCCTGCGTCCCGATCACACGGGCCAATTGAGCAACGGCGGCCACTTCCGCGACAATATTCCCGACGTGCAAACGATGCCGCAATCGTTTCAAAAGGCCGGCTACTACGTGGCCCGCGTCGGCAAGTTGTTTCACTACGGCGTGCCGACGCAAATCGGCACCGACGGCGTCGACGACCCGAAGTCGTGGCAGCATGTCGTAAACCCTCGCGGGGCCGATAAAGACGTCGAAGACCGCATCCACACGCTGGTGCCGGGCCAGTTCGGCGGCGTACTCAGTTGGCTCGCCGTCGAAGGCTCCGACGCCGATCAGACCGACGGCATCGGCGCGGCGGAAACCATCAAGCTGCTCGAAGCCAACCAAGACAAGCCGTTCTTCTTGGCCTGCGGCTTCTATCGTCCGCACACGCCGTACGTGGCGACCAAGAACTTCTTCAAGCTCTATCCGCTCGAGAAGTGTACGCCGGCCGAAGTTCCTTCCGACCATCGTGCCATGCACCCGGCCGCGGCCTTCGGCAGCTACAAGAAAGAACAAGATCAGCTCGACGACAAGACTCGCCGCGAAATCATTCAAGCCTACTATGCGAGCATCTCGTTGATGGACGCGCAGGTCGGCAAACTGCTCGACGCGCTCGACCGTCTGAAACTCGCCGACAAGACGATCGTCGTTTTCCACAGCGACCACGGTTATCACCTCAGCGAGCATGGGCTCTGGCAAAAGCAGAGCATCTGGGAACAATCGGCCCGCGTGCCGCTCTTGATTTATGATCCGCGCGCGAAAGCCAACGGCCGCTCCTGCCCGCGCACGGTCGAACTCGTCGATCTGCACGCGACGCTCGCCGACCTTTGCGACATCGAGGCCCCGCAGACCGATGGCGAAAGCCTGAAGCCGCTTTTGGCCGATCCGATCGCCGCCTGGGATCATCCGGCCTTCTCGCAAGTGTTGCGCGGCGTACCGGTCGGCACGACGTCGCCGGCCATTAACGCCCCGGCCGATTCGCCCGCCGATCCGAAAGCCGCTGCCGCGTCCGCCAAGAAGCCGGGCGCCAAAAAGCAGGCCGGCAAGAAGAAGCAAGAGGCCGCCGCCGCGGCAGGCGACGCCCCCAAGTCCGGCGCCGGGGCGGCGAAGCGCAAGGGAGGCTTCCTCGGCCGCGCCATCCGCACTGAACGGTTCCGCTACATCGAATGGGACGAAGGTCGCCAAGGCCTGCAACTTTACGACCACGAAGCCGACCCGGAAGAAATGAAAAACCTCGCCGACGATCCGCAGTACGCCGAGGTGGTGAAGGACCTTAGCGCCAAGCTCCGCGCGAGCTATAAGTAACGGCTTACTCTCCCGTTCTCGTAGCTGAGTTCTCGCATGTTCCTCGGTTTCGGCGAAGTCATGATGCGTATCGCGCCTGCCGGTCATCGTCGGCTCGCGCAAGTTCTCCCAGGTTCGGTCGACGTCACGTTTGCCGGGGCCGAGGCGAATTGCTGCGTCTCGCTCGCGCTGCTCGGCGCGCAGGCCCGCTACTTGACGATGTTGCCGAAGAACATGCTCGGCGACGCCGTGGTGACGACGATGCGCGGGCTCGGCGTCGATACTTCGTCGATTGCCCGTCGCGCCGAAGGCCGGCTCGGCGTGTACTATGTCGAAACCGGGGCCAACCAGCGCGGCAGCACCGTCACCTACGACCGCGACTACAGCGCCATCTCGCTCGCCGGCGCCGAAGAATACAAGCTCGATAAAGCCTTTGAAGGCATTCGTTGGGTCCACGCCACAGGCATCACTCCTTCGCTCAGTGAAAGGGCCTATGAAGCGACGCTCGCCGTCGTGCGTGAAGCGAAGCGCCGCGGCTGCACCGTTTCTTGCGACCTGAACTATCGCAAGAAGCTCTGGCGCTGGCGCACCGGCGTGAAGCCGAACATGTTGGCCCGCGAGTGCATGAGCGAAGTGCTCAAGTACGTCGATCTGCTCATCGCCAACGAGGAAGACTCGGCCGACGTGCTCGACATCCACGCGGCCGGCACCAACATCGAAGCCGGCAAGCTCAATGCGGCCGGCTACTTGCAGGTGGCCCGCGAGATCACGCGCCGCTTCCCGAACATCAGCCGCGTCGCCGTGACGCTTCGCGAAAGCTACTCGGCCGACCACAACAACTGGGGGGCGATGCTGTATGAAAAGGCCGGCGACCGCGCCCTTTACGCGCCGCTCGACGCCGAAGGGAATTACAAGCCGTACGAAATTCGCGACATCGTCGACCGCGTCGGCGGCGGCGATTCGTTCGCCGCAGGCCTGATGTTCGCCTTGAACACGCCCGAACATGCCGACCCCCAACAAGCCCTGAAGTTCGCCGTCGCGGCCAGCGCGCTGAAGCACTCGATCATCGGCGACTTCAACTACTCCAGCCGAGAAGAAGTAGAAGCCCTGATGGGCGGCTCGACGAGCGGCCGCGTGCGCCGCTAACGACGACAATGCGAGTTTCCGACGCTCGCCTAACGCCCTGACTCTTGGCGCCAGCTTTCAATCGTATTGGACGATAGATTCGTCAGATTGTCGCTCTCTTCCTCGCTCACGGACTCAGCTTTAGTCGCAGGCAAGCGATAGGCCGTCGCCGCAGGAAGAACTACGACTCTTTGCTGATTTTCGGACGCCGGCTCAATGTCGTATAGGCCGTCAAGCCCGCTGCAAACGATCTGAAAACTCTCCGGGTTGTGCCATGTGACGGCATTCGTCGAAAGGGAGAAGCTCTTAGAGTACGGAACGGCGAAGCCGAAGTCCTTCGCGAGCATGGCGTCAGCGGGATAGCGCACCGTTCCTAGCAAGTCCGACTTCGTTCCGGAACCGGCATAGCACTTCGCGTCGAAGTATACGAACGGTGCGACGATCGCGCCTCCCATTTGCGGAAACGGCAGATACTCAAACCAGCCGTCGTCGTCGATGTCGATGAGCCTGGTTTCGTCGAACTGATAGAACGGCTCGGTACGATAGCGTAATGGATCGAGCCCTTCCGTACCTGCCGCATCGCGACGCATTGGAGCTTCTGCATCACGATGAAATCCAAAGATGCGACGATTGGCGATCACGGCTTTCGTTTGATCGTTATAGGGCGTCGGAAACCCGCCCAGCCAAAAGACGAGCGATTCGGCCGCGTCGAGTGTATTGAGATCGATCGCTCGTATCGCGCCGCCTGCATCAAGGAAATTATACGCTTGAAGGGTACTGCGGATCCCTTTTTGCAGCTCTTCATTCAATCGATCGAATGCCTGTTCGGAGTCGCCGTACGAAGAATGATCAAACGCCTTTTTGAGATGCCGCATGAATCGTACCTTGCGGTCGCTGATGTTTGCTTCGGCGAAGCAAGGCGGAAACTCGTCGTACTTTTCTTGGTACGAATGCATCGCGGTCTGTAGTTGGCCGATCTCCACCACGATCTTGAGCGGTCGACGCCCTCTATTATGAAGGAAAGGTTCGACGTAATTGACGTAAGCAACGAAAAGGCCCAGGCACGCAACCAAGAACCAAACAACAACTCTTGGCCATGTCATAACCGTTACTCCGCTACGTTGGGCGATGCTCCCGTCATTCTCCCGGCCGCGTGCTCGGATGTCCAAGCTGTTTTTGGCCGGCCTGCAATTCTCGCTTGCCGGCGGTTCGTGTTTGCAGGCGTTACCCCGCGCCGCTTACAATCGGTGCCTGCTTCCCCCGGCAATTTGTCCATCTTTCTAAAGCCCAGGGACAGCCGTCCCTGGGGGCATCTCCATTCGCCCAACCATCGCATCCGCGAGACTCCGCTATGTCTTCCCGTTACACACGTCGCGCCTTCGGCCAAGCCGCCGCCGGCGCTTTCGGCGCACTCGGTGCCGCTCCCCAATTGTTCGCAGCCGCCGCCGATGCGAAAGCAACGCCTGCCGCGCCGGCAGACGTCAAAGACCTGCCGCCGCTTGGGAGCCGTACGCCCACGGCAGGCGATTTCGCCTCCGGCGTCTTTCATGAGGAGGCGCGCGACGTGCCGGTCGTGGAAGAGTGTGACGTGATCGTCTGCGGTGCCGGTCCGGCCGGCATTGCCGCGGCCATCAACGCGGCTCGGGCCGGCGCCAAAGTCCGCCTGCTTGAAGTACACGGCTGCCTCGGCGGCGTCTGGACGGCCGGAGCGCTCACTTGGATTCTCGACTACGCAAACAAGCCGGGCCTCATGGCCGAAATCGTCCGGCACCTTGAAGCTCGCTTCGCACAAAAACACAAAGGAAGCGTGGCGTACGACGTCGAGCAAATGAAGTTGCTGTTGGAAGAAATGGTGTCGGCCGTCGGCGTCCGCGTGCAGTTGCATACCCGCGTCGTCGCGGCGCTGAAGGACAAGCAGAACCGGCTCGCACTCGTCGTCACGGAAAGCAAGTCGGGCCGGCAGGCGTGGCGGGCCAAAACGTTCGTCGATTGCACCGGCGACGGCGACTTGGCGGCGCTCGCCGGCTGCGGTTTCGATTACGGTTCGCCCGACGGCGGCCTCGCACAGCCGATGAGCCTGATGGCCTTGCTCACCGGTATTAAGCCGGAAGAGGTCACGCCGTTCACGCGCGAACTCGCGGAATCCGGCGGTTGGGCCGGGCCGAAAGATCGGCTGCGCGCCGAAATGGAGAAGGGGGGCCATACGCCGTCGTACGCCAAGCCGACGATGTTTCATCTGCGGGAAGACCTCTTCGCGTTGATGGCCAACCACGAATACGGCGTCTCGCCGCTGGACGCCGGCCAGATGACCGCCGCCACGATGCGAGCCCGCGCGGAGTTGCACAAACTCGTCAACGGCCTGCGCGGCCTGGGCGGCGTCTGGAGCGGTGTGAAGATCGTGGCGACCGGCGAACAGATCGGCGTCCGCGAAGGGCGCCGCATTCGCGGGCTCTACGAAGTGACGATGAACGACCTGGCCGTCGGCGTGCGGCACAAAGACGCCGTCTGCCGCGTGACGTTCGGCATCGACGTCCACTCGACCGATCCGACGAAGACCAAGGGGATCGAAGCGAAGCCGGTGAAGTCGCACCCGTACGATATTCCGTATCGCGCGCTGGTGGCGAAAGACGTCGACGGCTTATTGCTGGCCGGGCGGTGCATCAGCGGCGATTTCATTTCGCACTCCAGCTACCGCGTTACGGGCAACTCCGTGGCGCTGGGCGAAGCGGCCGGCGCGGCGGCCGCCGTCGCCGCGCTGAGCGGCAGCACGCCGCGAGAAACGCCGTTTGAAGAAATTCGTCCGACGTGGACCAAGCTGCAATTCGAACAGGCGATGAAGATCTAGGAGTTCTGCACTTAAAGAACAGAGGCGGAATCATGCGCATCGGCATCATCGGTTTGCGCGGGCACGTCAGCGACTGCATGAAGGGGGCGGCCCAATGGAAAGGGGCTCGCATCGTCGCCGTGAGCGATTACGACAAGGACGAGGTCGCTAAGTTTTGCAAAAAGCAGCCGCTCGCCGAGAAAGCCGAGCAGTATCAACATTGGCAGCATCTCGTCGAACACACGGAGATGGACGTTTGCGTCGTCGCCGATGAAAACGTGCTGCGAGCCGGGCAACTTATCAAGCTGGCCGGCAACGGCGTGCACATCTGCGCCGAGAAGCCGCTGGCCACGACGCTCGAAGATTTAGCGCGCGTGCGCAAGGCGGTCGACGACGCGAAAGTGAAGCTGACGATGCTCCTGCGGATGCGCTACGAAGCGAAATACCGCACGATGCGCGAGCTGGTGAAGAAGGGCGACATCGGCACGGTCGGCCTCGTCACCTGCCAGAAATCGTATCGACTGGAAGAACGCGACGAATGGGAAACCTCGCGCAAGCGGCTCGGCGGCACGATTCCCTACATCGGCGTCCACGCGCTCGACCTCATGCGCTGGGTGCCCGGGCTCGACTTCACGCACTTGGCGGCCTTCCATGCCAACGTCGCCTCGCCGGAATTCGACGAAAGCGAAGATACGGCTTCCGTGCTCGTGCGCTACGGCAACGGCGCGACCGGCACCGCCCGGCTCGATTATCTGCTGCCGGAAACCTATGCGACGCACGGCGACGATCGACTCCGGATCGCCGGAGGCGACGGCGTGATCGAAACGCAGCAGGCCTGGAACCACATCTTGCTGACGACGGCGAAGAAGACGACGTACCAGATCGACCCCGGCCCGAGCGAGAATATGTTCGTCGACTTCCTCCACTCGGTGGTCGACGGGACGCCCTGCCGGTTTCCGAAAGAAGACGCCTACGCGATGACGGAGATCGTGCTCAAGGCCCGCGACGCGGCGGACAAGAAGGAATTGATCACGCTGGGATCGGATAAGCCCTTGGCTGCGAAACCGACGTAAGTCGGTGTTCGCCTGCGCGACTTACGTCGATTCTTGATCTCCGCGTGCGTACATAAGTCGCGTTATGTACGCACCCCTTGTGGGTTTTGGGGTT
>CAZWDN010000163.1:0-11662 GCA_964633125.1 uncultured Pirellula sp. | reverse complement strand
GTGTCCAGGTCAAACTCTCTCGCTACGCCGGCGTGTCGTGCCGGCAGGCGCATCTGAAAGCGATGCTGCCGGCCTCTCGCCGGCTGCATGCAGTGGTCGCACTACCCCAGTTCCTCTTCCCCGACCCAAATCGATTTGTTTTAAGTTGCCCGTCGCCGCAGGACGATCAACCGCGCGGCGGCAAATTGTCGTCCGCCGGTCTTGCCTTGTTAGACTTCCTCAGTATCGCGTTCAACGATGCCCCGACGGTTCGCGTCATTCACGCTGCTCGTACTCCTCGCGTCGATCGGTTGCGGTCAGGCGTCGAGCGAGACGGAGCTTTCGCGTCCGTTGGTTCGCGAAGTCGCTCCGCAGGCGGCATCTTCGACCGTGCCCGTTGCGGTCGTCGCGGCGCCTTCACCTCCCGCCGGCATCGCGTTTCTTACGGACTATGACGCCGCGTTGGCCTCGGCCCGCCGGGAAGGGAAGCCGTTGTTTCTCTTCTTTGGCGCTCAATGGTGCACGCATACGCAACGGATGGTCGGCGAGTTGCCGGCGGATCCCGTCGTGGCGAAGCTGTCCGGCGATTTCATTTGCGTCAGGCTCGATGTCGACGCCGTGCCGAAGCTTTGTGACGAGTATCGCGTCAGGGCCTATCCGACGCTGATCCTGGCCGCTCCCGGCGGCGTCGTGCTCCAACGCCTCACCGGTTTGCAAGCGTCACGCGACGTCGCTCTCGAAATGTCGGCCGCACTTACGGCCGTGGCAAATCGCTTTCCTCCCGCCGCGGGCAACATACAACGCTAGCGGGACCGGTTTCGCGAACCGGCACGCGCGGGTACGATAGCGGGCGTCTTTCGTCGTCCGTGCGCCACCGTTTTCTTCGCCATGTCCTCGACATCACCTTCGACGTCCGTCTCTCCGCTTTCCGCCGGCAAGCAGGCGGCTGCGAAGAAGGAACGGAAGTGGATGCCGCGTATGTGGATCGGCATGTGCTTCACCACGTGGGCCGCATTCCTCATCCGCAACCGGTTTCGCGTCAGCCCAAGCTTGGCGTATAAGGCGGTGCTCATCACGCTGGTGAGCTTGCTTAATTCCGGAATGTGGTTCTTAGAATGGCTGCTCCTCGGTTGGGCCATTCGTCGCACGAAGCTCGACCCGCGCCCGTTGATCGTGCTGGGCCACTGGCGTAGCGGCACCACTTGGCTGCACGAACTGCTCGGCCTCGATCCGCAGTTCACTTCGCCGAGCACCTATCAGGCGATGGCACCCAACCATTTCACGATTTCGAAATGGTGGGTCACCCGGCTTTTCTTTTGGTTGCTCCCCGCGCGCCGGCCGATGGATAACATGCCGATGGGCTGGGATCGTCCCCAAGAAGACGAGTTCGCGTTGTGCAACGTCGGTACGCCGTCGCCGTATCTGACGATCGCCTTCCCGAATCATCCGCCTGCATACGAAGAGTTTCTCACGCTGAAAGACGTCGACGACGCGGCACGGACGAAGTGGAAGAATTCGCTGCGCTATTTTCTACGGAAAGTAACGTTCGTGCACCGCAAGCGGCTGATTATTAAATCGCCTCCGCATACGGCCCGCGTGCGTACCCTCTTGGAGCTTTTTCCGGAAGCGCGGTTCGTCTATTTGGTTCGCGATCCGTATGTGTTGTTTCCGTCGACCGTGCATCTTTGGAGGCGGCTTTACGAAACCCACGGCCTCCAGGTGCCGAACTTCGCGGGCCTCGAGGAGCACGTGCTCACGACGTTCATGCGGATTTACGAAAGCTTCGAAGCCGATCGCGGTCTGATTCCGCCGGGGCGCCTCTACGAAGTGCGGTACGAAGATTTGGTCGCCGACGCTCCGGCCCGGATGGCCGAGATTTATCGGCAACTCGAACTCGGCGACTACGAGACGGTCCGTCCCGCCGTGGAGTCGTATTTGGCCCGGAACTCCGATTACCAAACGAATCGCTACCTACTGAGCGATGCCCATCGCGAAGCAGTTAGTACGCGTTGGCGGCCGTTTATTGAGAAATACGGCTACTAAACCGAATCGCCGCGGCATTCTTTCAGCACAAAGCCGCCGTCGACGCGGAGTACCGTGCCGGTGACGTAGTCGGCGTCGTCCGAGCAAAGAAACGTCGCCGCGCGGCCGATGTCTTCCGGTTGGCCGAGCCTTCCCCACGGGAGCTTAGCGGCGGCTTCCTTCATTTTCTCGAGGCCGAAAGTTTCACGTTCGCCGGGCGTGTCGATCCAGCCCGGCTCGATGATGTTCACGTTGATGCGGTGCTTATTCAGTTCGGCGGAAATCGTGAGCGCCATGTGATTTAAGCCGGCCTTGGCCGCGTTGTAGGCGACGCTTCGGCCGTACGGCATTTCGGCATGCACGCTGGAGATGAAGACCATCTTTCCCTGGCACGAGTCGCGCGGTTCACGCGACACGGCGACCATATGTCGCGCGACGAGTTGGCTCATATGGAAGCCGGCTGTGAGCGTGCCGTTGATCACCGTGTCGAAGTCGCCCGGATCGTAATCGAGAAACGGGGCGCGTTTGCTGCGCGCCGGGTTGCTTATGAGGATGTCGATGCGCGGGGCAAACTGCAAAGCCGCGGCCAAGACTTCTTCACATCCCGCGCGTGAGTGAGCGTCGGCCGCAATCGTTAGGCAGCGTACTCCGAGGGCGTCGATTCGGCGCTTGGCGTCCGCCAAGTCGGGGCTGCCGGGACGATCGTTTACGACGACGTCGGCTCCCGCGCGAGCCAACTCCAAGGCACAACCGAGCCCGATGCCGCGTCCCGCGCCCGTCACGAGCGCCGTCTTGCCGGTAAGTTGCGTAGGCATTACTTCGTCACCGTCACACGCAGCGGTTCGCCGCAGTAGCTCATTTTCATCACGAAGTTAATTGATGCCTGGGCCATCACCGGAACCAACTGCCTCTCCACCGGCTTGGCGTCTTTCGCGGCGGTGAGCGTGATGTATCCGGCGTTCTCCTTCGCCGTAAGCAGTGTCTTGCTCTTCTTTTCGTCGATGGTGACGCCTGCCGGAAGGCTATTGCCGAACGGGCTGGCCAGATGGCGATAGATCAGGTCGAGCGTAAGGTTTTTGTCGAAACCTGCGGCACGCTCGACGGTAATTTCAAACTTCTGCGACTCGCCCGGCTTAAGCGTGATCTCCGCAGGCGACACCTTCACGGAAAGGACGTCGAGCGGATCACATGCGTTAACGAAGAAGCGATCGACGGGATAGTGCCCGCGTCCGCCGCCGGGCTGATAGATTTCTTGCCAGGGGAGCGCCGTCGCGGAGAGTTGCGTTTCCTTGCCGTCGGCGGCTTTATGAACCGCAGTGCCGACGATTTGCACCTCGGCGGCGAAGGGTTTTGTCCCCGGTTCGGCATAAAAGAGGATGATGCCGTCTTGGCCGTCGGCAAGAATTCGCCCGCATTCGGCACGCACGCCTTTCGGCAAGCCTGCGACCTTGAGTTGAATCTCGCCCGTGAAGCCGTTCTTACGGACGGCCCGCACGAAGACCTCGCCTCCGACGTTGCCCGGGAGGAGCACCTTGTCCATGTCGGCATGCAGCAGAAAGTACGGTTCGGCCCGTGAGAGCTTCAGGGCATAGGTAAACTCGGCTCCGCCACGCAAATGGAGGTCGCGTACTTCGACGACGTACTTGCCGTCCGCCGGTGCTACCCAGCCTTCAAGAATTGAGTCGGCCGTCTGCCAGCGGTGAATTTGCACGTCGTCGCTCTCGACCAGACGCGCTCCTTTTTCATTGTAGATGGAAAGAATCGAATCGAGATTCGACTGCGCGCGTCGGGCGCAAACTTCGAACGTGAACATGTCGCCCTTCTTCGCGGCGAAAGCATACCGGTCGGCCTCGCCAGGCGCAGCAATGCGTCCTGCGACGGTAGCGGGCACGGCAATATCCTGCGCCGCCTCGGGACTGGATTTCGCGGCGGTACTTTCCGCAGTCACCGGCGTACGGCTAACAACGACCGGAGCCGGGTTCAAAGTGTCCTTGCCGAACTTGGGTGCGAGCCATTGCGGTCCTGCTTTTGTATCAGCCGACACCTCGATCTCGCCGCGGGCGCCCGCCGACAGGTTGACGCCGACCAACTCCACGGTTGACTTTTTTCCCGCCTCGACGACGGCGGGCATCACCGTGGTGACCAGAGGACGATCGTTAATCTCGACACAATATTGCCAATACGCATTACCCTGATAACGCACGTCGCGCACCTCCAGGTAATACTCACCGGCAGTCTTGAACGTATAGCTAAGAAGAGGATCGCCGAAGAAATAATTGTCGTTGGCCGCGAGCACGACCCCCGCCGAATTCTTGAGCGCGATAATAGGGTCGACGTGCGTTTGCAGATCATGGATCTTGTCTTCACAGCGCGCCGAACGAACGTGAAACACCAGCGTCTTGCCGGCATCGACCGTGAACTTGAAATAGTCGACGTCTTCATTCGCCTCGACCGCGCCGCAAACCGCCGCAGGTAGTTTCACCGGCGTCGCTTCTTCCGCCGTATTGTTCTTAGCCGTTTCCACAACGATCGGATCACGGACGACGAGCAACTGCCCGACGGTGGAAATTCCCTGCGGCGTGACTAAACGAAACTCGCGCACGCCGGGGGCGGCTCCGGGCGCGGCGGAGAAGCGAATCTTGTGCCTCGGCTGCTCGGGCTTCTTCACGGGTTCGGCGGGCTTGGCGTCTTTTGCCGCCGACTTGTCATCCTTCTTCACTTCCGCTTTTTTGGGTTCGTCTTTCTTGGGCTCCGCGACGGGTTCGCCGACAACCCCCTCGCCGTCGATGATCACCTGATACGTGCCGAACAGGTTGTATCGCGAGCTGACGACATGCTCGGCGCCGGCACCGGCCTGAACGGCCAACGGCGATACGTCCATCAACATGGGATACGACGATTGCGCCCGAGCGGAAGTAACGGACGACAACAGCACGACTAACGAAAGCGCAGCACGACTCATCAGGTGATTTCTCCGAGGCGAACGGTCGGCGTTAGCCGATCGGTAATGTCATGCGTCGCACGATTAATGCACGAACAGAAACTGCTTCGAATTGCATAGCGACCATAAGACGTCTTCATAAAAGACCTTGGGGTCTTTCGCTTCTTTGAAGAGCTTTTCGAGTTCGGCGAGTTCTTGCGTCGACGGCTTGCGAGCCAGAGCGGCCATGTAGAGCTCTGTCATCGTTTCGGCGTATGACTTCTTCGCCGTCGTCAACGTCGCAATACGCCCCTTCTTGTCGGCGATCTTGCCAGCCAGGATGTCGCCGTTCAGCGTGTGCAGGGCTTGGGCGAGGTTCTCATCCGCCACGCGTTCGCACTCGCACACGCTCACGCGTCGCGGCTTGCCGAACGTCGCTAAGAAGTAGTCCGGGTAGTTCGAATCGGGCAACTCGATTGCCCTCGTCCCCAGCGGCATGTTCTTAAACTTAGTTTGTGAGCCGGTCACGACATCGATCGCGTCGAGTAGCGTCTCGGCCCCCATGCGCTTCACTTCGTAGTGACTGTAGAACCGATCGTCGGCGGCGTTGGCGGTCGTCGGTTGCGAGTCGAGTTGATACAGGCGCGAAGTCATGATCGTACGTAGGAGTTGCTTGACGTCGAATCCGGACTTGGCGAAGTGCTCGGCCAATGCATCGAGCAACTGCGGATTCGAAGCCGGGTTCGTGGCCCGCAAGTCGTCGATCGGCTCGACCAGCCCGCGCCCCATGAGATAGCCCATGTAGCGGTTCACTAAGTTGCGCGCGAAGTACTCGTTCTCGGCCGAGGCAAGCCAATCGGCCAGCGGCTGTCGGCGATCGAGCGATTCGGCGACCGGCTTACCCTCGAGCGGCGTCGGCGTCATGACGGCGCCGGACTTCGGATGACGAACGTCGCCGGTGTTCTTCACCATCACGACCTGCTCGCGACCGAATAGACCGAACTCCAAGCTGTTTTTCGTGCCGACACGGGCAAAAAACGCCGCGAAGCTGTAATAGTCGTCCTGTCCGTAGTTTTCCATCGGATGATGGTGGCACTTAGCGCATTGCAAGCGCACGCCGAGAAACAACTGAGCCGTCGTCTCGGCCATATCCGGCGGATTGGCGGCGATGCGATAGAAATTCGACGGCCCGTCCATGTAGATCGAGCCCTTTGCCAACACGAGTTCGCGTACGAACTTGTCGTAGGGCTTGTTCTGCCGGAACGAATCTTGAATCCAATTGTGCAGCGCCCACATTCCTTGCTCGCCGACGTTGTCGCTCGACGAGCGAATGAGATCGGCCCACTTCAAACTCCAGTAGGCCGCATAGGCGTTATTATGAATATCTTTCGTCGGGTCGCCCGTGAGCCCGAGCAAGGCGTCGATGAGCTCTGTTCGCTTGTTCGGAGCTTTTGAATCGACGAAGGCCTGTGCCTGAGCCACGGTCGGCAGCGTACCGACGGCGTCGAGATAGGCGCGGCGGACGAATGTCGCGTCGTCACACAAACCGGACGGCTCGATGCCGACTTCGCGAAACTTCGCAGCCGCTAATTCATCGATAAAGTTATTGTTTTTCCACTCTTTCAACTCGATCTTGTCGGAGTACGGCACGGTGATGATCGTCGCTTCGGCATGTCCTTCGTAGCGCACGACGATCGGCACTTGCCCCTTTCCGACGGCCCTAGCCATGCCGCCGGGCGTCACGCTGACGAACCCCTCGTCCATGCTGTCGTACTTGGCCAATGCCGTAACGTCGCGGACCATGCCGTTTTCGTATGTCGCCGTCACGCGAAGTTGTTGCGTGAATCCGAGCTTGCCGACCCGGGACCGCGGCGTTACTTCGATCTTCGTTATCTTGGATTCTTTTAACGTCGGCGCAGGCGCGCCGCTCGAAAGCCAAGCGAGCAGCGTGCGGTACTCAACCGAACCTTTTTCCAGCCGTTTGCCGCCGCCGTGCGGTGCAGCGGCCAGCGGCTTCAAGAGGATCAGGCTTTTTTCCGGTTCCAGTAAGTCGCTACGGCGACCTTGCCATTCGCGCACGATGGCGCGGAAGTCTTCGTCCGGCGCATAGCCGAATACGGAGAGCTTGAAACCGCCCTTGCCGTGCTGGCTGGCATGACAGGAGGCGGAATTGCAGCCGAGCTTACTCAAGACCGGCGCAACATCGTGGACGAAGCCGACCTGGGCCGCGTCGGCGTCAACGACTTCAACCTTAACGAATTGGGAACGTTTGCCGACGCGCACCGTGACGGTTGCCCGGCCGTTGCCTTGAGCGAGCAATTGCCCTTGGCTCGTTACCTGCACGACGCCTGGCGCATCGGAACTATAGGCCGCCGCATGAGTCAGGTCTTGCGATCGTTCGCCGGTCTTACCGTCGGCTGAAGTTTGCGTTGCCAGGAGTTGTGCGCGAGCTAACTTGCCAACGAGCTTCACTTCGTTGGGAGCGACGACGAACGGTTGGTCGGCCGGAGCGACAATCGCCGGCTTCCCGGAATCGACGGCTCGAGCGAGCTGCGGCAAGGCGGCAGGTGTCGCGGCAATTGCCACGCATACGCCGACACGAAAAAATGGGCGCACGAAGTCCATAGAGAA
Organism: uncultured Pirellula sp.; assembly: GCA_964633125.1. GTDB lineage: Bacteria > Planctomycetota > Planctomycetia > Pirellulales > PNKZ01 > PNKZ01. The sequence goes on along the minus strand of CAZWDN010000163.1, from coordinate 4,110 downwards.
TGCCTCCAGGCGGCAATGAACGATCAGGTGGGAAGCGACGAGGCGGGGGATCGAGAATCGGGCGGGGGGCTTTCGTATAAGCCGATCCTTATTATGGTCGAACTTTCGGCGCGTTGCCAAGAGACTTCCTGAAAACAACAATCCAACGAGTATCTGAAATCTGTAGAAAGCATTAGCCGCATCACCCATTTGTGATTTGATCTAATGCGTGGAGCGGAGTTTCGGAGAATGGAATCCGCTACAACCCGTAACGGCCGTCTTTTGACTCACGCGATGCCCCTAGTCGGCCGAAGAGACCACAAGAACCCATCGGTAGTCGCTAATTTATCTTGCTACCCCCGGACGACCGGTCTAGAATGCCGGCTGGAGCGAGAAACCCCGTCGTTACGAGGGTGGGTTCGAGTTCCGCCGCCCGCCGAATCGCACCCCGCCTGACCTTCCTGCCCGTTCGCGGTTGTCGCCTCCTCACAAGGACGCGCGTACGCCGACTCTCGCCTAGCACAGGAGATCGCCATGCTCAATCTTCAACCGCACCTCACGCGCGATTGCGAAGGAGTGAGTCGACGGAGCTTTTTGCAGGTCGGCGGACTCGCGGGTTTCGGGCTTACGCTACCGACGTTCCTAGCCCGTCGGGCTCAGGCCGCCAAGGCCGGCGTGAAGGCGAAAGACGTCAATGTCATTCTCATCTGGTCGCAGGGCGGCGTGAGCCACCACGACACCTTCGATCCGAAGCCAGATGCCGCGGTGAGCGTGCGTGGCGAGTTTAAGGCAATTGATACCGCGCTGCCCGGCGTGAAGTTCACGGAAATCTTGCCGCGTATGGCCAAGGAAGCCAAGCGGTTCGGCCTGCTTCGGGGCTGGAACCCGCGCAACGGTTCGCACGGAATTGCCGATCAATACGTGATGACCGGCCACCGGTTCAACCCGGCCATTCACCATCCAACCTACGGCTCGGTCGTCAGCAGCCTCAAGGGCTTCAAAACCGCAATGCCTCCGTTCGTGCAGCTCGGCACGAACGTCGATCGGCGTTTCGGCGGCGGCATGCCCGGCTTCCTCGGTTTGGAGCATGGCGCGTTTGAAATGCCCGCCGACCCGAACGCCAAAGCGTTCACGGTGCGCGACATCACGCCCCCGCCGGGCGTCGACATGGACCGAATTTCCCGTCGCCGCACGATGCTCGGCACGATCGACGCCTTGCAACGCAAGGTCGATCTGCAGCCGGCCGCTTACGACGCGCTCGACGAACACTACAAGGCCGCGCTCAACATGATCACGGCCAAGGAAACCCAGCAAGCGTTCCAAATCGAGAAGGAAACCGACAAAACGCGCGATGGCTACGGCCGCACGCCGTTCGGCCAGCGCATGCTCTTGGCCCGCCGCCTCATCGAGTCGGGCGTCCGCTTCGTTTCGGTCACCGACGGCGGCTGGGACACCCACGCCAATAACTTCACTTCGCTCAAGACCCGGCTCATTCCGCCGGTCGACCAAGCGTTGCCGGAGCTGCTGATCGACCTCCAGCAGCGCGGCCTGCTCGACAGCACGTTGGTGCTTTGGCTCAGCGACTTCGGCCGTACGCCGAAGATCAATTCCGCCAGCGGCCGCGACCACTGGTCAACCTCGGGCTTTGCCATCATGGCGGGCGCCGGTGTTCCCGGCGGTTCCGTCGTCGGACACACCGACGAAGAAGGGGGCTACGTCGTCAACGACGAGTACTTCTCCGAAGACATCGCCGCCACGCTCTACACCAAAATCGGCATCGATCCGCATACAATGCTTACGACCAACGACGGCCGTCCGGTCATGCTCAACGAAGGCCGCGTCATCCGCGAGTGGATGTAGTCTGTCGAGGGAATGAACCGCTTTCGTCCGTTCCCTCGCCCCGTAACCTGGTATGCATCAGTCCGCAGCGAGACGGCCATGTGGAACCGGATCCTTCACCGTCGGGACGCTCTGAAAGTCGGCTCGCTGACGGCCGCCGCAACCGTCGCACCGTGGGTGAATGCGCAGTGGTCGCAGGCTGCGGTGGGCGCGAGTTCTGAAGCTGTTCCGCCGACCGCCGATAGCGTCATTTTCCTGAACATGATGGGGGGCGTTACCCATCACGAGTCGTTCGACCCCAAGCCCGACGCGCCCGAAGACGTCCGCGGCACGCTGAGCCCCATCGCCACGAGCCTCCCCGGCGTCCACTTCGCCGAGGTCTGTCCTAACCTCGCCAAGATCGCCCACAAGTTCGCGCTCGTCCGCAGTTATTCGCATACGAATAACGACCACTTCATGAGCCAGGCCTACGCCCTCAGCGGCCGGCCGGTTTCGCTCGCCGCCATTCAAAAAGAGCCGAACATCGGCTCCATCGTCTCCTATCTTCAAGGTCCGCGCAACAACCTGCCGGGCTACATCGCCGTGCCCGGCTTCACGCGCCCCGGACCTCCGCCGACCGACCTCTTCGTCGGCGGCTGGCTCGGTCGCGAGAACGCGCCGTTTTGTGCGGCCCGCGAACCGGCCGAGCCCGACTTCACCAAAGGCCCGCTCTACGCCCAGCCGAACGCGACGATCGACGAACAACTCGAGCCCGCCGCGATCGAACTCCCCCAAGAGTTGAACTACGATCGCCTCGCGGCCCGTGCCGAGCTGCGCACGCTGCTCGAAGGCAAACTTCGCAACCTCGAACAAAGTCGGGCCGCGCAAGAAACCGCCTACGTCGATATGGACGCCCACTATCGCAACGCGTTCCAAATGCTCGCGTCGTCGCAAGTGCGCACGGCGTTCGACGTCGCCGGCGAATCCGCCGCGACGCGCGCCGCCTACGGGCGCACGAAGATCGGCGGCCGCTGCCTGATGGCCCGTCGCTTGGTCGAAGCCGGCGCGCGGTTCGTCATGGTCGATTACGGCTACGATCCCGACTACGGCAACCTCTGGGACAACCACAACGCGACGAGCCAAAACCATCCGGTGCTCTGCGAAATGGCCAAGCGGCCGTATCACGTCGCCGGCATGGATCGGGCCTTCGCCGCGCTGCTGGGCGATCTCGACGAGCGCGGGCTGCTGGCTCGCACGTTGGTCGTGTTCGTCACGGAGTTCGGCCGGACGCCGCGCATCAATAAGAACGGCGGCCGCGACCATTGGGGCCCCGCCGGCTCGATTTTCTTCGCCGGCGGCGGCACGAAGGCCGGCACCGTGATCGGCGCCACCGATCGCAACGGCGCCTATCCGACGAGCGAGGCCAACACGCCGGGCGACGTTGCGGCGACGATCTACCGCGCCTTGGGCATCGACCAAAACCAGCGCCTGCTCGATCGCGAAAACCGCCCGCACTTCGTGCTGCCCGAAGGCCGCGTCATCCCGGGCCTGTTCGCCTAGCTCGCGTCCGATCGTTGATTGCCGTTTGCAATCGTTCCCGTCGATGCCGCTTGCGCGCTCTGCTGCGCATCGCGGCTAACTTTTCGTTTGCTCGCCGTGCGAGCGCGCCCCTTGTCGCACCACGTCCGGCGCGGCTAAGCTTTCCTCCGCACGCTGCTCAATTTGCATTCCGCAGTCAGCAGTCCGATCGTTCAGCATTTAGCCATTCAGCATTTGAGTCCCCTCATGACACTCTCCGGCAAAACGGCTCTCATCACCGGCGGCGGCACGGGCATCGGTCTCGGCATCGCTCAAGCGTTCGCGGCGGCCGGCTGTCGCGTGATCATCGCCGGCCGTCGGGCCGAAGTGCTCGAACGCGCGTGCGACGCGACCAAGTCTCCCGTCCCCATGACCTACCGCACGGTCGACGTCGGCGATTGGCCGAGTGTTGAAGCGCTCTTCGCCGAAGTGCATAAAGACGTTGGACCGCTCGACATCCTCGTCAACAGCGCGGGCACCAACACGGCCCGCCGTCGGCTCGCCGAGCTCTCGGTGGAAGATTGGGATGCGATGATGAAGATCAATTGCTACGGCTCGTTCTACTGCCTCCGGGCCGCGCTGCCGAAGATGGCCGAACGCCGCGACGGCCTGATCGTCAACATCAACAGCATCTCGGGACTGCGGGCCGGCATGCTCGGCGGCATCGGCTACAACGCCTCGAAGTTCGCGGTGACCGGCCTCGGCATCACGGCGGCTCAAGAAGCGGCCGAGTTC
>CAZWDN010000162.1:5697-11725 GCA_964633125.1 uncultured Pirellula sp. | reverse complement strand
CACACTCGCAGATTTCGGAATCGGTTATGGGTCAAAAGGTCAATCCCGTCGGCTTCCGCACCGGTATCATGATCGGCTGGAAGAGCCGTTGGTACGCCTCGAAAAAGGAATTCGGCGAGCTGCTTCTGGAAGACTTCAAGATTCGGAAGTTCATCAAGGAGAAGTTTAAGAGCGCCGCGATTCCGAAGGTCGAGATTGAGCGCACCCGCGACGAAGTGAAGGTAGTTCTCTTCTCCGCGCGTCCGGGCGTGATCATCGGCCGCAAGGGTCAGGAAGTCGAGCGTCTGCAGGCCGAACTCCAAGCGTTGGTCGGTCGCCGCATCAACATCAAAATTGAAGAGGTTAGTCGCCCGGAAATTCAAGCGCAGTTGGTCGCCGAGGACATCGCCGAGCAGTTGGCGAAGCGTTCGAGCTTCCGCCGCACGATGAAGCGCTCCACCGATCAAACGATGGAAGCGGGCGCCAAGGGCATCAAGATTCAGTTGGCTGGCCGCCTGGGCGGAGCCGAAATGGCGCGACGCGAAAAGCAGATTGCCGGCGCTATGCCGCTTTCGACGCTGCGAGCCAAGATCGATTACGGCTTCACGGAAGCCAGCACGCCGCAAGGTAATATCGGCGTGCAAGTGTGGATCAACCAAGGTATGTACGAGGACGACGCCAATGGCGATGATGCCCAAGCGGGTCAAACATCGAAAAAGCCAAAGAGGACGTATAAAAGGTAACGCGACTCGGGGTAACCGGGTTGTGTTCGGCGACTTCGGGCTGCAGGCGACGCAGGGCGGCTGGATTAGCGCGCAAACGATCGAAGCCGGTCGTGTGAGCGCTCAACAGTACCTTCGCGGCGAAGGGCGTCTGTACGTTCGCGTGTTTCCGCACAAGTCGATCACGTCGATCCCGCTCGAAACCCGTATGGGTAAGGGTAAGGGTGAACCGGATTACTGGGCGGCCGTGGTGAAGCCGGGAACGGTCCTATACGAAATCGCCGGTGTGCCGGAAGCGGCCGCGAAGCTTTGCTTCCGTCGCTTGGCGCACAAGATGCCCGTATCGGTCTGTTTCATAAAGCGTCGCACGATGTAGGTCTGCCGGGTGATGGTCGCTCGTCGGTCGTTTGTCCGTCGGGTGATGGGAAGTCAGCGAAACCTCGATAGTTTGAGATGCGTACGATGAAGGCCGCCGAACTGCATGAAATGAGCGACGAGCAGCTCACGTTGACCTTGAAGGAAACGACCGAAACCCTGTTTCGGTTGAAGATCAAGGCCCAGACCGAGAAGCTCGAAGCTCCCAGCGAACTTAAGAAGAACCGCCGCACCGCGGCTCGAATCCACACCGTGCTTCGTCAACGCGAGTTGAAGAAGGCCGGCGGCTAGCGAAGGCGAGGCGACGTCGCGAGACGGTCGCCGCACGCAGGCTGAACGATTGTCGAACAAATACAGAAGCAAGTTTAGAACTGAAGTTAGCCATGCCTAAGCGAGTTGCAACCGGCGTCGTCAAGACCGACAAGATGAGCAAGAGCCGTCGCGTGGAAATCCCGCGCCTCGTGCATCATGCCAAGTACGGCAAGATCTTGCATCGCAAGACCGTTTGCCATGTGCATGACGAAAACAACGAGTCGCACGTCGGCGACACGGTTGAAATCGTCGAGTGCCCGCCGATGTCCAAGCTGAAGCGTTGGAAGTTGGTTCGCATCGTTCGTAAGAGCACGATTGTCGACTTGGTCGCCCTGCGTGCCGCCGAGAAGTCGGTGGACGAACAGGCTGCCGCGGCGGCCGGTAAGAGCTAACGAGCGGCCGGCGCGACGTCCGGAACGAATTGAGAACAAGGTCGGATTGAGAACGCGGAACACAAGAATACACAACACGTCGCTTGCTGAACAAAGCGAGCTATTCGTACGCAGGTTTGGGTTTCCACTATGATTCAAATGCAAACGCGCCTGACCGTCGCCGACAACACCGGCGCCAAAGAGGTCATGTGCATCAAGGTGCTCGGGGGAACGCGGCGTCGCGTCGCAAGCATCGGCGACGTCGTCGTCTGCAGCGTCAAGAGCGTGATCCCCGGCAGCGAAATCAAGAAGGGTCAGGTTGTTAAGGGCGTGGTCGTTCGCGTGAAGGCTCCCCTTCGTCGCATCGACGGCAGCTACGTCCGCTTCGATTCCAACGCTCTGGTGTTGATCGACAACGACAAGAACCCGCGCGGCACTCGTATCTTCGGCGCCGTGGCTCGCGAACTCCGCGATAAGAACTTCATGAAGATCGTCAGCCTCGCGGCGGAGGTGGTGTAATGCGTATTAAAGTTGGTGACGTGGTAAAGGTGGTCGCAGGCGACGACAAAGGTCAGACGGGCAAGGTCATTCGCGTGATCCGCGACAAGGACCGCGTGGTCGTCGAAGGCGTCAGTAAGGTGCACAAGCACGTCAAGCGCAGCCAGAAGAACCCGCAAGGGGGCCGGCTCTCGATGGAAACGCCGATTCACGTCTCGAACGTGATGTTGGTCGCGCCCAACGGTGAAACGACCCGCATCGGCGTTCGTAAGACGGCCGACGGCGGCAAGGAACGCTTTGCCCGCAACGGCGGCGCCTCGCTGGGCTCGATTGCTCCTCCGAAAAAGAAGAAAGCGGCTGCCAAGAAGTAGTCGCGAGAGCATTGATTGCCGGTCGCCGCGGCGACCGCCGATGCCGAGTTTGCAAACAACACGCTAGGTCGAATATTCAGTAAGTAGGTTGTCCGCCATGGCCGCCAAGAGCACGAAAAAAGACGCCAAGCAAGCCGACGCGGCAAGCGCCGTCGAGCTTCCCGCGATGCCGCGGTTGCAAGAAAAGTACATTAAGGAAGTCCTGCCGCATCTCAAGGAAAAGTTGCAGCGGACCAACCCGCACGCGTTGCCGAAGCTCACGAAGATCGTCGTCAGCATGGGCGTCGGCAGCGCGGTCACGGAAAAGAAGCACATGGAAGAGGCGCTCGCCGCGCTCCAGCAGATCACCGGCCAAAAGCCGGCTCCCTGCAAGAGCCGGGTCGCCATCTCCAATTTCAAGCTCCGCGAAGGGCTTGATATCGGAGCGAAGGTCACGTTGCGCGGCCCGCGCATGTGGGAATTTCTGGACCGGTTGGTGTCGATCGCTCTCCCGCGAGTGCGCGACTTCCGCGGCCTGAACCCCAAGGCGTTCGACGGCGCCGGCAACTACAGCCTCGGGTTGACCGAGCAAGTGGTGTTTCCCGAAATCAATCCCGACAAGTTCTCGCGGACGCAAGGTATGAACATCGCGTTCATCACCACGGCGAACAACAATGACGAAGGTCGTGAGTTGCTGCGAGCGTTGGGAATGCCGTTTCGCGTCGACGAGGTCGACGGCAAGAAGTCCGCTTCCAACTAACGCCCGTGCGTCGGTTGAGAGCGTGAATTGAGTAAGTTTTAACGACGGATATTTGCATGGCTAGTAAATCAAAAATTGCGAAGGCCAATCGAACGCCGAAATTTTCGAGTCGGCGTGAATCGCGTTGCAAGCTGTGCGGGCGTCCCCGTGCGGTGTATCGCAAGTTTGGACTTTGCCGCATTCACTTCCGCGAATTGGCCGACCGTGGCTTGATTCCGGGGTTGCGCAAGGCGAGCTGGTAAGAGGGAATAGAAGCAGATGATGACCGACCCTATCGCCGATATGTTGACGCGCATCCGTAATGCGGTTCGCGTGGAGCACCCGCACGTCGAGCTCCCCCTCTCCAAAGTGAAGAAGGGGATGGCCGAAGTGCTCAAACGCGAAGGCTACATTTGGGACTTCGAGGAAGTCGGAGACGAGCCGCAACGGCAACTCCGTCTGCACTTGAAGTACGGCCCGAACGGCGAGCGCGTGATTCGCTTTATCAAGCGCATCAGCACTCCCGGTCGTCGTGTTTACAGTGCGGCTCGTGAGTTGCGTCCGGTTCTCAATGGTCAGGGCATCCGCATCCTGAGCACGAGCCGCGGCGTGGTGAGCGACCGCGAAGCACGTCAGCGCCAAGTGGGCGGCGAAGTGCTCTGCGAGCTCTACTAGTAGTCGGACGGATTCGTAAGTCGTTCGAGGTCCGCGCCTCCGACGCAACAAGAACAAATCAGATCAGAACAATAGAACCAAGATTCGCAACCGCCCCAGCCGCCGGACGTTGATGACGGCGTCCGACGAACAAGCTGGAGCGGAGGCAAGGTAAAGGAACGATGTCTCGTATCGGCAAGAAACCCGCGAAGATTCCGGCCGGCGTCAAAGTCGCCGTCGACGGCAACTTCGTGCAAGTGGAAGGTCCGAAAGGCAAGCTCCGCCAAGAGCTCCGCCCCGAAGTGAAGTTGGCGATCGAAGGGGGCGACGTCGTCGTCAGCCGCACCGAAGAAACGCGCCAAGGTCGGGCCATGCACGGACTGTATCGGGCGCTCGTCGTCAACATGCTCAAGGGCGTGAGCGAAGGCTACGAGAAGAAGTTGGAAATCGTCGGCGTCGGATACCTGGCCGCCCTTGCCGGAAAGACCCTGCAAGTACGTGCCGGTTTCGCCAACGAAATCCATATGCCGATTCCCGAAGGGCTGAAGGTCACCTGCCCGGACCAGAATCACATCGTTATCCAAGGAATCGATAAGCAGATGGTCGGCCAGTTCGCCGCCGAAGTTCGTTCGATTCGCAAGCCGGAACCGTACAAAGGCAAGGGCATTCGCTATGATGGCGAAGTCGTACGCCGCAAGGCCGGTAAGGCCGTCACGAAGTAGTGTCGCAAGCAAATAGAGCCGCAGTAAGTTGTACATGAGCTTCGGTCGCCGCTTCCCAGAGAGCGGCCGGGCGCCGAGCGATCGGCGAGTGTTGCAGGAAATTTTCGACGAGTAGTAGCCGTGAGCCAAATCAAGACGATCAACGTTCGCCGTAAGCGGCGCAGCTTCCGTGTGCGTAATCGCATCAAGCGCGATTCGACGCGCCCGCGCCTGTCCGTGTTTCGCAGTCGATCCAATATGTATGCCCAAATCATCGATGATGAGTCGGGCAAGACGTTGGCTTCGGCTTCGACCATGGAGAAGGCGTTCTCGGGTTACGGCGGTAACAAAGACGCCGCGAAGGCCGTCGGCAAGTTGCTGGCCGAGCGGGCGGTCGCCGCGGGAATCAAAGAAGTCGCGTTCGATCGCGGCAACTACAAGTACCACGGCCGCGTCGCGTCGCTGGCCGAAGGTGCTCGTGAAGGCGGATTAACGTTCTAGGTCGAGTCGGCCCGTAGAGCCGATCGACGAGCAGTTGCAGATTTCAGTAGTTCGCAGGTTTTCGCAGTTAAATAGCAAAGTGATTCGATCATGAGCCAGGGTAGCGGCCGGCGTTCTTCCGGCGACAATCGCGGCGGACAAGGTGGAGACGACAAGCGTCGTCGTGGCGGCGGTGATCGCGGCCAATCGCAAGGCGGCGATCGCAATCGTTCCGACCTTATCGATAAGCTCGTCAAGATCCGTCGTTGCGCGTGCGTGGTGAAGGGGGGGCGTCGCTTCAGCTTTACCGCCATGGTCGTCGTCGGCAACGGCAAGGGCAAGGTCGGCGTCGGCTATGCCAAGGCCAACGAAGTGCCGCCCGCCGTCGAGAAGGCGACCCGCGAAGGGGGCCGCTCGTTGATGGACGTGAACATGACGGGCCACACGATCCCGCACTTGGTCGAAGGTCGCTTCGGCGCCGCCCACGTAGTTTTGCTTCCGGCCAGCGCCGGTACCGGCGTGATCGCCGGAGCCGCGGTACGCGCCGTTTGCGAAGCCGCGGGCATCCACAACATTCTTACGAAGAGCTTCGGCTCGACGAACCCGCACAACTTAGTGAAGGCGACGCTCGACGCCCTGCGCCAACTTCGGTCGCGCCAAGACGTCGAACGCCTCCGTGGAGTGAGCTTGTCATGAATTTGCACGACGTCAACGAAGGCATTAAGAAACACAAGAAGCTGACGCGCGTCGGCCGCGGTTCGGGATCGGGCCACGGCAAGACCGCCGGTCGCGGCCATAAGGGCCAAGGCCAGCTCGCCGGTTGGACGCTGCATCCGGCGTTCGAAGG
>CAZWDN010000162.1:0-5597 GCA_964633125.1 uncultured Pirellula sp. | reverse complement strand
AAGCCCTCCAAGACGGATCGCATTCGCCATGTGGGAAAAGCTTCGCGTCGTCTTCACCATTCCGGAACTGCGTCAGAAGATCCTTTTGACGCTCGGTCTGCTCGCCGTTTATCGCATCGGCTTCTGGATTCCGCTGCCGATCTTCGATACGACGAAGATGGCCAACATTCTCAACTCGACGGCCAACGAAGGGTTGCAGAAGGTTCTCACGCAAGTCGCCATGTTTAGCGGCTCGCAGATCAGTCAAGCGACGATTTTCGGCCTCGGCATCATGCCGTATATCTCGGCGTCGATCATCTTCCAACTGCTCGCCAGCGTTTGGAAGCCGCTCGAGGAATTGCAGAAGGAAGGGGAGTCGGGCCGCAAAAAGATCAACGAATATACGCGCTATGCGACCGTCGTACTCTGCTTGTTCCAAAGCTGGTTCTACGTCCGCTACTTGGTCGGCGATCCGACGCAAGAAAACGGCACGTACGTATTGAAGTCGATGCTCGTCGAGGGGCATCTGCCGTTTAGTTGGTACATGATTACCGTGCTCACGATGACGTGCGGCACGATCTTCCTGATGTGGCTCGGCGAACAAATCGACGAGTACGGCATCGGCAACGGCATCAGCCTTTTGATTATGGCGAACATTCTCGCCCGGATGCCGGAAGCGTTGCGTAAGCTGCTCGGCCCGCTGTTCAGCGGCACGGTGGCGCTCGAAGATGCGAATCAATTGATTCTGCTCACCGGGTTGTTTATCGTCGTCGTCTTCGGCGTCGTCTTCATTTTCAAAGGCCAGCGCCGCATTCCGATGCAAAGCGCCAAGCATGTGCGCGGGCGCCGGGTCTACGGCGGCAATCGTCAATACCTGCCGCTCAAGGTGAATCAGGCCGGCGTGATGCCGATCATCTTCGCGAGCAGCTTGCTGCTGTTCCCCGCACTGTTCTTCGGCTGGTTGGCCAGGACGTTTGAAAGCACGCGGTTGCAGAGCATCAGCGACGCGCTGTCGCAAAACGATGCGTTTACGCACAACCTGCTGTTCGTGCTCTTGATCTACTTCTTCTGCTACTTCTGGACCGCCGTTACCTTCAATCCGAAAGATATGGCCGAAAACCTGAAGAGCTGGGGATCGTTCATTCCGGGCTATCGTCCGGGGCGGCGCACGGCCGACTACCTTGAAAAAGTGATGACGCGCATCACGTACGTGGGCGCCGCGTTCTTGGCCGTCGTGGCCGTCGCGCCGACCATCGTGGCGTCGTTCGCGAATATCGATGCGACCTTGGCCAGCTTTTACGGTGGTACGAGCTTGCTCATCGCCGTGAGCGTGGCGGTCGATTTGGTGCAGAAGATCGACAGCCACTTGGTGATGCGAAACTACAAGGGCCTCACCGAGTAGCATCGCGGCGCCGCCGCGGCTCGGCGCAACGATCGTAGCCTGGCGATAATTGAACTTGGTTTGAAGAAAGTAAAGAGAAGCTGACGTGTTGACCCTTCGATCTCCCCGCGAAATCGGCCTGATGCGACAGGCCGGACTCTGCGTGTGGGGAGCCAACCAAGTGGCCGCCGCGCTCATCAAGCCCGGCGTCACCACGGCGGAGATCGATGCGGCGGTAGAAAAGTTCTTTGAAGAGCAGGGGGCCGTCCCGCTTTTCAAAGGCTATCCGGGTAAGGTTCCGTTTCCGGCCGTGACGTGCATTTCGGTGAACGAGGAAGTCGTTCACGGTCTGCCCGGTCCGCGGAAGCTGAAGGAAGGAGACATCATCACCGTCGACACCGGTTGCAAGGTGAACGGTTGGTGCGCCGACTCCGCCTTCACGTATCCGGTCGGAAAGATCAGTGCGGAAGCGCGGAAGCTGCTCGAGGTGACGCAAGGGACCTTGGATTTGGCGATTGAGCTCATGGCGGTGAAGAGCCGTTGGAGCGAGGTTGCGTTGGAGATGGAGCGGTACGTTCGCGACGCCGGGTTCTACGTCGTCGAGTCGTTCGTGGGGCACGGCATCGGCCGCGAGCTGCACGAAGATCCGCAGGTTCCGAATTTCGTTAGCTCGCAGCTCAAGCGCGGCGGCGATTTCGACCTTCGGCCGGGGCTCGTTATTGCCGTGGAGCCGATGGTGAACGTCGGGACGAAGCGGGTGAAAGCGCTTTCCGATCATTGGACTCAAGTCACTTACGACGGAAAGCCGAGCGCACACTTCGAACATACGATTGCCATGACGAAAGAGGGGCCGTTCCTCCTGACGGCCGGGCCCGACTACCAAGGGCCGACGTCGAAAGGGGAGGCTGGAGCGGCACAGGCCTAATGCTTGTGCCGCAGGCGGAGTCTCCAGTCTTGTGGGCAGGGGCCCGGTATGCGTTTTGGGGCGTCAGGGTGGCCTGGGAAGGTTTGGCCGGCGTTGCCGGCAGATTGTCGTTCTTTAGAGGGCGCTCAGGCCCGGGGACGCGACAATGTGAGCGAAAAACTTGGCTTTCCGGCCCCTTGTGGGGAGCGGTGGTTTAGCCATATACTGTTGTGCTTTGAATCAGTCGGAAGACGAAAAGAGAGCGTCATGAAAGTTCGTGCCAGCGTGAAGCGCATTTGCGATAAGTGCAAGCTTGTCAAACGCCGCGGCGTGTTGTTCGTGGTCTGCGAAAATCCGCGTCATAAACAGCGTCAGGGTTAGTCTTTAAGAGGCTGGTCTTTAAGTTACTGGTCTTTAAATCAATTGCCGTTGCATCGAGGCGAGCTGACAAAGGTTCGCCGGTGCGTTTTGGGAGTAGTTTGATATGCCTCGTTTGCTCGGTGTGGACATTCCGAACGACAAGCCGACCTGGATCTCGCTCACGTACATCTACGGAGTCGGGAACAAGGTCTCGCTGGAGTTGTGCCGCAAGGCGGGCGTCAACCCGCAGGCGCACGCTCGCGAATTGCACGAAGACGAACTCGCCCGCATCTCCGCTCTGCTCGACAAGGACTACGTCTGCGAAGGTCAGTTGCGTCGTCAGATTTCGCAAAACGTCGCCCGCTTGAAGGATATCGCCTGCTATCGCGGTATTCGCCATCGCCGCGGCCTGCCGGTTCGCGGTCAACGTACGCGTACAAACGCTCGCACGCGAAAGGGGCCGAAGAAGACCGTCGCGGGCAAGAAGGGCGTCAAGGATATGAAGTAGTGCGACGACCGCCGCGGTGTGATGGGCACTGCATGGCGGCGCGGTCGCAAGGCGACGGAATGACGAGTTGTTCCGTTGCGGCTAGGTTTTCATTGCAAAGCAACGTCAGTTATTAAGGGTCGGGATTTGAATACGCAAGCAACGCAAGGTGGTTCGGGTGCGGCGACGGGCGGCAAGCGCCGCAAGGTGCGTCGCAACGTCACGCTGGCCATCGTCAACATCAAGGCGACGTTCAACAATACCGTCGTCACGATCACCGACACCAAGGGAGACGTTTTGTGCTGGGCCAGCGCCGGCACGAGCGGCTTTAAAGGAAGTCGGAAGAGTACGCCGTTTGCCGGTCAATGTGCCGCACAGCAAGCCGCCGAAAAGGCCGCGAAGTTCGGCGTGAAAGAAGTGGAAGTTCGCGTCAAGGGTCCGGGAAGCGGTCGCGAAAGCGCCATCACCGCATTGCAGGCCGTCGGCATTGCCGTGAAGTCGATCGAAGACGTCACTCCACTGCCGCACAACGGCTGTCGTCCGCCGAAGAAGCGTCGCGTCTAGTCGCCCGGCCGGCGTGTCGCGGCCTGAAGGGGCCGCATCGCGTGGTCGCCGCCAAGCATTGCCGCCGCTCTCGTCCGTTTGAATCTCCTTAATTTGTCCTAGCTTAGATCATCGAAATACCATGGCTCGTACGACTGGATCCGTTTGCCGTCTCTGCCGCCGAGAAGGCCTGAAGCTCTTTTTGAAGGGCTCCCGCTGCGACACGCCGAAGTGCGCGATTGAGCGCCGTGATGCGGTGCCGGGCATGCACATGCGCCGCGGCAAGCTCACCGACTACGGCATTCACTTGCGTGAGAAGCAAAAGGTTAAGCACTATTACGGCGTGCTCGAGCGCCAATTCCGTACCTACTACTCGGAAGCCGCGCGTTCGAGCGGTAACACCGGTGATTCGCTCATGTCGTTGCTCGAGCGCCGTCTCGACAATGTCGTGCATCGCCTCGGCTTCGGCGCCAGCCGTTCGCAAGCTCGCCAGCTCGTCTGCCACGGGCACATCACCGTCAACGGCCGTCGGCTTGATATTCCGAGCTATTTGGTCAAGGTCGGCGACGTGATTCGCGTCAAGAACCGCAAGAAGAGCCTGCAGGCCGTGCAATCGATCTTGGTCGAAAACACGCGTCAAATCCCCGACTTCCTCTCGTTGTTGCAAGGACCGATTCCGGAAGGTCGCGTCGCTCGGTTGCCGGAGCAGTTCGATGTTTCGATTCCGGTGCAGACGCAGTTGATCGTCGAATTGTGCTCGAAGTAAGCGAAGGTTCGAGTTTGTTTCCGTTTGCGGTCGTCGGTGTTTGCCGTTGTCCGTGTTTGCTATGAATAGTGCCGAAATTGTTTGCGGGGGAAAAATCATGCGTATTCGTTGGCGCGGCTTTGAATTACCGAGCACGGTCACGTGCGAACGAGAAAGCTTGACGTCGACCTACGGCAAGTTCGTGGCCGAGCCGTTTGAGCGCGGCTTCGGCGTTACCGTCGGCAACGCTCTGCGGCGCGTGCTGTTGTCGAGCCTCGAAGGAAGCTCCATCAAGCACGTTAAGATTCAAGGCGCGCAGCATGAGTTCACGACAATTCCGGGCGTCGTGGAAGACGTCACCGACGTGATCTTGAACATCAAGTCGATCGTCGTGAAGAACTTCAGTGAAAACGAGAAGGTCATCCGGATCGAGAAGAACACGAAGGGGCCGGTCACCGGCGCCGACGTCATCACCGACGGCACCGTCGAGGTGATCAACAAAAACCTGCATATCTGCACGCTCACCGCGGACGTGCCGTTTCATGTGGAGATGGTCGTCGACAACGGTCGCGGCTACGTGCCCGCCACGGAGCACAGCCCGAACGTTGAAATCGGCATCATCCCGGTCGATGCCGTGTACAGTCCGGTCGTTCGCGTGCGCTACGAAATCGAAGAGACGCGCGTCGGACAAAAGACCAACTACGATAAGCTCACGCTGGAAGTTTGGACGAACGGCTCGATCGGTCCGGAAATGGCTCTGACCGAGGCCGCCAAGATCATGCGTAAGCATCTCAATCCGTTCGTACAATACAGCGAATTGGGCGCTCAGGTGTTCGCCGAAAGTCGCTCGGGCGCTCCGGTCATGGCCGACGCCGCGGGCGAAGCGAAGCTGGGCATGAGCCTCGCCGAACTCAACCTTTCGGTACGGGCGATGAATTGTTTGGAGTCGGAAAATATTCACACGGTTCGCGACCTCGTGCAAAAGTCGCAAGATCAGTTGTTGGAAGTGCGTAACTTCGGCGACACCACGCTGAAGGAAGTCACGGAAAAGCTGACTTCGATGGGGTTGCGGCTCAACATGCGCGTGCCGGCCGCCGGCGGCTTTTAGTCCGCCGCGCGTCATGCCTCGTCGCTTATAGAAAAGTGCCACGGATTTAAGAGTTATGCGTCATCGTAGAAAAGGTCGTGTTTTAGGCCG
>CAZWDN010000161.1:0-11727 GCA_964633125.1 uncultured Pirellula sp. | reverse complement strand
CAGCCGTCGTTCGTGACGTTGACCAAGACGTCGGGCTCTTCGCCCCGATCGCGCAGCTCCGCAACCTGGCGACGGATGACGCGCGCCAGCGCCGTCTCATAGCAAATGCTCGGGGCGAGCCGCGCGCCGGCAAACTCCAGCGACTTCGCTTCCGTACCGGCTTCCGTGCCGCCGGTCAGCGGCGTGAACTTGTAAAGGAAGGGAAACGTCTTCGCCAGAGGCACGTACTCGCCGAAGATCACCCGATGCTGCTTGTCGTACCGCAGGCCGGCCTCTCCCGCACGGTCGACGAAGAGCGCGGAGTTGTAACCTTCGAAGATCCCGGGGCCGACGATGGTGGTGGAAATACCCAAGAGCAACGGCCGATCGAGCGAGCGGGCCGTCGCGGCCACGAGATTGCGGAAGCTTTCCGCCCGCTCACGCATGTCGGCCAACGTATAGTCGGCATCCGCGGGAGGGGCCGCGTCGTCGCGAAACAGCATCCACGGAAAGGGGAACATCGTTTCCGGCCAGACGACCAACTGCATGGAAGGGTCGGCGGCCAAGGCCTGTCGCGAGAGGTCGACGTAGTCGTCGTAAATGAGCTTCGGCTTGGTCGGATCGTATTTGAAGTCGCTGTCGATGGAGCCTTGGATCAAAGCGATCTTCGGTCCGGGGGCGAAGTGATCGGGATCGTGCCTCAGTCGTACGGTGCCGTAGCCGAGCAAAATGCCGACGGCCGCAACCGACGCCAGGAGCGGGGCGAATCGAAAGCGGCGATCATCGCGCGTCGGCAACGCCTGGGCTATTCCGGCGGCGAACAGAGTCAGAAAGAACGTGACGCCGAACTCACCGCAAAGGTCGGCAAACTGAATCACCGACGGCACGCGATACTGACTATGGCAAAGACTGGCCATGCTGAAGCCGGTGAAGAGGTAGGCGCGGGCTTCGTCGAACGCCACCCACAGCACCGGCCCGGTAACGACGATGCCGAGCCCGAACCGGCTGCGTGCGACGCGCGCGAAGCCGACGACAATCGGCGGCAATACGGCATGGTAGATACACAGGGCAATCCAGCCGAAGCTCGTGGCCCAATGCGGCATGCAGAGCCAATAGTTGACGGCCAACCAAAAGGCGAGCCCGGCCGTGTAAAGCGCGCAATACGGACGCCGCCCCGGGAGCTCGCGCTGTCGGGCCAACCAAAACCAGGGCACAGGCGCGATCCACGCCAGCAAACTCATTCCTAGAGGCGGCAACGACGCAAACAATAGCGCCGAACCCAAGAGCGCGATCTGCAAAGTGCGGTCGGCGGCGACATTGCGCAGGCGCACTCCCCACGATGCCCTACCTGCATGGGGCACGGCAGACTCTCGGTCGACGACTTGGGCGGCGGTGCGTTTCATAGGCCGGCCAAGGTACGTCGGAGGCCGGCGGCTGTAAATGCCGAACGGTCTCGATCAAAGCATGTACAACGGGGCGTGGCGCAACGCGCGAACCATCACCTGGTCGCCGGATTCGAAACGACGTTCACCGGCTGGAAAACCGATCAGAGTATCGGCGCCGGCAAGCGACCGCAGATCGCCGGAACCCTGCCAAGGAAGCGGCGAAACGATCATGCAATCATCGGTAGCACGATAGTTGAGTCTTGCGGGCCAATAGGTCGGCCGATCGCCGCGATGGTGGAACGGCTCGGCAATGCGGGCCAAAAACTCACTGTCGTCGGGCCATGCCGCGCCAGACAGACGCACAATGGATGGATATACGAAAAGCTCAAAGCAAACGAGCGTACTCACCGGATTGCCGGGCAATCCGAACACCAGTTTCATGATCCCCGCGGGCGACGTCCAAACGCCGAACCAGAGCGGCTTACCCGGCTTGAGGCTCACCTTGTGGAACACCTCGCGCACGCCCAATTCCGCCAACACGCCGGGCACCAGATCAAGCACCCCGGCCGAAACGCCGCCGGAAAGAATGAGCAGATCGGCTTCCAGACCTTGAACGATCTTATTGCGGAGCGCGGTGCGTTCGTCACGAGCGATGCCGAGATCAACGGCTTCGGCGCCCGCCTGCCGCAGCGACGCAACGAGCAGCGGACCGTTCGAGTTGCGAATCTGACCGGGCTGCGGCACCTCGCCGCACGGCACAAGTTCGTTGCCGGTTGCAAGTACTGCGACGCGCGGTCGGGGCAAAGCAAATATTGAACCGCGGCCTGCTTCGGCCAGCAATCCCACGGCGGCCGGCATAATTTGCGCTCCGGCGGCCAGGACAACGTCCTCTTTACGCATGACCGTGCCGCGCCGCACGATGTTTTGCCCGAGCTTGGCTCGCGGATCGTCCAGTTGCACGATGTCGGCGGAGGGTTGCGCCGATCGTTCCACCATCACGACTGTATCGGCCCCGGCAGGGAGCGGGGCACCAGTCATGATTCGCGTCGCCGTGCCGGGTCGCACTTCGCAAGTCGGCAAAGCTCCGGCCGTTACCTCTTCGAGAAAACGGAGTTCGGCCCGACCGCCGCGTAGATCGTCAAAGCGGATCGCATAACCATCGACGACCGACTTATCGTACGGCGGCGAATCGACATCGCTCGTCACCGTTTCGGCGAGTCGGCTGCCGAATGCGTCCGCAAGCGCCACACGCCGTGGCGCGAGCGAAGGCACGTTCGCACGAATCAGTTCCAGCGCTTCGGCGACGGAGAGCATCGTGTTCACATCGTGAGGAACGTCTTCAGCATTTCGATGCCGTGAGTCGTGAGGAAGCTCTCCGGATGAAATTGCACGCCGTGCAACGGAAACTTCTTGTGCCGCACGCCCATGATTTCTTTTACGCCGTCTGGGCCGTCGGCCCAAGCGCATTCTTCAAAGTCGGCATGCAGCGTGCCGGGGCGAATCACTAAGCTGTGATAACGCGTGGCCTGCATCGGGCTCTCGATTCCGGTAAAGATTCCCCGGCCGTCGTGCGAGATGAGGTCGGTCTTGCCGTGCATCAAACGTTTCGCGCGAACGATCTCGGCCCCGAACGAATAGCCGATGGACTGGTGCCCGAGACAAACGCCGAGAATCGGCATTTCCTTGTAGAACCGCTGAATGACGTCGCAGGAAACGCCGGCTTCCTTCGGCGTACACGGACCGGGCGAAACGATGATCCGGCTCGGCTTGCGCGCGGCGATTTCATCGACTGTGATCTGGTCGTTGCGATGCACCTCGAGTTGCACGCCGGGATCAATCTCTCCCAACCGCTGCACGAGGTTGTAGGTGAACGAATCATAATTATCGATCAGCAGAATCATCGACGGCTCAATTAAGTATCAAGCGATAACAAGCGGCTTCCCGACTCCGGCACTGTTTACGACATTAGCCGTGTACGCGGGTTCGCGACGACGCAGCCTACCACGGAATTCCAGTCTACCGACTGCGGCGCAGCGGCGACCAGGGGGCGAACAGCCGGAAATGCTACGCTAAGAGGCTTTTCCCAACGGAGTAAAACGCTCGCCGGGAAGCGTCAGCGAGGTCACGCGAAGGCCGAATTTCTCGCCGACCTTGACCGCTTCGCCGACGCCGATCGCGTGGCCGTTCACTTCGAGTTCGAGCAGTTGATCGCACGATTTTTTGAATTGCAGAATCGTGCCGGGGCCGATTTCGAGAATCGTGGAGACCTGATGCTTTTTGGAAGCAAGCGTCACCATCACGGGAACCTTAATCCGCAACAGGCTCTTTGTATAACTCGGCAAATCGCCGAGCGTGTGCGTAGGACGAGCCGGTGCGGCGGCCGTCGAGCTTGCGGCGGCCGCCTTGGCCGCGGCTTCTCCTCGTAGCACGCCGGCGGGCTTCTCGCGCGGCGGTTCCTCCGCAGACGCAGGGGCGCTCGAAGGTTGCGCCGCGACGTTCGCCTGCGCGGTCTCGTTCGCCGCAAATAGTTGGTCGCCCGCCGTAAACGGAAACATCAAGTACAGCGTCGCGCTGCGATCGTCGGCGGCCTTCAGTGCGATCGGCAGCAAGGTCGCGTCCGCGGCCGGACCGGCACGACGCAAGGCCGCCGCGACATTATCGACGCGTTGGCAGCGGAATTCTTCCGCCATGAGCGATTCGGGCAGCAGCAGCAGGCTCGCTTCCTGCGCAAACGTCGCGAGCTTACTGACGCCGGTGGGATCGGGCGCGCCGTACCAATCCGGAAGTAGTCCGCTCGACTCGGGCAATACGGCAACGGCCGAAGCCGCCCCGACGGAGAGCAACACGACAAGTCCCGGCCCAGAAAGTTCCGGGGCCAAGGCGTCGGTCGATAGCGATCCCGGCTCGCCGACTTCGACGGTCGGATCGGCGCCGAAGATTCGGCCGAGCCCTTGCGCAAGCTCGCTCGCACCGGCCTTGCAGGCGGCGTGCACCTCCGCTGTGATCGACGAATTGAGTTCGGGCATGCGTTGCCGGCTCCTCGGCGGGACTTTCGCGCGTCCGTGCGCTATCGATTGTTCATCGGACGTCACAGGTCGGATACTTTGCCGAGAACGCAAGGTTTTCCTAACCCGTACCACCCCGCCGGCCCCGCCGGCACCGAGCGACTATAATTGACGCAGTGATCGATCCGGCCTGCTTCCACGCGCGCCGCATCATGGCGCAGAGCACATACGTATCCTTGGAAGGTTTGCCGCAATGTCCGTTGTTGAGTTGGAAGCCAAGCAGCCAAGCTCCGAGTTGAAGCCGTATCGCTCGCTGGACAATGCCGTCTTGACCGAGCGCATCCGGGCCGTCAAAGCCCGCATGGGCAAGCAGCTGCTCATCCTCGGGCACCACTACCAGCAAGACGAAGTGATCGCACTGGCCGACCTCACCGGCGACAGCTATCAACTGAGCCAAATGGCGGCCGCGAATACCGAGTGCCGGCAGATTGCGTTTTGCGGCGTCCACTTCATGGCCGAAACGGCCGACATGCTCGTCAATCGCCCCGAGCGCCTCGCCGAACGAAACGGGTTGCGCGTGCCGGTCGTCCTGCCCGACATGGCGGCCGGCTGCTCCATGGCCGATATGGCGGGGATCGAACAGGTTGAAAGCGCCTGGAGCGAGCTCGGCGAGATCATCGACACTTCCGACATCACGCCGGTCACCTACATCAACTCCGCCGCTTCGCTCAAAGCGTTCTGCGGTCGGCATGGCGGCATCGTCTGCACGTCGAGCAATGCCGCCGCAGTATTGAAATGGGCCTTTGCGCGACGCAGCCGGGTGCTTTTCTTCCCCGATCAACACCTCGGGCGCAACACGGCCTTCGGCATGGGCGTGCCGCTCACGCAGATGCCGGTATGGAATCCACATGCCGAAGAACTCGGCGGCAACACGGCCGAAGCCATTCGCAATTCCAAGGTCTTGCTCTGGCAGGGGCATTGCAGTGTGCATGCCGTGTTTAAGCCGGAACACGTCGAACTCTTTCGCAGCAAGTATCCCGGCATCAAGGTGCTCGTACATCCGGAGTGCGCCCGCGACGTCGTGGCGATGGCCGACGTGTTCGGTTCGACCGGCAAGATCATTCGCGAAGTCGAAGCGGCGCCTCCCGGCACGAAGTGGGTTATCGGCACCGAGCTCCATCTCGTGAACCGGCTGAAGAAGGAACATCCCGAGCAAGAGATCCACTTTCTCTCGCCGTTCGTCTGCATGTGCGCGACGATGTACCGCATCGACTTGGCCCACCTATGCTGGAGCCTGGAGAATCTCGAAGCCGGCACGCCTGTGAACGTCGTCCGCGTCGACGACGAAACCACGCGCTGGTCGCTCGCCGCGCTGGAAAGAATGCTCGACGTCAAATAGTAGTACTACCGTCCGGCTTTCCCCCCTCCCCCTTCCGCCTTCCCCCCCTCTCTTCCATGCCTTTCCGCCTCGCCATGCTCGGCCTTTGGCATCCGCATGCTCCGGGCATGGCTCGGCAAATCGCGGCGCATCCCGAGGAATTCGAGCTCGTCTGCTGTTGGGATCCCGATCTGACGCTCGCCGAACGTCGGAAGCTCGAATGGGCCGGCATCCTCCCGAATGTGAAGGTTTACGAAACGCTCGACGAAGTCTTCGCCGAGCGACTCGACGGCGTGGTCGTCGAAGGAATCGTCGCCGAAAATCTCGCGCATGCGCGCTGTGCGTTGGAACGGAAGCTACCGGCGCTTGTCGAAAAACCGGCAGGCACGACGTTGGCCGAAGCGCAAGCAACGTTTGCTCTGGCGCGCGAAAGCGGCGTGCACCTTCAATTGGCCTACCTGTTTCGCTACATGTCGGCCGTCGAAGAGATGCTCCGACGCGTGCGACGAGGCGACCTGGGACACGTCTACGAATTTCGCGCCCGATTGCCGAAAGACTTGCCGCTGTACGAAGAGCATGTCGAAACTCTCGGCCAATACTCCGGCGGCATTTTTTTTGAAATGGCCGGGCACACCATCGACTTCATGTGTTCGATGCTCGGCGCTCCGCGCGAAATCAAGAGCCTGCTCGGGCACCACCACCCGACACGAGCCGGCAATTTCATCGACAACGGCGTTGCGATCTTCGGCTTTGAGCAAGCCGTCGGAATCATCGAAGTTCCGGCCCTCGAAATAACGCCCGACCAACGGCGGATCGAAGTTTACGGCACCGAGGGAGCGATCGTCATTCCGCACCTCGGCAGCGGCCACCTCGCGAACAACGCCGTGCAACCGCTCGACGTGTTGAACGGCGCCGCGAGGACATGGGAACGGCATAACATTCCGGCCGCCGTACTGCAGATTCGCGACCTACGCGAATTTGCCGCCGTGGTGCGCGGCGAGAAGCAGCCGGATTATTCCGCCGAGCACGACCTTGCCGTACACGCGGCACTGTTGCAAGCGAGCGGAATGGCGTCGTAGCGATTTGCGCAACAAAAAGCCCCCGGCCGACGGCCGGGGGCTTTTTAGGTTTTGCCGTAGTTCAACTTCGATTGACGAAGTAGTCGCTTACACTTGTCCCGCTGCCGGGACGACGAACGGAGCCCGATATTCGCGGGTCAGCATGGCGTCGGCTTGCGAGTTGTTTACGAACTTCTCCGTCTTCGGATCGAGCGTCAGGGCGACGCCGCAGAGAATCTCCGTACCCGGCGACACGTTGTTCTCTTCCAAGTGCTTCGTAAAGCGCTCGTTCGTCTCGATGTTGGCTTCGCCCGTGAGCTTGGCTTTCACGTCGGAAATCGGCGTCATCGAACCGAGCCGGAGCGAGATATTGCCGAGGTGGCACAACGCGCTCGAGAGGTGACCTTCTTCAATGTCGGCCGTGAGTTCCTTGTAATTACGGCTGCGCACGGCGTTGATGAAGTTGTCGAAGTGGGCCTGATCGCCCTTTCCCTTAAACTCGGCGACCTTGTTTCCTTCGAGATCGAAGGCGGCGCCGGAATCATAGCTCGTGAGCACGACGTAGCCGGTAGTGCCGTGGAAGACGTTGCCGACCTTCGCGCCGCGATAGGTGTCGGTATTGAGCCCGCGGACTTCGAAGATGAGTTGCTTATCGCCGTAGTCGAATTGGCAGACTTGCGTGTTGGCGGTTTCGCCGGCGTCTTCATAGCCGACGCGGCCGCCGTAACTCATCACGCCTTTGCAAAGTTCATTCACGCCGAGGCCCCAACGAGCGACGTCGACTTGGTGGATGCCTTGGTTCCCCAAGTCGCCGTTGCCGGCCTGCCACTGCCAGTGCCAATCATAGTGAAACTTCGGTCGGGTCAGCGGGTCCATCGGCGCCGGACCTGCCCACAGGTTATAGTCGACCGAGGCGGGCACTTCGTACGTGCCGCGCGGGCCGATCGACTTACGCGTCTTGTAGCAAAGGCCGCGGGCGATCTTCACATCGCCGATCTTCCCCGACTTCACGTATTCGATCCCTTGCTGCGAGCCGGGCATCGAACGGCATTGTGTGCCGGTCTGACAGATCTTGTTGTACTTCCGCGCGGCTTCGACGACGCGACGACCTTCGCTCACGTTGTGGCTGACCGGCTTTTCGACGTAGACGTCCTTGCCTGCCTGAATGGCCCAAATCGCGCCGAGCGAGTGCCAATGATTCGGCGTCGCGATGCTGACA
Organism: uncultured Pirellula sp.; assembly: GCA_964633125.1. Taxonomy (GTDB): domain Bacteria; phylum Planctomycetota; class Planctomycetia; order Pirellulales; family PNKZ01; genus PNKZ01. The sequence continues at coordinate 3,703 of CAZWDN010000161.1, read as the reverse complement.
ATATCGACTTCTTTATCTTCCAGCATCTCGCGGATGTCGGTCGTGAACTTCGGCGCGAAGCCTTGCTTCTTGGCGATCGACTCGACTTTCTTCTGACCGACGGCCGTGTCGCAATCGACGATCCAAGTGATCGGCGTATCTTTGCGATTGCCGAAGCCGGCGATGTGGCTATTGCCGCGGCCGTTGACGCCGACGATGGCCGTGTTCAGCCGATCGTTCGGGCCGCCGCTTTGCTTGTCGTCGGCATAGAGGTTGACCACCGGTCCGGCGCCGACGGCTGCGGCCGCGGCAAACATCGAACCTTCGAGAAAACGACGACGACCGAAACGACTCATGTCGGGGCTCCGTAAAACGAGCGAGTGTGGAGAACGGGCGGAAGGAGGGAAGGCGGGTTCGTATCAGCATACCCGGCGTTTCGCGGCCGGGCAAGAAAACCGCCGCAGGCCGGGAAAACCTTGCCGATTGGCGAATCCCTGACGCCGCAACCGACTCACGACTGATCGAAGTTCGACCCTCGCGCCGTCGCGTGCGTCGTCTCAATGACTCGCGATTCCGTCCCTTCGACGTCGCGCGTCACAAAAACCTCCGCCGACCTAATCGAACTATTTCGCAACGCGCGACTTGCGTTAGCATACGACATAGGGGTTTGGGTCGCAGCGTAAGGGGAATTCGCGCGCCATGTTTGATCCATCGAAGGAACTGTTGATTGAAGCCCATCGACCAAACTGGACGACTTTTCGGCTTTGGCTTCTTTTCACCGGCTGCCTGTTCGCGGCGGAAGGGCTGACGTATTGGTCGGTCACGCAAAGTAATTACTGGCTCGCCGTCGTGGGCGTCGTGCTCGCCGCGCATTTCATGCATTCGCAGTTGATGGCGTTTCACGAGGCGGCCCACGGCGTACTTTGTCCGCCGCGCTGGCTTAATGAAACCGTCGGGATCCTAATCGGCAACTTTCACCTGAACGGTTTGTCGCTGTTTCGCAACGTACACAGCACGCACCACGCCTATTTGGGCACGGAGAAGGACGAACAACTCTGGCCGTTTGTCGACATCGCGACTCCGCGCTGGCTGCGCCGCGGGGCGGCGCTTTGTGAACTCTGCTTCGGCATGTTCTACGATGCCGCACTCTTCTGGACGGCGTTTGCGCGCAATTCGTCGCCGATTCACTCGGCCTACGCCAGACGACGCATACGCTGGGAACTCGCGTCCATGATCGGATTCTGGGGATTGATGATTGCCGCCACGGCGTGGCTCGGCACGTGGAACCTACTGCTTTGGCTCTACGTGCTGCCGGCGCTCGTCACCGGCAGCATGTATGCGCTGCGCAAATACATCGAACACATGGGCCTGATGGGCACCACGCCGGCGGGCCTATCGCGTTCCGTCGTGCATATTGATCCGCTCGGCAAGCTCTACACGTTTACGATGTTCAACATCGGCTACCACGGAGTGCATCACGCCTACGCCTCGATGCCGCAACACTCGCTGCCGCAATTCACGGGCGTGCTGGCGGACGAAGCCGGCGAATCGGAAACCGTGTATCCCAACTACCGGCGAGCCTTCCTCGACATGCTGCCGAGCTTGTCCGACCCGCGCATCGGTTCGCAATGGTTGGTAGACCAAGCCGCGAAGTCGGATTCCGGAGCGAGTGCAAGCGCCGCGCGCAATGCCGGCGAGCCGGGCGCTACAACCTTCACAATCGGTTGATCTTTCCCCACCCTTCAGGTCGATGACGAACTCAGGGGCGGCGTAACCGCCGCCCGTTGAATATCGTCGAACAATCGCTTTGAGGGCGGGCATGAAGATTCTGGGGCAAACCGGCGCCGTGCAAACCGCGTCGCGCCGTTTACTCGATCTCGCGAATGCGGCTACTTCGACGACCGTCGACGATGCCGCGAATGCCGACGGCGACGAACTATCGCTATCCCCGGTAGCGCGCGGCAAGCAAGCGGCGCGCACGGCCGAACTTCTGCAATGGGACGCCAAACCGATCGAAGTCGCCGACATGCGGCGCGATTACGAGCAAAAGCTCGCAGGGCTGGAAAGCCGATTGGAAGTCGCGATGGCCAAGGCCGGCATTGATAAATCGACGCCGTTTCAATTGCAAACCGACGCCGAAGGAATGGTGCGCGTCGCGGGCGACCATCCGCAAAAGGCGCAAATCGAACAACTCTTCATCGACAGCCCGAGCCTGCGCGACGATTTCCTCGAGGTGAATGCGAAAGCGGATTTTCTCCGCGCCGCCGACGAAGCCATGGCCTTTCAGCGAGCCTACGCGGAAGACCCGGAAGCCGCGGTGCGGCGATTCTCCTACCTGTTCGACTCGCAGCGTAAGACCACGTTCCAACTTACGGTGAGCGGCGACAAGTACGACGTCGGCTTTCAAGAGAACCGCGGCGGCTCTGTAAGCCGCGCTGCCGCGTAGCTCCTATTCGTCCTTATAAAAAATCCGCCGCGTATTGTCGCGGAGGATTTCCGTGCCGAAGGCCACGGCGCGTTCCTCGCTCCAACCGCGGTCGACGACATAGCGCTCGGCAAGGATCTTCGCGAGAATCCGCTTGTACATCGCGAACTTCGGCAGCGCGAACTCCAGCTTATACATGTCGCTGTAGTACCCGACTTGCTTCGTGCGCGGCACGGCTTCCATGCGAGCCGCCGAATCGTGCTCGATGAACGTCGGCGTGTTCGAATACCACCAATGGCCGTTGGTCGCCACGTTCGGGAAAATCCACGCGTAGCTGGCCAGTTCCTGGTTCGTAAAGCTCGAAAGCACCGAGATCGGGAATGTCACCTGCGGGAAGGCGTTGAACAGCTCTTTGTATTGAATCAGCGACACCCGGCTGTCGTACAGGTCCATTCCTTGGAACACGCCCGTGGGATACACGGCCCGATTCACGCCGATCATCAGATCGAACGGCAACTTGAAATCGACGCAATACTCGGCCAGCGTCCAGAAAACGAAGTTGGATAGATCGCGACGACGCTCAGCGGGCGCGTTGACGCCGTCTTTGAGCACCGCCTGTAAAGCAGCTTCCGCCGCTGCCGCTTCCACGCGCATCGGTGCGAAGTCCGGCGGCAGCGAAATCGCACAGGCCCGAGCACCGCGGCCTTTGAAATGCTTGAAGAGCACGCCGATCGCTTCACGCAGCTTCGTCGCCGAGCCGGCCGCAATCTTGGTCGCCTTTTCCAACCGAGCCCGCACTTCCGGCTTGCCGAGGTGAAATACCAAATCGTCCGTCCGCAAACACGGCACGTAAGTCTTCGTATCGAAATCTTCGAGCGGATCGTCAAAGTCGTTGGTGAGAAACACCGCTTCCAGCTTGCTCTGCTTCAGCACCTGGCCGGCCCAATCGGGCGACTGCATCTTCTTCAGCGCCGCGTCGTAAAGCCCTTCCCAATTCTTGGTCGTGACGAGTTCTTCCTGTAAGCCGAAGAATTCGCGCGCGATCTCGATGAACCAACTGTATTGAATTGTGTTTTCAATCGGCCCCAGGCCCGAGATGATCCGACGCGTCTTTTCGCGCGGGTCGAGGCCCGGCTCTTCAATCTGCGCCTTCGGCATGCCGGCCGAGTGGGCCAGTTCGGTGTAGTAGTGATAGCCGAGAATATCGACCAACGTCGTCGATGCCGGAGCATGCGGATTGATATGCGTATGCGGATCGACGATCGTCAGGGCGTGCAGGGCGTCGAAAATGCGCGTACG
>CAZWDN010000160.1:0-11733 GCA_964633125.1 uncultured Pirellula sp. | reverse complement strand
CGACGTCGCCCGTGTTCACTAGATTGTGCTTCACGCCGGCCGGAATCACAATCGTCTCGCCGGCGGCCAGCGGCGCGACGGCGCCGTCGTAACTATGCTCGCAGCGGCCGCTCACGACGTAGAGAATCTCTTCGCAATTTGGATGGTAGTGCAGCGGATTACGCCGGCCCGGCCGGATGGTCGACACGCCGAACGTCTGCTCCGAGCCCGGCGCGCGCCGGCCGTTCACAATCCATTGCAGCGTTCCCCAATCAAACTCCTCGATCGGGGCATTCTCGGCGCGAATGACGATCGTCTGCGGGCGCATGGCGGTGCATCTTGTGTGGCAGCGGCGTATCAGGGCGGGCGGCCGACGAACAAAATCGTTGCCAAACCGCGGCATTGTCATACACTGACACCGCGGCACGGGCAAGCGAGCGAAGCCTTCGCTATGCCCCTCCTTGGCACCTATGGAACTTGGAACTCTTGGAAAGCCAGTCACGAACCCACGGCAGGTCGCTCTCATTCGCTGCGATTCTCGTCGCGGCATCGGCGTGGCTGTTCGTTTCGCCGACCGAAGCTTCGGCCGATGCTCCGCGCGATGAGCGATTGCGACAGCGTCTAGCGTCCGGCGTATTGCGCTGGGGGGGCGACGCCGAAGGGGGCGCGCCGTTCCAATTCTTCGACCCCGGCACACAAGCCCTCATCGGATTTGAAGTCGAACTCGTCGACGGTCTGATTGCCGAATTGCGCAAGCAACTGAATCTCCCCAACCTCAAAGCAGAATACAAGCAATACAAGTGGGTCAGCTTGCCTCAAGGGTTGGAAAAGAAAGACTTCGATCTGATCGTCAGCGGCCTGGAGATCACCGCCGAGAATCGCACGGCAATGATCTTTTCACGTCCGTATTACGTTTACTCGCAACAACTCACAGTACGCGCCGACGAAGCAAACATCCGTTCCGTCGAAGACTGCAAGGACCGTCCGATCGCCACACTCTCCGGAAGTGCGGCGAATCGGTTTCTTACGAAACTCGGCGCCACGAAGATCTCGGCGTTCGAGGGACAGATTGAGCCGTATGAAGACTTGGCCATTCGCCGCGTCGATGCGGTGCTGCTCGACTTGCCGATCGCCGTCTACAACGCCGGTAACGACAAACGCTTTAAGTTCGTCGGTGATCGCGTTGGCGCCGGCTTCTACGGCATCGGCTTGCGCCCCGTCGACGGCGACCTCGCCGCGGCAATTGATGAAGCGCTCGGCGAAATGATGCGATCCGGCCGGATTCGCGAAATCTATTCCAAGTGGAAACTCTGGAACGTCGATCAGTTTGAACTCGCTTCCGCCGACCGACCGGAGGAAGCTGCCGGACTCCGGAGCAAAGAGGAAACGAGCGGTGCCAGCGATTCCGCGACTGCCGTGCAACGATGGCCGTTTTCAGCCTACGCACCGCTGTTGTTGAAGTCGGCGGGCATCACCGTGTTGCTTAGTTGCCTGAGTATGGCCGTGGCAATGGTAGTCGGCCTCGCCGTCGCGGTTTGTCGACTCTACGGCCCGAAGCCGGTGCGAATGTTGGCGTTGGGATATGTTGAGTTCTTTCGGGGTACTCCTCTTTTACTGCTGCTCACGTTTCTATACTTCGGCTGGGCGCACGTGCCGTACGTCGGTTTCGCGCTCTCATCTTGGCAGGCGGCGATCATCGGCTTCGGCCTGAACTACGCGGCGTTCGAGGCGGAAATCTATCGCAGTTCCATCCTGGCGGTGCCGCGCGGACAGTGGGAAGCGGCGCAGGCCCTGGGAATGACGGAAGTCACCGCGTTTCGTCGCGTGATTTTCCCACAAGCGTTTCGCACGGCACTCGGTCCGATGACCAACGACTTCGTGGCCATGTTTAAAGACACGAGCCTCGTGAGCGTGATCGCGATCGTCGAACTAACAAATCAGTATTCGATACTGGCGCGGTCGAGTTTGCAGTTTGTGGAAATCGGCGCCGTAACGGCGGCGCTCTACCTTGCCATGTCGGTGCCGCTCGGGCATCTGGCCCGCTATCTCGAAGAGCGCTGGAGCGTGGGGCACAAATGAGCGAAGCGGCGATTTCAAACAACGGCGCCCCCGAGTATTTGGTCGAACTCACGAAGGTCGTGAAGCGGTACCACGACAAGACCATTCTCGACGGCATCTCCGCGCGATTCGGCCGAGGGCAGATTACGGCGATGATCGGCCCGAGCGGCGGCGGAAAGTCGACGCTCTTGCGCTCGATCAACGGCTTGAACAGCATCGACGGCGGCGAGATACGCGTCGGCGAATATCGCTTTCGCCCGGGCCAGGAGAGCGACCGCGAGACGCTGCAAGCCGTGCGGCGGACCGTCGGCATGGTGTTTCAAGACTTTCAGCTGTTTCCGCACCTCACGGCGCTCGGCAACGTGATGGAGGCGCCGCAGCAGGTGGCCGGCAAATCGCGTGCGGCGGCGGAAACTCAAGCCCGCGAACTGCTGACGCGCGTCGGTCTCGGCCAGCGTTGCGATCATTTTCCATCGCAACTATCGGGCGGCCAGAAACAACGCGTGGCCATCGCTCGTGCGCTGGCGATGGAACCGCGGGTGCTGCTGTGCGACGAGATCACCAGCGCGCTCGATCCGGAATTGAAACACGAGGTGCTCGACGTACTAGAAGACTTGCGCGATGACGGCCTCACGCTCTTGATGGTCACGCACGAAATCGGCTTCGCCCGACGGGCCGCTGATCGCGTAATGGTGCTTGCCGAGGGCAAGATCGTGGAAGAAGGCCCGCCGGAACAAGTAATCGACCGCCCGGAAACGGAGCGAACTCAGCGGTTTCTAAAGAACGTGTTGGGCTAACGATAAATGCCGAACGGCGCGTAAACTAGCGACCGATTGCAGGGTCCACGTCGAACATCCGCGCCACAAGCTCTTCACTCGGCTTCGGAGTGAGGCAGCTTACGACGATTCCGACAATGCCTGACACGGCAATCGCCCAAACGATCGGCTCGAGCCCCAGCAGAAAATACGGGCGGAACGCCGTGGTCGGGCCGATTTCTTGGGCGTAGCCGGAAAAGCCGATGCCGTAGAGAATGAGTACCACCAACGCGCCGGAGCCCATCGCGGCCAGCACGCCCTCTTTTGTGGCGCGACGCCAGTAGCAGGCCATGACGATCGGCGCGAACAGGGCTCCCGTCTGGCCGGAGGTGCAGAACACCACCAAGGCCTGCAGGTACTTCGGCGGGTTGAGGTTCGCGCCCAATGCCACGAGGCCGACGCCGATCATCGCGTAGTAGGTCATGCGGCGGATGTCGTGATCGTTGGCATCCGGGTTGACGAAGCGTTGGTAAACGTCGCGCACGAGACCCGAGGAAAGTACGACGAGGTAGCAACTAACGGTCGCCATCACGGCGCCGAACGGGGCGGCCAGGATCAGGCCCGAGATGAACGTGCCGCCGAATATCCCTTTCGTCATGTTCAACGCCATCCGCGGAATGACGGTGTCAGGCTCCGACAGATCGGGCATCAACGACCGCGCACAGATACAAACGACGATCAGCGGCAGGTAGATGAACAAGTTGTAAATGGAGAGCACGACGATGCTGCGCCGGAGCGTGGCGGTGCTCTTGGTGGCCATGACGCGTAGGACGCTCGCCGGCGACGAAACACCGCCCCAAATCCACACGACGAAGAACGAACAGGCCAAGCCGAGCGGCAGGAAATCGCGTCCCATGCCGGGGCCGGTAACGAAGCCCGCGCCGGAATACTTTTCCGCGACTTGCGCGTGCTTATACCGCTTCTCTTCCACGTCGGTAAGAGGTTCGCCGCCGGAAGCGATACGACTTTCGAAGCTTTGCACGTCGGCCTTCGCCTTGGCGGCAACTTGATCGAGCTTGGCGGCGGCGTCTTTACTTGCATTTTCGAAACCGCCGGCCGCCTTCAGCGAAAGCGCGACCAGGATCATCACGCCGATCGCCATGAGCACGCTTTGGAAGAGATCGGTCCACACGCTGGCGAGGAAGCCGCCGAAAAGCGTGTAACCGACGACGACGACGGCGAAGATCGTCAGCCCGATATAATACTGCCGATCCAGCGCGATGCCGGCGTCTTCGGCGAGCGTCATCGTCGACTCGGCGGCGCCCGGCCAGGCGAGGCTCATCACGATCGCCCCGGCTTTGAATTGGGCGATGAGCATGAACGTCAGGAAAAACAAGATCATCAAGCTGCAGACGAGACCGACGGTGGGGCTGTCGAAGCGGCCGCGAAACAAGTCGGGCACCGTAACCGAGCCGGTGCGGCGCGAAAGGTGGGCCAGCCGTTTGCCGACGAACGAAAACCCGGTCAGCGGCACGATCATGTAGCTCCCGATCCAAAGCGCGACGATGAAGCCGAAGCTGTAGATCAGCGAGGGCACGCCCATGAAGGTGCCGCCGCTTTGCACCGTGGCGGTGAGCGCCATAGCCCACACGCCGAGACCTCGGTTGCCCAGGAAGAAGCCCTTGAGAAACGAGCCTTTGCTGACGGCGCGTTGCGCCACGACGCCGAGCCAGCCGCTGACGCCGATGATGACTACGAGCGCCGCAAGTACGCCGTAGCGAGAAAGATCGAGCCACTCGGGCATTAGAGCAGCTCCTCTTCATCGTCACGATCTTCACCAAGCGGCGCATCTTGCATGAAGACGAAAGCGAATAGCGCCGAGATGACGACGCAAGCGCCCCACGGCACGACGATTCCCCAAAAGACCCAATCCGGCCAGCCGAAGTAGAACTTCATTTCCGAGAGCGACGGATCGAGCGGCCGATTGTAGCCGTGCATGTAGCAATAGCCGACGCTATACGCCAGCGCCGTGGCCCACAGCACGACCGTGGCCACGGCTTCACGCCGCGCACTAGTCACCAGAGGGTCTTCGTTGGGATGCGGCATAGATTTATGGATCGTCCGACGTGCGGTATAAGTAGGCGTCTCAAGGGGGCGAATTCGAGAACGGCCGATTATCAACGCTCGAACGGCGCATCGCAACCCGCGCTTTCACGATTCGCGAATCTGATAGAATGCAGGCATGAGCGATCCGGATAAAAAGAAAAAGTTTCGCACCGAGTTTCGCAAGAACCGCTCGCCGCGCACGCGCCAGAAGGATTGGGCGAAGCATGTCGGCGAAGAGGGGAAGATCGACGACCTGCCGCACGGAGAACGCCTGAGCGGCAAGGGAGACCTGACGAAAAAGCGGACCGTGACCGGGGCGGAAGCCACGGCCGACGGCGCCATGCGCATCGACGTCGATGCCGAATGCCTGCGTGGTCGCGTACTCAGCGTTTACGGACATTCCTGCCTCGTCGAAGCGGAAGACGGCGGCACGCTGCAATGTGCGGTGCGGCGCATTCTCAAGACGCTCAGCACCGAAGATCGACACGTCGTCGTCGCGGGGGACGAAGTCTACTACCGGCCCGACAACTCGGGCGAGGGAATGATCGAACGGGTCGAACCGCGGCGCGGCGTCATCAGTCGCACGAGCCGGGGCCGGCAGCACGTGATCGCCGCCAACGTCGAGCAAATGTGCATCGTCTCCAGCGCGGCCGAGCCGTATCTGAAGCCGCATTTGATCGATCGCCTCATTGTTTCGGCGGAAATGGCCGGCATTCGGCCGATCGTCTGCATCACCAAGATCGACCTGATCGAACCGCATGAGCTACAGCCGCTGCTGGGCGTTTATGCCCGCTGCGGATACGACGTGCTCCCGCTGAGCGCACGGGCCGGGATCAACGTCGACGCGCTGCGTAGACTTCTGGCCGGCAAACGTTCGGTCGTCGTCGGACAGAGCGGCGTCGGCAAATCGTCGCTGCTGAACGCGATCGAACCGCAACTCAACCTGCGTGTGGGCGTGGTGAGCGAAGAAACGCAAAAGGGAAAGCATACGACGACCACGGCCAAACTCGTGAAGCTCGCCTCGGGCGGCTACGTCGTCGATACGCCCGGGATCCGCTCGATGGAGCTTTGGGACATCATCCCGGAGGAAGTCTGCGGCACGTTTCGCGACTTACGGCCGTTTGTGAATCATTGCCGCTTCCCGGATTGCACGCATCAACACGAAGCGGGCTGCGCCGTCAAAGACGGCGTAGCCGACGGCCGCCTCGACGTGCGCCGCTACGAAAGCTATCTGCAACTTTTCGCCGGCGACGACGCTTAATCGCCGCCGTTCACGAAGTTCACTCCGGCACCTTCGTCTCCGGCCCGATCGGCTCGATCTGCTTGAGCCCCTTGGCCGCGAGGGCCCGATAGACGTCGGGCAGATCCAAGTGCCGGAGCACTCCCGGAATCATCGACGAAAGCGGCCACCTATAAACGTCGCAACTCGCTAAATCCTGAAACGACGTGAGCGCATGCTTGAGCGTCACTTGCGTCACTTCCGGATGTAGCAGCGCGGCGAACGCCGCCGGAATCGCGCCATAGCCTTTGGCGACGAGATGAATCTCGTGATGACCGCCGTGACGGTGGATGAAATCAATCGCGCAACTCACGTCGTGAATCCGCTGCGCCGGCACCGATTCGCCCAGCATTATGCCGTGGGCCGCGTAGAAATAATCACAGCCGTAGGACGTGGCGTAGGAGTTGTCGCCGCACGTATTCGGCCGGCTATCGCCCAGGCCGCGGACATCGCAAGCGTAGAGCGTCGCGTCTTTCGTCGGGGCAAAGATTTCGCCGACCAACGGGTCGTTGCGAATCTCGGCGTCGCTCGAATCGTGCGCCACGTACAGAATCGCGGGCGTTTCCAACTTCGGCAAGCGCGAATAATTGGCCGCGGCGTACCAGCGATAAACGACCGTCGGCGTCTGAAGCCTTGGCCGCGCGTCGGCGCCGTCGAGCGGCTCTTTCCGTACGATAAAAGTACTCACGCTCGGCAAGGGGTGTCCCGTCGCCTTGCGAGGCCGGGGAATGCGATAATCAAAGTTGGAGTGCTTCGGCGACGGATCGAGCCACGACTTCACGACCCGGGCGAGACCGCCCGCATCGCGATCCTCGCGCTGCTTCGCCAGACGTCCGGCGTACTCGCGCGTAAACGAAACGACGGTGCGGCTCTTCATTTCCGCAACCTGCCCGCGTTTGGTGCATTGCAGCGCGGCATCCTCTTCCAGCGTGAGCGGCGGCTCCTTCGCCGTCGCTTCGCCGAGTCCGGTCGCTCGATTGAAGCAGGAATACATCGCTTCCCGAGCGTCCTGGGCATAGCCGTGCCCGCCGGGGCCGGTGAACAATGTGATGTTCTCCTCCGCACCGAGCAGTTTGTAGATATGGCGCAATTCCTCAAACGTCTCCTGCGAACCGCGCACGTCGAAGAAGTCTTGCTCTTGCGTCAGCAACACGACCGGCTTCGGCGCCATGCAGGCGATGAAGTCGCCATGGTCGAGTCCGTCGGCCAACACGCCCGGCGGACATTGTTCGGTATCGGCCGGCAACTCGTTTTCCAAGTTGCGAAGAAACGTCGTCACAAAGCAACTTGGCGCGGCCATCGTCCAGCGCGATTCGACGCCGCACAACCACGCGGTCATCGTGCCGCCCCCGGAGTTGCCGGTGATCCCCACGTGCTTCGGGTCGACTTCCTCGCGCGAGAGCAGGTAATCGAGGGCCCGCATGCCGTCCCAGGCCCGCCATGCTCCGAAGAATTCGTCGACGAGGAACTGCTGATTGCCGGCCATCATGTGTTCGCTGACGCCGACTCCAATCCGCGGCTTCAGATCTTCGTCGACATATTGCAGCCGTTCTCCCTGCCCGATGGGATCGAAGATCAAGCAAACGTAACCTTGCCGCGCGAGCCCTTGGGCGAACGATTGATATGCCGGGTGAGCCTTGCCGTTGGGCGAATGACCGCAGGAGCCGACGACGCCCGGCGCCCGCCCCTTGAGCCCCTTGGGCACGTAGAGATTCGCGGTCACGTAGAATTGCGGCCGGCTTTCGAAAATCACTTTCTCGATGCGATAGGTATCGCGCTCGACGATGCCGGTAACTTGCGGATGGAGCGGCGTTCGCTCCGGCCAATGATTCTTGCCGCCTGTGAAACTCCGCTCGATGTCGCGTCGTGCATGGGCGATGTAGCTCTCCGCCTCGGCGCGGGATTTCAAGGCAAAGATCCGTGAGCGTCGGGCAAGCGACAGGTCGCGCACGCGTTCGATGTACGCCTCATGCACCATGCGCGGGAAGCGATTGAGATACGGTGCCGAGCCGTCGGCGGCGAGCAACTTCGCGACGTTCCACCACGGAGCGGCGAGCGCAAGACCGCCGGCGGACCCGGCCTGGCGCAGCAGATGACGACGCGAAAACGACGAGGAGTTCATGCAATGCTCGCAGCGGGGCGGGAGTGAACGACGGAACGCAGCAAATATCGTCGGCCGCCGCGCGAGCGTCAAATTCTATCAAACCGCCGAGCGCGGCCGCATTTCGCGCGAAGCCGTGCGCAAAAAAAAGCCGCCTCGCCAAGACAAGCTCGACGAGGCGGCAAGTGGGTCTCCGAACTCAATCGGATCGCATGCAATTCGTTACCGGCCTGAAGCACTCCAGCCGTTGTCGTCGTGGGACCGCAGCGGCATCGCAGCGGGCGAGATTTCCACGACCATCGCCGCTTGCGGAGCCTGCGGCAGTCCGAGCGTCGGGCGAGCCTCGTTCGACACGGTCGCCGGCGTGTGCCCCGCAACGGCGGGTTGCATCGTCGCTTCGACGAACTTCGCAGCGACGACGGCGCGGGCCGCCTGACCGCCGATGTTGCTCGTAAGCGAAGCGTTGTGCATCGGAATCTCGCGATAGCCCCAAGCTCGGCGAACCGGCCAAGCGGCGGCGGTTTTATCTTCCGGATCAATCAAGTGCGGCGTCGACGTCGGGCTGCCGATGCGCGGACCGCGGTTCAGTTCATAGTCGGGAATCGGCTGCGGCATGACCGGCGGCGGAGTCGTCGACGACGGGACCGGCGTCGGCACCGGCGAATTAAGCGAAGGCACCGGCGTCGGCGTACCGGTCGACGGCGTCACGCCGCTCGAGTACGGCGACTTTGCCGGCGGATTGTTCGTGGCCGGTTGCGCCGGATAGGCGGAGGTCGACGACCCGGCGGCGGGAGCCGAAAGGCTCGGGGCCGGATTCGCCGCGGGAGCGACCCCGCTCGAAGGCATCGCGGCGGCAGGCGAGGCGAACGTCGACGGCGGCACCGGCGTCATCGGACCTCCCATGACGACCGTCGACGTCGCGTTTTGCGACGGCGCACTCAAGGTCGGCGTCGTAAGCGACGGAGCCGGAGCCGCGAGCGTCGGAGCGCCGTACACCGGAGTCGACGTCGTCGGAGCCGAATACACGGGAGCCGCCGTGCTCGGCGAAGAGTACGTCGGAGTCGAGCCGGCCGGCGCGGAATATACGGGAGCGGAGTACGCCGGCGCGACGTAGTTCGTCGTCGTGGAACCCGAGTACGTCGGCGTCGCGGCGCTCGGCGAACTGTAGGCGGGCTGGGCAAACGTCGGCTGCGCCAAGGTCGGGTTCGTGATTTGAGCGCCGGTCGCATAGCCGGGCACCGCGGCGGCCGACCCGAAAGCGCTCGGAGCGTAGTTGTAGCCGCCGATGCCCGCCGGAGTCGAAGGATAGGCGTAGCCCACGGCCGGACGCATCGTCGATGCGCCGCCGTAGGTCGGCGTCGCGCTCGTCGCCGGGGCGTACGTCGCCGCCGGGGCGTAATTGGCGCCGTAGGTCACGGGAGTCGGCGTCACGACGGCCGGTGCGTAATAGGTCGTCGTCGCGCCGGAATTGCACGTTGAGCAACCCGCGGCCGGAGCCGCGTAGGCTGCGGCGGCCACCGGCGCGTAGTAAGTCGTCGCGGTCGTCGCACAAGCCGGCTGCTGCAACGAATATTGCAGGCGGTACGTCGAGTACGGCGTGTATTTCACTTGTTGCTGATAACAAACTTGCGGCCGCATGCAAACGGTTTGACATCCGGTGCACGGATCGCAACTCGTCACGGGGCGATACGTGGTGACGGGGACCGACACCAACTGCGCGCGGTAACAGGTTTGCGGCACGTAATTGCAAACCAATTGCTGACCTTGCGGGGTGCACACATTGGCGCCGTATTGGGCGGCCGCGGCGTCGTAGCGGCGCTGCAAGCAGCCGAAGATCGCATGCGCGTCGGCAGGCAGCAGCAGCGCGCCGATCGCCGGCATCGTGGCCCAAAATCGCAAGCGTCGGTAATTTCGGTTCATGGCTTTCAAACTCCCCCACCCGCAACACAAGACAACGCGCCTTGTTCGATTTACGAAAGTTTTTCTCAAGTAGCAACGGTCTACCGCCGACGACGACGCATTTGGTAATACTTTTCGAGCGCGGGAAATGTTCGCTCTGGGCGAACTATTTCGCGAAGGAAAAATAAAACGTCGCGCGGGCAGCGCCGGCAGCCGGCACGTTCCGCCCGGCTTAAGGCGGCAAAGTGCTCGCTCAACCGTAGGTTACGGCTAAAGAACTTCCGCGCGCTTCCGGCAACGCCGGCGGATTCGTGAGGCCCGCCCCGGCGCGCTCTCCGTTACCGGCTGCGCGACTCGTATAAGTCGTACAACCGGAAGAACACTTCCCGCAGGTTCCCCCGCTCCGCCTCATAGACGGCCCGCACTTCGGCGGCCGAAACGGCTTCCGGATGCGCGGATGCCGCGAGCAGCGACTCGGCCAGACGCTGGGCAAGTTCCGGGCTGCTCTCGGTCGCATAAAGCACCGGCAACGCAACCGGCCACCGCACGTTGCGATGCGACGTAACGAGAAGTGCCGCCTGACGACGCGCCACGTCGAACGCCAATTTCGAACGCGCGACGACGCCCAGTTGTTCGTAACCGTCGACCATCATCACTTCGCCCGGCTGCGCGGCGGCCCCCTCGGGCATCGCACGGCAACCGTCGTGCAGTTCGACAAGCCTCACCGGAATACCGCGCTCGCGAAGCTCGTCGGACAGCGCCGCGAGCAACGTCGACTTTCCGGAACCGTGCGGGCCGACGATTTGCCCGCGTCGCCCGGCGGCGAGGAACTGATCAACGAGCAACTTTGCGTCGGAGCCGCCCGGAAACACAAATGAAATAGCGCCCGGGCGAACGGCCCGCACGGCAAACGGATTCTCGCGCGACGTTGAGCCGAAATCACTCATGCACTGCGATCGACTCCGGCGGAGCCGGCACCGCGGCGGCCGGCACGCGCCCGAGTTGAAAAGGGATCTCGGCAACGAGTTCGCGTCCGCGCGCCGGGAAAAGCCTTACGCGTACGCACCAGCGCACTTTCACGATGACGCCGTCGTAGCTCAGCGGACTCGTCGGGAGCGTCGCCCGCAACCGCTGCGGTCGCCGCAGATCGAAAACGACGCCGGCGTCCGTCGTTTGTCGAACGAAATGATGCACCGCCAGGTCTTCGTCTCCCTTACCGACGGTGTACCAAATCACCGACGCTTCAATCGCCTTGGCGTCGACGAGCGACAGCGAATCGATGCGATATTCGGCCGTGAGCACGTCGCCGGGCTCAAACGCCCGCCGGTTGCCTTCGAGCAAGATCGTGATGCCGGGATCGTTCACGCGTACGGCCCTCCGTTGCGGCCGGGATACACCAGCAGCGAAAACGCCCGTTCGAAGTCGGGCCATTTCATCAGTGCGCCGCGCACGAGCAGTTTCCACTTTACGGCATTATGCGGCGACTGAAAGCTGTGCATCGCGCTTTCCGGCACCCGCAATTCGATGCGCGCCACGAGCGGTTCGTTGCGCTCGAT
>CAZWDN010000159.1:0-11768 GCA_964633125.1 uncultured Pirellula sp. | reverse complement strand
CTGCCCGAGTTTCTCAACCGCATCGACGAGACGATCATCTTCCATCCGCTCAACCGGAAGGACATTCACCACATCGTCGAACTGCAGGCGGCCCGGCTGCGCAAGCAACTTGAACAGAACGACCTGCAACTCGAGATTTCGCCCGAGGCGCTCGACGCGATCGGCGAGCAAGGTTACGACCCGACGTACGGCGCTCGGCCGCTGAAACGCGTGATCCAACAGAAGCTGCAAAACCCGTTGGCGACGGAGTTGCTGCGCGGCGAATTCCCGCCGCACAGCACGATTCGCGTCGGCGTGCACGACGGGGAGTTTACGTTCCAGCGTGTGGAACCTGCGTAGTGGGGAAATGCTGAATGAGCGACTGCGGAATGCTGAACAAAGGTGACTCCTTGTTTAGTATTCTGCAGTCCGCATGCGGCATTCGTCCTCTCATTCCGTCGCCAACTCATAGCAGGCTGCTTCTTCGTTGTTGCGCACCAGCAGCTTCGTTCCCCAGAGCACCGGCTGGTTCCAGCTGACGCCGGTCGGCAGGGCTGTGAAGCGGCCGAGTTCGTTAAACGCGTCGGGCTTCGCTTCCACCAGCGCGACGTCTCCCTCTTCGCATTGCACGATGAGCATATCGTCGACGAGCAGCAACTGCCCGTGGCCGTAATTCATGCCGCGCTTGGAACGCCATTTCACCGCGCCGTCTTTCCAAGCGACGCACATGAGGAACTCGCCGTCGTCGAGGCCGTAGATGTAGTCCCCCTGGAGCACGGGGTTCATGAACTTCGGCTTGAACTTGGTCGACTTGTATTTCTCGTCGACCTTCCAGGCGTCGCCTTCTTTTGTAACTTCCAGAAGTCGGCAGCCGACGCCGTAGCCGGCGGACACGAACACGTGGCGGTCGTCGATCACGATCGGCTGCGGCACTTTAGGTTGGCCTTGGTCCCAGCCGTCGTACCTCCAGAGTTGCCGGCCCGTTTCGACGTCGTGCCCCGTGACGCTTTGAAAGTTGACGATCAGGACCTGCCGCAGGCCGCCGAGCACGGCGACCGTCGGAGTCGCATAGCCCGCGGGGTCGTCGCCCCCGTGCCACGCGACTTGGCCGGTGTCGGCACGGTAGGCGACGAGCGAATGCCCCGCCTTGCCGCCGACGCTGACGACCACGACGTCGCCGTGCGCCTTGGTGTTGACGATCGTGGGAGACGAACTCTTGCCCCACATCGGCGCTTCCGCGTTGGTTTCCTTGAGCACGTCGTGCGACCACAAGGCTTTGCCGGTCGCGGCGTCGAAGCTCGTGAGGAGCCCGTTCGACCCGAGGGTGAAGAGCTTCCCCTGGTGAAACGTCGGCGTGGCGCGCGGGCCGTAGCCGCCGAGTTGCCAATAGTACCCCGGCGCGTCGCTATGCACCCATTCATGCTTGCCGGTGTCGAGATCGAGGCAGGCGACTTGTTCAAAGGCTTCGTCCGAGGTTTGCTGTTGCGTGAAGCCGTAATGACTGACGACGGCGAAACTCGACCAGCCCGGGCCGACGGGGGTGCGCCAAAGTTGCTTCGGCGGCTTGGCGGCCCAATCGCGGGCGAGCTTCTTGCCGGCGGGCAACGAGAAGTGCCCGTCGTGCGTGGGGCCGAAGAACGACGGCGAGTCGAATTCCGTGGAGTGGAGCGTGAGCGACGTGGATGCCGTGCGGGCTTCGGGGGCCACGTCGATTACCTTGTCGCCCGATAGCGCGGCGAACCATCGCCGCTTGGCGAAGCTTTGCTGCATGTCGCCGTCGAAGATCGGCCGTTCGACTTGATACGCCCCGGCTCCGGCCGCCGCGAACAACAGCAGTGCTCCCGCGATTCCGTAACGCGATTTCCTTGCTAAGCCGGAATCACGAATAAGCCAGGCGCAAAACAACAGGCCGACGATCAGCGAGCAGATTTCCGTTGCGAGAAACCGATTTGCGTTGCCGCCGAAAATCTCCGCCGATGTCAGGCGAATGCCCGCGAGGGCGACGCCGCCGCCGCCAAGCAGCAAGGCCAAGCGTCGCCACTTAGGGCCCTGCGGCAATGCCGGGGTATCAGCCGGGACGCTCTGCGAATCGTTGCTCACTCCGGGCACTCCCAACTGGTTTGCAAGCGACGGCGCCGCTCGCCGCCGCCGCCGTTCCCGATCGGCTACAGCGCCCGCGCCGGCGAATTGTTACAGGCCGACGTCACGCGGTTAGTCGCCGGTACGCGACGTTACCTCGATCAGGTGGTAGCCGAATTGGGTCTTCACCGGGCCTTGAATCGTGTTGACCGGCGCCGAAAACACGACCTTGTCGAACTCCGGCACCATTTGGCCGGGGCGAAATTCGCCGAGGTCGCCCCCTTCTTGGCCCGACGGGCATTGCGAATGCTTCTTCGCCAAATCGGCGAACTTCGCGGCACCTCTTTCGATTTCCGCCTTGAGATCGTTACAGGCTTTTTCCGTGGCGACGAGAATATGACGGGCGCGGGCTTTCATCAGGGCCATGACAAACTCACAAGAAATAGGAAGGGACGCGGCGATAAACTACCCGTAAAGATAGCAACCGGCCGGTTTTGGGCAATTGGCGGCCGGTTTACCGCGTCGATCGGCAGCGCCGATTGAAGCCTCCGGCGGTTCGCCGTAGAGTGGTCAAGAGAAGTTGTCGGAAGTGTTCAGCGCTCGGAAATGCGCCGCTCCCGCGGTTTCGGGAGTTTAGAGCTAGGCATGCAGCCGATCGTCAACGTCGCCGCTTATAAGTTTGCCCCGCTCACGGATTTGAAGCCGCTTCGGAAGCGGCTGCTCGATCTCTCGAAGAGCTTGGGCCTGCGCGGCACGATTCTCATCAGCACCGAAGGGGTGAACCTGTTTGTCGCCGGAGCGCGTGAGAGCGTTGATGCGCTCTTGGCGGAGTTGCGCTCGTTGCCGGGATTGGCGGGGCTGGAAGTGAAGGAAAGCGAAAGCGCTCGGCAGCCGTTTAATCGAATGCTGGTACGGATCAAACGCGAAATCATCGCCTTCGGCGTCGAGGGCATCGACCCCTCGCGGCACACTTCGCCGAAGCTCGCCCCGCGCGAACTCAAGCGTTGGCTCGACGAAGGACGCCCCGTCACGCTGCTCGACACGCGCAACGACTATGAGATCAAGCTCGGCACCTTTCGGAACGCGCACGTGCTGGGAATCGACCACTTTCGCGAGTTTCCCCGCGCCGTCGATCAGCTTCCCGAAGAGCTCAAGCGGCAACCGGTGGTGATGTTTTGCACCGGCGGCATTCGCTGCGAAAAGGCCGGGCCGTACATGGAGCGCGAAGGCTACGAGCAGATCTATCAGCTCGAAGGGGGCATCCTCAAATACTTCGAAGAGTGCGGCGCGGCCCATTACGACGGCGAATGTTTCGTGTTCGACCAACGCGTAGGGCTCGATGCCGGATTGAGCGAAACGGAAAGCGACCAATGTTTCGCTTGTCTCACGCCGCTCACGGCCGACGACCAGCGCGATCCGCGGTATGTGAAAGGTTCCGCTTGTCCCTATTGCGCGCGGTCGACCGAGGCCCAGCGGGAGCAGACGCTCGCCGAGCGTCACGAGGCGCTTCGTCGGGCTACGAATCCGTTGCCCGGGAGCGTTGCTTGCGACAATTATCGGCCGCTCAATATTCCGGCCGCCGCCGAGGGACGCGTACTCACGGAATTTCTCGCGGAGATCTTTCAGCGCATTTCCGAAGCGGAGTGGCGGGAGGCGTGTCGATCGGGGCGTTTGCTCGATGCCGATCGGCGGCCGGTCGACGAGTCGCGCGTCGTGCATGCGGGAGAGCGGTTTTTGAATTTGGAACCGGCGGCGATTGAGCCGGATGTGAACGCGGACGTGCGCATTATCTACGAAGATGAGGCGATCGTCGTCGTCGATAAGCCGGCGCCGTTGCCTTTGCATCCGAGCGGCCGGTTTCACCGCAACACTCTTCAGGCGTTTTTACACGCGGTGTACGCTCCGCAGCGGCCCCGGCCTGCACATCGGCTGGATGCGAATACGGCGGGTGTGGTGGTATTTGCACGGACGCGGCACTTTGCAAGCATCGTGCAGCCGGAATTTGCGCGCGGCAACGTTGAAAAGGTCTACTTGGCGCGCGTGCAGGGGAGTCCGGCGGATGACGTGTTTGAATGCACGGCGCCGATCAGTACCGAGGCGGGAGAATTGGGCTCGCGGTGCATCGACGAAGCGGCCGGTGCTTCGGCCCATACGAAGTTCGCGGTGGTGGAGCGGTTTGACGACGGCACGACCCTGTTGGAAGTGCGGCCACTTACCGGGCGCACCAATCAGATTCGGGTGCATCTGTGGCACTTGGGGCTGCCGATTTGCGGCGAGCAGGCCTACTTGCGCGACGGAGCGTTGGGCTCGGTTCAGACGAACAGTGTCGATGACCCGCCGCTGGAACTGTTGGCATATCAGCTTGCGTTTAATCATCCGCTGAGCGGCGAGCGCGTGACTTTTTTCGCGCACCGGCCTGAATGGTCCTTGAGCCGCGCTACCACGCGCGCCTAACGTAGTAGGCAGCCGCGCAGGCCGACGACGGATGCGCGGCGAGTTTTCATCTACTGAAGGAGCCGAAGGATGGCGATGCGAATGCGGATGGTCTTGGTCGCGGCTTTGTTGCCGGCCTGTGCTTGGATGAATGCTGCGGCCGCGAAAGACGGCGCTGGTCCGACGGCTCCGCGCCGGCCGAACGTCGTCTTCTTGGCGATCGACGACCAGAACGACTGGATCGGCTGTCTCGGCGGGCACCCGCTGGTGAAGACGCCGAACATCGACAAACTCGCGGCGCGCGGCACGGTATTCACCAACGCGCATTGCCAGATGACGCTGTGCAATCCTTCGCGTACGAGTCTGATGCTCGGCTTGCGGCCGTCGACGAGCGGCGTCTATGGATTGTCTCCCTGGTTTCGCACGGTCGAATCGTTGGCTGATCGTGTGGCTTTGCCGCAACACTTCAAGCAGCACGGCTACAAGACGTACACGGTCGGCAAGATTTATCACGGCGGCGTCGGCGGCCCGAACAAGCGGGCCGTGGAGTTCGACGTGTGGGGCGACGCGGGGGGCGTCGGCGCGAAGCCGCCGGCGAAGCTGATTCCTCCGACGCCGATGGGGAACAACCCGCTCATGGATTGGGGCGTGTTTCCACACCAGGATGAAGACAAGGGAGATTATCAGGTCGCGAGTTGGGCGATCGAGAAGCTCGCAGCGATGCCGAAGAACGAGCCGTTTTTTTTGGCGGCCGGTTTCTTCTTGCCACATGTGCCGTGCTACGCGACGCAGAAGTGGTTTGATCTGTATCCCGACGACGATTCCGTGTTGCCCCCCGTGCTTGAGGGCGATCGGGACGATACGCCCCGTTTCTCTTGGTACTTGCATTGGGAGTTGCCGGAGCCTCGCCTTAAATGGGTGCGCGAGGTGAACCAATGGCGGAATCTAGTACGCTCGTATCTCGCGTGCGTCAGCTTCACCGATGCGCAAGTCGGGCGCGTCCTCGATGCGCTGAAGGCGACGGGGCACGAGGACGACACCATCGTCGTGCTCTGGGGCGATCACGGCTGGCACCTTGGCGAGAAGGCGATCACCGGCAAGAACACGCTTTGGGAACGTTCGACGCGGGTGCCGTTGGTATTCGCGGGGCCGGGCGTGAAGGCGGGGCAGAAGTGCGCACAGCCCGCCGAATTGCTCGATATGTATCCGACGCTCGTCGAACTTGCGGGATTAATGCCGCGCACGGATTTGGAAGGGCTGAGTTTAGGACCGCAGTTGCGCGATGCGTCGGCCGTGCGCGAACGACCGGCCGTTACGACGCACAATCAAGGAAACCATACCGTTCGCTCGCTCGACTGGCGCTACATTCGCTACGCCGACGGGACCGAGGAACTTTACGATCACCGGAACGATCCGAACGAGTGGAAGAATTTGGCGGGCGATCCTGAGTACGCCGCGGAATTGGCCGAGCATCGCAAGTGGCTGCCGAAGATCGACGTGGCTCCGGTGCCGGAAAGTAAATCGCGCGTGTTGACCTACGATCGCACGACGGATGAAGCGGTTTGGGAAGGGAAGGTCGTGCGTCGCGGGGATGCGATTCCGGAGTAGGGAACCCCTCACCCCCGGCCCCTCTCCCGCAAGGGGCGAGGGGAGAAGACGAGCGGGCTGCGCTGGGCATTGCGGTAATCGTCGGCGCATAAAAAACCCGGTGCCGACGAAGACCGAGGTCTTCGCCGGGCACCGGACTCTACCGGCAGGCGGAGCCGGAGACGATTCCGTCACGGGGAGACATGCTCCCCGTGACGGGGTTGTTGGCAACAGAGGCTTAGGGCGATTAGCCTTCGCTCTTGACCAAGACGAAGCCGTGGTAGGCTTCGTGGCCGTGTTCGCCGATGTCCAAGCCTTCGATTTCTTCTTCCGCCGTAACGCGGAGACCAATCGTGTACTTGATGACGAACCAGCAGATGGCCGACACCACGACGGTGTAGACGCCCACGGCGAGAACGCCCTTGATTTGAGCAATCAGTTGCGTCATGCCGCCGCCGTGGAGCAAACCCATGGCCGGAGCCAAAGCGTTTCCATTTGGATCTTCGGCGAACAAGCCGACCGCTAAGCAGCCGAGCGTACCGCAGCCCAGGTGGACGGAGGTCGCGCCGACCGGATCGTCGCACTTGATCTTGTCGAAGAAGAGGACCGAGAAGACGACGAACACGCCGGCGACGGCGCCGATGATGAGCGAGTCGTTCATCGAAACCCAAGCACAGGGAGCCGTGATGGCGACGAGACCGGCCAAGCAGCCGTTGATCGTCATGCCGAGGTCCGGCTTGCCGAGCACGATCCACGCGGTGGCCGTGGCCGTGAGCGTGGCGATCGCCGCGGCGGCGTTCGTGTTGACGGCGATTTTTGCGAGTAAGGTGCCGTCGCCGACGGCCATCGTGCTGCCCGGATTGAAGCCGAACCAGCCGAGCCAGAGGACCAAGCAGCCGATGAAGGCGGCGGTCATGTTGTGGCCGGGGATGGCCTTCACCTTGCCGTCGGGACCGTACTTGCCGATACGGGGACCGAGAATGTAGGCGCCCGTCATAGCGGCCCAACCGCCGACGGAGTGCACCACGGCGCAACCGGCGAAGTCCCAAAAGCCGGCCGCGGCGAGCCAGCCGCCGCCCCACACCCAGTGACCCGTGATCGGGTACATAATCACGGCCATCAGAGCGCTGAACGCGATAAACGAGAGATACTTGATCCGTTCGGCGACGGCGCCCGACACGATCGTGGCGGCGGTTCCAGCGAATACGAGTTGGAAGAAGAACTTGACCCACAACGGGACGCCGGCCCACGAGATGGACGAGTACGGACCCCAATAGAAGTCCGCCGCCTTGTAGTCCTTTTTGAAGGTGACCGAGTTCGCAGAAATGTCGACTGGGAATATTACGTCCTTGCCGTCGGTGTCAACGTTTGCGGTGATCTTTGCCTTGGCTTCCGTTTCCAGGTCGCCGATCTTCGTGAGGAGGTCTTCGTGAGCTTCGGCGACTTTCTCATCGCTTAGGTCAATTTTCTTGTCGGCCAGGATATCGGCCTTGATCAACGAACTGAGCGAGGCCATCGCAGGGCTGTTGTCCACACCGTTGTTGACGGTGAACATTCCAGCCGTGCCGTAATACGGGGAACCATCGCCGAACATGAGGCCCCAGCCGATGAGCCAGTAAAAGATCGACGTCACCGCGAACACGACGAAGTTCTTCGAGAGAATGTTGACCGTGTTCTTAGCGCGAGCAAAGCCGGATTCGACGCAGCCGAACCCGAGGTTCATGAAGAACACCATCATGCCGCAGAGCATGACCCAAACGGTGTCGAGGCCGACGGTAAGCTTGGCGATGGCGTCGGACGTCTCATCTGCACGAGCCGACGGTCCGACCATGAACAAGCATGCGAATACCAGGCCCATACAGAGCGCTGTTTGGCAGAGTGCCACTTTCAATCGTCTCTTCATACGCTGTCTCCCTGAAAACAATGAGGTTTGCCGGGGCGCACGTTCAGTGTGCTTCGAATCGGGAGGAGCGCAGAAACATCCGCCTGCCCACCGACCCGCATCGCCGCCTTTGGAGAATGCCCGCGGATCGAACGTCGCAAGGGAACGCTGAATCGATTCACGCATAATGCGAGAACGTTCCCTTGCCGGGGCCGCACTGAAGCAACCGCGATGCCGGCAGAGCGTTGTGAGCGGCCCGTGCGTGCGAGATGTAGAATGGTTGAGCGGCCGTTCGGCGTGAATAAGCCCGGGAAAATGCGGGTTATTCCGCCTCCGGGCCGCAAAGAAACTGAATTTCTTTGTCGACGGTTATTCTCGTGATTTTCGCATGACACGCCCGGTGCCGTCAGGTTTTGGGCATGTCTCGCTGAAAAGCAAGGCACGCTTCGGCGGCGATGCCGCGCGTGCGACAAGGCGGCCGCTGGGCACCGAAGCAGCGGGCTTGTTAACCCTGCATGGCCGGGAACATCTGACGGATCATCGTAATGGCCGCAGGGCCGACGAGGATCACGAAGATGCCCGGGAAGATGAAAATCACCAGCGGGAAGATCAGTTTTACCGCCGTCTTGGCCGCCTTCTCTTCGGCGAGCTGGCGTCGGCGGGTGCGCATGGATTCACTTTGCACGCGGAGCGCTTGTGCGACGCTGGAACCAAACTTATCGGCCTGAATGAGAATGGCCGCGAGTTGACGCAGGTCGTCGACGCCGGAGCGGTCGCCGAGGTCGTGGAGCACGTCGGCGCGGACCTTGCCGACTTGCAGATGAAAGTTGGCGAGATTGAATTCTTCGGAGATCACCTTGTACGACCGCTTCATTTCTTCCGCCACTTTACGCAAGGCCTGATCCAGGCCGAGGCCGGCTTCCACGCACACGACCATGAGGTCGAGCGCGTCAGGGAGACCGAGGAAGATCTGCTCTTTGCGGGCGCTGCCGATGAAATGGAGCACGATTTCCGGAATGTAGAACATGACGCCGGCGACGGCGACGGCGATCATGATGTTCTTCTGCGACATCTCCGCGAACAACGCCACCCCGGCGCCGCTGAAAAACAGGCCGACGAGCAGCATGCCGACCTTGATGCTCAAGAACATCGAAGGGGCCGCTTCGCTGCGGAAGCCGGCTTCATTGAGCTTTTGCTTAAGCTTACTTGCGTCTTTTTCGTTCTTGGGTTGCAGCGGGGCGGCCAGCGTCGGCGACGCCATCGCCAACATGCGCGACATGGCATCCTGCTTCTTCATCGCCGAATCGTCTTCTTCCTTCCGTTTGCGACGGGTCGGATTCTTGAATTCTTCGAGGCGTTCGACGGCGCGCGGCTTCTCGACCGCGAACATGTTCAATACGGCCCAGCAGCCGATGGTGAAGGCGCCGAAGACGGCGATCGGCACGATTTGCTCCATGCCGATGAAGCCGAACAGCACGAGGGAGAAATTCATGGCCTTAGACCTTGATGTTCACGATTTTGCGGATCATGTAGGCGCCGAGCATCTGCATGAATACGGCGGCCGCGAGCATCTTCTTGCCGAGCGGGTCTTTAAAGAGCACCATCACGTATTCCGGATTGAGCTTATACACCGCTCCGAAGAGCACGACCGGAAGGGCCAACAGCACGACGCCGGACAATCGACCTTCGCCGGTGAGGGCTTGGATCTGACCCCAGATGCGGAACCGGTCGCGGATGAGCGCGCCGATCTTGTCGAGGATTTCGGCCAAGTCGCCGCCGGTTTGCCGCTGCAGAATGATGGCCGTGGCGAAGAACTTCAGATCGAGGTTCGGAATGCGGTCGGTTAGGTTGTTCATCGCGTCGACGATCGGAATACCGAGGTTGTTTTCCTCGAAGACGCGACCGAATTCGACGCTGATCGGGGCGTTCATTTCCTGGCGTACGAGGTCGAAGCCGGCCGCGAGGCTGTGGCCCGACCGCAAGGCGCGGGCGAGGAGTTCGAGCGCGTCGGGAAGTTGCGCGCCGAAGGCTTTCAGGCGGCGCGAGCGGCGCAACAGCAGCCAAAGTAGCGGAAACGGGGCGGTCGCGGCGAACGCCAGCGGCGCAAAGGCGACGCCGCCGCCGGCGACGGCGCACGTCAGGGCGCCGGCAAAACCGATGGCTCCGGAGATCACGAAGAAGCGGGTCGGCGTCAGGTTTGTATCGGCTTGTTCGAACAACAGTCCGAACTTCTCGAAACGCGCGAACACGAGTTCGCCGAACGACGGAACGGCGTCGAGCGGAGTAGCGATAACCGAAGCGCCCGGCGCGTCCGACTTGGCTTGGCCGACGGCCGTGAGCATGCTCAGACGATCTTCCACCTTCGATTCGCCGCCGCCGCGAAACATCATGGCCAGCGCGCCGATCAACGCGGCGACCGCTACGAAGACGGCGACGGAGATTAGGATCGGGCTCATATACGGATCGCTCGTGGAGACGATGAGGCGACGTTTCTTAGTGCGTTAGGCTTGCATCATGGCGCGTTGACGGAAGGCGCTGGCCGGGAGGCGGACGCCGGCGCGTTCGAGCTTTTCCATAAACGTCGGTCGGATGCCCGTGGCGACGAAGTTGCCGTAGGCTCTCCCTTCGGCGTCGATGCCTTGCGATTCAAACTTATAGATGTCCTGCAGAACGACGGTGTCTTGTTCCATGCCGACCACTTCGGTGATGTAGGTGATACGGCGAACGCCGCCTTGCAGACGGCTGGCTTGGATGATGAGGTCGACGGCGCTGGCGAGCTGTTGACGCATGGCCTTGAGCGGGAGGTCGAAGCCGGCCATCGTGATCATGGTTTCGATACGCGCCACGGCGTCGCGCGGAGTGTTGGCGTGCAACGTGGTCATCGAGCCTTCGTGGCCCGTGTTCATGGCTTGCAACATATCGAGCGTTTCCGGCCCGCGGCATTCGCCGATGATGATGCGCTCGGGACGCATACGCAGGGCGTTTTTCACGAGATCGGTGGCGGTGATGGCGCCCTTACCTTCAATGTTGGCCGGTCGGGTTTCCAGCCGCACGACGTGATCTTGCTGCAACTGAAGTTCGGCCGCGTCTTCGATCGTCACGATGCGTTCGTGGCCCGGGATGAAGCTGGAAAGCGTGTTGAGCAGCGTGGTTTTACCGGAACCGGTACCGCCGGAAATGATGACGTTCAAGCGCGCCTTGATGGCGCCTTCGAGCAGCATCACCATTTCAGGCGTGAAGGCCTTGTAGTTGAGCAAGTCTTCGAGCTTGAGCGGATTTGAGCCGAAGCGACGAATGGAGACCGCGGCGCCGTCGAGAGCCAGCGGCGGAATGATGGCGTTGACGCGTGAGCCGTCGGGCAAGCGGGCGTCGACCATCGGGCTGACTTCGTCGACGCGACGACCGACCTTCGATACGATGCGGTCGATAATTTGCAGCAAGTGGGCGTTGTCGCGGAACGTTACCGGCGACTTCTCCATCTTGCCTTTCTTTTCCACGTAGATCTGCTTCGGGCCGTTGATCAAGATATCGCTGATCAGCGGATCTTTGAGCAGCAACTCGAGCGGGCCGAAGCCGAACGTTTCGTCGAGCACTTCTTCGACGAGGCGCTCGCGCTCGGCGCGATTGAGCAGCGTCCCTTCGGCGTCGCTCAGGTGCTCGATCACCATGCGGATCTCGCGACGCAGGACGTCGTTGTCCATCTCGCTGACTTTCGTCAGGTCGAGCTTGTCGACGAGCTTGCCGTGGATACGCCGCTTCAGGTTTTCAAACTCGCTCTCGGGGGCTTTGTCGCCGGAGCGAATCGAAG
>CAZWDN010000158.1:1501-11790 GCA_964633125.1 uncultured Pirellula sp. | reverse complement strand
AGCGTCGTGCGGAGCTTGGCTTCTTCGGCGCCGGTGAGCGGCGTCATCGGTAGGCGGAGTTCGCCCGTGTCGCGGCCGAGCATCCGCATGGCGGCTTTGAGCGGGATCGGGTTGGTCGACAGGCCGAGCATGTCGCGGCAAAGTTGGAACAGCTTCTTGTGCCACTTCAGGGCTTCGGCCAAGTTGCCGGCGTCGAAGGCGTTGCAAAGCGCGATCATGTCCTTCGGCACGATGTTGCCGACGACCGAAATCACGCCCCGACCGCCGATCGACATCAGCGGCAGCGTCAGGCTATCGTCGCCCGAGAGCACCGTGAGGTTCGTGGCCGCCGTAATCTGCGAGGCTTGATCCATTTGGCCGGTCGCTTCCTTCACCAGCGCGATGTTCGGCAATTCCGCCATGCGGATGATCGTTTCCGGCTCGATGTTCTTGCCGGTGCGGCCGGGAATGTTGTAAACGCAAATCGGTAGGCCGACCGACTCGGCGATCGCCTTATAGTGCTGGTAGAAGCCTTCCTGCGTCGGCTTGTTGTAATAGGGCGCGACGATGAGCAACGAGTCGGCGCCATCCTTTTCAGCCCGTTTCGACAACCGCAGCGCTTCGCGGGTGCTGTTCGAGCCGGTGCCGGCCATCACCTTGATGCGCCCCCTGGCCGTACCGACGACTTCGGCGACCACGCGCTCGTGCTCGTCGTGCGAGAGCGTCGGCGATTCGCCGGTCGTGCCGACCGGAACGACGCACTTGGTGCCGGCCGCGATTTGAAATTCGACTTGCTCGCGCAACCGCGCGTAGTCGACTTCATCGTTCTTGAACGGCGTCGTGATGGCGACCGACAGCCCGGCGTAGGCTTCCCCTTTAGTGCTCATGGAACTCTGCAATCTTTGTGTCGTGGTGGTTGGTGTGACTGAAATTCTGAGAGGAACGTAAATCTATTGGATGAGCTGCTTCATCTCGCGCACGGCCTGCTGGAAGCCGATCATGACGGCCCTCGCCACGATGCTGTGCCCGATATTGAGCTCGTCCATGTGCGGAATATCGGCGACGGCCCGCGCGTTCTGATAGTTCAAGCCGTGGCCGGCGTGGAGCGTCATTCCCGCGGCGACGATCTCCTTCGCGGCGACCGTAAGCTTCACGAGTTCCGCGTCGCGCGCTCGGCCCGGCTTCGCCAAGGCATAGCAGCCGGTGTGCAGTTCCACGGCGTCGGCGCCGAGTTGTTTGCCGAGTTCGATCTGTTTCGGATCGGCGTCGAGAAACAGGCTCACGATCATGCCGGCGTCGTGCAATCGCTTGATGGTCTCGGCGGTGCGATCGCGGGCCGCGATGACGTCGAGGCCCCCTTCGGTCGTCACTTCTTGCCGATTCTCGGGCACGAGCGTCACTTGGTCGGGCTTTACCTGGCAGGCGATGTCGCAGACGGCCCGCTCGCACGCCATTTCCAAATTGAGCTTCACCGTGACCGTTTCACGGAGCACGCGCAGGTCGCGGTCTTGGATATGGCGGCGGTCTTCGCGCAGGTGCAGCGTGATGCCGTCGGCGCCGCCGAGTTCGGCGAGCGCGGCGGCCCATACGGGGTCGGGCTCATAAGTGCGCCGGGCCTGCCGCACGGTTGCGACATGGTCGATGTTGACGCCGAGATATGCCATGCTGGAAACGTCGAAAAGTAAGGGGAAACCGCGATTATATCGGTAGTGCCGGCGGTCACAAGCGGCGAGAATAGGCGACCACTAAGGAGACTCGGTTATGGATTTGGTTCGCTGGCTCACCCTGGCGGCCCTTTCGATGTTTCTGCTCGAAGGGTTCGCGCTCAGCGTGTTTCCGCAACAGTTTCAGCAACTGCTCGCCACGGCCGAGCCGCGCACGTTGCAGGTGCTCGGCGTCGTCGAAACGATGCTGGCGATCGGACTGATCGCCGGAATTCTCGGCGGCTAAGCCCGGAATGAGCGCAGGGAGCGCTCCGTCGCGCCCGGGCCGACGGTCGTAACGACTGTGAGGCGCGATGCGGATATTCGCCGCTTCGCGGCCCGAATTTCTTGCTCGCTGAGCGTTTTTGACCTAGGGTTGCTTTTGTCGGCGAAGTCTTCGCGACTTTGTCGACTCCCGCCCCCCGCCCGCCCGCTGCGGCGATCGGCCCTCCCGCCGATTTTCGCCTGTTTGCCGCACTCCGCTTGCCTGCCGCACCTCCAGACGCTCACCATTGCTCGACACCTTCGACGGTTGCAAGACATCCATGATGACCTGCCAAGACCTCGCCGCGCGCATTGAAGAATTGCAGCCCGAAGCGCCGCCGCGCGATGTGGCGCGCCTCTGTCTGCTGCTCTCCAACATGGTCGACAACCTCGACAAGTTGTGCGACGACGAGCAACTCTACGAAGCGTGGGTGCGGGCCGGGCTGCGGTTGCAATCGGTCACCGATCAGCACGCCGCGATGACGGAAGATCTCGAAACGCTCGCGCTGAGCAATCCCGACGAGCTGTCGCAAGAAGACTTCTTTACGCTCTTTCGCGCCATCAAGGTGCAGAGCCGCGTGCTCGATCTTTATGTCGGTCAGACCGTGACGACCGAGTGAAGCGGCAACTCGAAGCGCGCGGGCTCGAGTAGCGCCGGCAGGAGATCGGCGGCGCCGAGATGCACTTGCAGCGTGCCGCCGACGATATTGCCGGTGGCGACGAGCGTGGGTGCGCCGTCGAACTCATGCAGCGTTTCGATCGGCTCCAGCAGTTCCATCCGCCAGGCGCGGCTGCGATAGGCGCGGAGCGTGCGCCCTTCCGGGAAGAGCCAATTCTCACCGACCGGCGTCAGCTCCGTCGGCTCGGGCGGCCCGGCGTTTTCGCTGCGCACGGCCGCCAGAGGCAGCAAGTTCGTCATCGGGTAGTCGTACCCGTCGGCCCCGCGCAGCGTTCGGCCGAGGTACGCGCAGCCGCCTCCTTCGGCATAGATGCGGCCGCCGCGACGGGCAAACTCTCGCAACGAAGTTTGCATGCAAAAGTTCGCCGCCAGTTCCGCGGCGTGGCGATCGGTGCGGCCGCAGCCGAGCAGCAGAACGTCTGTTCGCTCCGGCAGAGCCTCGTCGTGCAGCGGGGAAAAGTCGATGACGCGGGCTCCGCCCCGTTCGAGCGCTTCGAGTTGGTCGGGAAAATAGCCGCGAAACGCTTCGTCGTAGGCGACGGCGATCGTCGGCCGATCGCTCGCCGAGAGTTTGCGATACTCGACCGGCGCGACGCCCGCAGCAGGAATCGCGGGACGATCGACGATGAGTTCCAGTAGTTTCGGCTCTGCGTAGCGCGCGAACGATTCGGCCAGATGCGCGCAAACGGCGTGCGGTACCACGCTCCCCGGCGGCGACGAAACGAGCGCCTGCCGAACGCCTTCGTCGCGCGGCAATCCGCCGACGACCGGCACGCCCCAGGTTCCCTCCAAGCAGGTTTGCACGAGGGCAAATTGTTCATTGCTCAGAATGCCGTCGATCAGCACGCCGTCGACGGCGTCGGGCCGCGGCGGAATCCGGCAATCAGCGGCTTGTGCTGCATCGAGAATGACCAGCCGCGGTAAGTCGAGCAAGCGACACAGGGCGTCGAGCGACCCGCCGTAACGTCGCGGAGCTTCGCTGCCTGATGCGTCGAACTCCCCTTCGACCAACACGAACTGCGCTTCCTGATAGGCATCGAGGAGCGATCGCCGGCAAGCCTCGCGCGACATCACCCAGGCGTCAAGGTGCCGCGCGGGGCTTCCCGTGGCGCTGAGCGCTCCTTGCAGTCCGCAGTAACAAGCTTGCGCGTGATAATGACGCACCTGCCGCCCTTGCGCGACGAGGTAACCGGCCAAAGCCCACGCCATCGGTCCGGCCGATGGTCGTTGCGTCGAAGTCGTGTTTCCCAAATAGCCGAGTGCCGCACGCGGGAAACGAGACATAAATGGTCGGCCTTACAGATGCACACAGAACGGTATGCCCCTCACCGTAACGGCTTCCAGCGTCGGGGGCCGCCTGGGGCAAACCCTTGGCAAAAACTCCGCCGATGGGGGGCTCGATAACCGTAATTCTTTGCTTCGGCACGCGCCGGTCAAGCATCGGCCCAGGCTGGTTGTTCGACACCGATCGGCGGTCGCGGCCGCCAAGGTCGCGAAATTCTGCTGTTTTTCGGCCCAAAACGCCGACCGGCCGCCCAACCGCCGGGCGTCCGTTTGCGGCTCGAAGCCACATACGGGACACCCTACGGTCGACGGCCGGTTGCTTTATCGGCGGTGGATTTTGGGGAGAGCCATCTCCCCCCGTTACTTCCTTTCGATCACGACGAAGCGGTTGCCTTGCGGGGTTCGCACGAGCATGAGCACTCCTTCGTCCTTCGGTTGCGATTCTAACGCCTTCTTGAAGCCTTCGACGTCGGTCACGTTTTCCTTGCCGACCCGACGGATCAGCATTCCTTCGCGGATGCCTGCGGTATGAGCCGGTCCGTCCGGAGTGACGTTCGTCACCACGACGCCGGCCGATCCGGCGATGCCGAGTTGCTTGGCTTCGGCAGCCGTGACGTCGGCCACTTCCAGGCCGAGTTCGTCATGTTGAGCCGATTCCGGATTGCCGGGGCTCGGTTCGTCGTCGCGATCGACCGCGGCGCGTCCGAAGTTTTGCGGCAGTGCCTTTGCGATGACGTTCACAATCATTTGCTTGCCGTCGCGGAGCACCGTGGCGCGTTGCTTCGTGTTCAGCGTCGAACGCTCGACGACTTCTTGGAGTTCGCGAGGGCCGTGGACTTTCACGCCGTTGTAGTCGAGGATTACGTCTCCCTCTTGCAAGCCGGCTTCCGCCGCTGGAGTGTTCGGATGCACTTCGGTGACGAGCACGCCTTCGCCCCGCTTGGTGCCGAACTTCTGGGCGAGTTCCGCGTCGACCATCTCGATGCCGACGCCGAGATAGGCCCGTTCGACCTTGCCGCCGGCGATCAATTGCGGCGTGACCCACTTCGCTAGGCTCGACGGAACGGCGAAGCCGATGCCGTCGTTGCCGCCGCCGTTGGAGGCGATCGCCGTATTGATGCCGATGACTTCCCCGTCGAGATTCACGAGCGGTCCGCCCGAATTGCCGGGATTGATTGCGGCGTCGGTTTGCAGGAAGTTCGCCCGTTGCGCGGCGCCGATCTGCCGACCCTTGCCGCTGATGATGCCCGCGCTCACGGTTTGTTCCAGACCGAAGGGGTTGCCGACCGCGATGACCCAATCGCCGATTTCCAAGGCATCGGAGTTGCCGAGTTTGGCGGCCGGTAGATCGCCGGCCTTCTCGATGCTGATCACGGCCAGGTCGGTTTGCGGATCGGTCTTGATGTTGGTCGCCTTGAATTCACGACCGTCGGCAAGGCGCACCGTGACGACGTCGGCGCCGTTGACGACGTGGTTGTTCGTCAAAATGATGCCCGACTTGTCGATGATCACGCCGGAGCCGGCCCCGGATTGACGCGGCATTTGCTGCTGTTGCATGCCGCGCTGCATTCGCTCGAGGTCTTCTTCGCTGAAGAATTGCTCGAAGGGGGTGCCTTCAAACGGGTTCTGCCCGTTGCGCATGCCGGGCCGGTTGCGGAACGTGCCTCCGCGAACGGCCTGCGGTTTCGTTTCGGTCTCGATCGTCACGACGGAGGGCAGAATGGTTGCCGCGGCGCTGCGAAACGCTGAAGAGAGTTCATAAGCGTGCGACTTCGCTTTTTCGTTGGCCGGCGAATCGATGGCCGGGCCCGAAATGGCCGGCCCGGTCGTCGCGGGCGTTTGAGCTGCCGAATGCGATTGGCTCCAAAGCAAACCGCCGCCGAGTGCGACGGCCGCCAAAAGCGCGATAGCGGAAGCCGATCTTCCGCGTTGTGTAAGGTGCGACATACGTCCAATCCTCCCTGGATGGTGACCAGTTGACATGTGCGATAATACGGAGCCGGCGAACTTGCCCGCTCACTGAACGCATTGCACGTCGCCGGAAACTTTCGACGTCCAAGCAATTCTACGAACCGCCTTGGGCCTGGTTCATTGCTCAAACCGGTAGAGCGCGAGCAAGGAACCCAGCCCAACTGCCGTCCGGGAGAGAGGTTGCCGCGGGACCGGCCATCTTGCAGGTGGCGAATTTGTCAGGCCGGAAAAGGCTATGGGGGCAAGAGGCGGTCGGCAGGCGACTGACCGAAACCCTCCATCCACCACTCGCTTCCTAACCCCTGTCTCCTCACCGCCGACATTGACAAAACTTGGCTCGCTAATTAGGGTTACGTGTAGTGTTGAACCCTCACCTTTCACCTTGAAATTAGGTTGGGTGCGGGAACGGGCTCCTTGGCGGATCGCGGCGGCGGTCGGTCGCCGGTTCACTGCAGATTGCGCGCGGTAAATCGGCTCGGTGCCTCTTCCCCTATTCAGCCTCACCGCACTTTATGGGGATGAATGAAGCGCCCGCCCCCGACTTGGTCGGCGACGGCGACGAATTGTTTCGCGTTTGCGAGGAGCGGATCGGATACAAGTTTCGGGATCGAGCGCTGTTGCGCTCGGCCCTGACGCACGCTTCCGGCGCACAGCACCGCTTGGCCTCGAACGAACGCCTGGAGTTTCTCGGCGACGCCATTCTCGGGGCCGTGATTTGCGAATTCCTCTTCCATCGGTTTCCCGAGTATCAAGAAGGGGAGCTGACGAAGATCAAATCGGTCGTCGTTAGCCGCATCACTTGTGCGAAGGTCAGCCAACGGCTCGGGCTCGATGAGTTCCTTTTGCTCGGCAAGGGAATGTCGATCGCCGACGGCCTGCCGCCGTCGCTCTTGGCGGATGTTTTTGAATCGCTCGTGGCGGCCGTTTATCTCGACGGCGGCCACGCGGCCGTGCGCGACATGATTGAACGTCACATTGCCCCGGAAATCGACGTAGCGGTCGACGGCGAGCATGCGGGCAACTACAAGTCGGTGCTCCAGCATCTCGCGCAGCGCGAATTCGGCACCACGCCGACCTATCAACTTCTCGACGAGAAGGGGCCCGACCATAGCAAGTGCTTCCAGATCGCCGCCGTGATCGGCCGCAATCGGTATGCGCCGGCCTGGGGTCGGAATAAGAAAGAATCGGAACAACGGGCGGCCCACAACGCGCTCTGTGAAATGCGCGGTGAAGAAGTGCCGTACCCCGGCGAATAGCCGCAACCCCGCGGCTCGCAGTTCGGGCGAACCTTCCCTCCGGCGACGGCATCTTTAGCCGCAGCGGCTCGCGTGGTACAACGGTCGCTCGCCGGCTTCGGCGTTGGTTCGCCCCCTTCATCGATACAAGAAAATCTGAGATGGCAGTTCCCCACGGTTATCAACTCGGCGGCGTTTATTGCGGCATCAAGCGGTACGACGACAAACTCGATTTGTCGCTCATCGTTTCTGATCGCCCAGCCGTCGCGGCCGGCGTTTACACGACGAACTTAGTATTCGCCGCGCCGGTGAAGTGGGACCGCGGCCTGACGCCCGGCACGAATCTGCGGGGCGTGGTCGTCAACTCCGGTAACGCCAACGCCTGCACGGGCACGCGCGGCGACGCCGATTGTCGACGCATGGCCGAACTCGCCGGAGCGACCTGCGGCGCCGCGCCCGAGCAAATGCTCGTGCTCTCGACCGGTATCATCGGCGAATTCTTGCCGACGACGAAAATCGAGAAGGGCATCCGTGACGTCGCCGGCAAACTCGGCACGAACGAAGCCTCGCTCACGGCCGCCGCGCGCGGCATGCTCACCACTGATACGCGGCATAAAGTTTCGACGCGAACCATCCACGCGGCCGGAACGAAAGTGACCGTCACCGGCATGGCCAAGGGGGCCGCGATGATCGGCCCCAAGATGGCGACGATGCTGGCCGTCGTGATGACCGACGCCGCTTTGGCGCCGGCCGACGCCCAATCGCTGCTGGCCGACGTCGTGGACGAGACGTTCAATTGCATCAGCGTCGACGGCCACATGAGCACGAACGACACCGTGTTGCTGTTGGCCAACGGCGCGGCAAGTTCCACGCCGCTCGCGGGCGACGACCTCTCCGCTTTCCAAGCCGCGCTGTTTGAAGTGTGCCAAGAGCTTGCCGTGGCGATTCCCGCCGACGGCGAAGGGGCGACGCATTTGGTGCAGGTCGAGGTGCGCGGTTGCCGGACGCGTGACGAAGCCCGCTCGCTCGCCAAGAGCGTGAGCGAAAGCTTGTTGGTGAAAACGGCGATCTGCGGCGCCGATCCCAATTGGGGACGCATCGTCTCGGCAGCCGGTTACGCGAACATCCCGTTCGACCCGGCCCGCGTTCATCTGTGGGTTAACAACATTCATCTCTATGCGGACGGCGCGCCGCTCGAGTTCGACCGCAAGGCCGCATCGGAGAGCATTAAGAACAACCGCGACACGCACATTCTGCTGACGTTCGGCGAAGGGGACGAATCTATTCGCTTCTGGTCGACCGACCTCACGGCGGAATACGTGCGACTGAACGCGGATTATCATACGTAATTCAGTACCCCTCACCCGCCGCGTGAACGCGGCACCCTCTCCCGCAAGGGGCGAGGGGAATTGATCAACACAACACGACGGCGTTCTCTTATGGCTGAACCGCTTCGGCTCGCGCTGGTCGGCATCGATCATCCGCATGGCGCGCATTGGCGCGCCACGTTGGAGAATTTTCGCGACGAGATCGCCGTCACGGCGATCATGCCTGCCTTCGCCGGCCGTCTCACGAGCCTGGAAGAACGCTTCTCCGAAGTACCGCGGTTCGGCGCCGTGGAAGAGTTAATCGCCGGCGGCAATTTCGACGCGGCCTTGGTGACGCTGCCGAACAACGACGGCCCGGCCGCCTTGGTGAAGCTCGCCGAGGCGGGCAAGCACCTGCTCTCGGAAAAGCCGGTCGGCGGCCGAGCGGCGGATCTCGACGCCGTCGTCGCGGCGGTCGCCAAGCGTCGCGTCGCGTTTCAAAACGGCTACATGTGGCGTTACGATCTCGGGGCGAATCGGCTCCGCGAAATGGTGCGCGAAGGACGCTTCGGCGATTTGATCAGCGTCGAGATGACGTTCGTCACCAGCGACATCCGACGTCGCGGGCCCGAGCATTACCTTTTCGACCCGGCCGTGAGCGGCGGCGGCTTTCTCAATTGGCTCGGCTGCCACTATCTGGACCTGCTCCCTTACGTCACCGAGCGACGCATCAAGGGCGTTACCGCGCGGCTCGGCGTATTTGGCGCCACGCCCGCTCAGGTGGAGGACGGCGGCACGGTGCTCCTCGATCTCGAAGGCGGGGCCTTGGCGACTTTCACCGGCGGTTATTGGCTGCCCCGTTGGGCAGGCGAAAGTCGTTGGGCGATTCGCGGCACCGAGCGTTGGGTGCATTGGCTTCCGACCCAGCCGAAGACATCCGGCGTGCTGGAGATTCACGGCCCGCAGCCGCAATGGCACGCCATGGAAGAAACGTTCACGATCGCGGCCGACGACACGCCCGGCTACGGCGGCGCTCGCGGCGCGGCGGTCGTGGCCGACTGGCTCGCGTCGATTCGCAGCGGAGCCGCCTGCCGCAACACGCCGGAGTCGACCCGCACGACTCTCGCCATTCTCGACGCGGCCTACGAATCGTCGCGCACGGGCCGCCGCATCGCGTGTGATCTAGGGTAGTTCGAGTCCTTGCTCACCGGAGCCGCCGTCGAGCTCCGGCCGCTCGACCGTGCCATTCGTTCGATTTCATCCCCTATTCACGGCAATCGTTTCGTCGCGATGCCGCCGCATTTAGCGACTTCGCAGGCGACCCGTATCCCTGATATCGGTGGGGTGTCGCGGGTTCCTGAAATAGTGGTACTTTTCGCGCTGTGTTCGAGCTGAAATCGCGCATAATTCACTCACCCCCTCAGGGTGATGGCTCTCATCGGCTCAAAGAATTCGTAGCGGGGCGTCGATCGACTTGCGACACGCCCGCCGCATTTTTTCTGCAATCGTGATTGCGAGGGAGCGGAAATGCGACGACGCGAAGTTCTCGACACGACCGGCACGATCTTGTTGATCGCCGTCCTTTTGTTGCTGGGCTATTTTCTGGTCGCGTCGATGGAAATGAGCGACGACGAACCTCGTTCGCCCGGCAATCGCAACGACATCTGGTAGGCCGATCGAAGTCTGAATTTGGCGCACCAGGAGCGTTCTTCGGCGTCGGAGCCGAGGTCATGACGCGTCCCGCCGACATGCGGACTCGGGCAACAAAAAAGCCCCCGGCAACGACACATGGTCGCGACCGGGGGCTCGTTTTAGTGCGGACGAGAGGAGTTGAACCTCCAAGTCATTGCTGACACTAGAGCCTGAA
>CAZWDN010000158.1:0-1401 GCA_964633125.1 uncultured Pirellula sp. | reverse complement strand
TAGTGCGGACGAGAGGAGTTGAACCTCCAAGTCATTGCTGACACTAGAGCCTGAATCTAGCGCGTCTGCCAATTCCGCCACGTCCGCATTTTCGGCACAACCCGGCACGAGAAACCTTGCCGACGCCGCAGGCTTGGCGTCGTTTCCCGGCCGAATTCGAGTCCTACTTTATAGAAGAGCCCGATCGGCTTTTCAAGGCTCGCGCATGACCCGAGTTCCCCGGATTTCCGCCTTCTCGCGACGTTGCCGCGTCGTGAAACGGCCGAATGGGCGTGCCGACGCAGCGATTGCCCGATTCTCGACGGCCATTTACTATGGAAGTTTCCCGACCGCCGGTCGGAACCAGCCGGAAGACGTTCGCCTCCTTTCCCGGGAGCCGCGACCTTCCCGACGCCGAACAAAGGGCCGAGGTCGTGGGCGATTCTGAATCGATTCTGAGCCGATTGATGGCGACCATTGAAAGTCGCAAAGCGGCTCCCTCGGAATCGTCGTACACGTCGAAACTGCTGGCCGGCGGCGTCGCCAAGATCGGCGGCAAAATCACCGAAGAGGCCGCCGAGGTCGTCGAGGCCGCCTCCGAACCGGGCGACGCCGGACGCACTCACTTCATTTACGAGTGCGCCGACCTCACGTATCACCTTTTCGTGATGATGGCCCACAACGGCGTGTCGCTCGCGGAACTCGAAACCGAACTTGGCCGGCGCTTCGGCATTTCAGGCTTGGCGGAAAAAGCCGCTCGGCCGCCGAAGGCGTAAGCCGCCCACCCCCGAATATTCTTTTTGACTAGCGAATCGAGACGTTCATGGAAAGTTTGCGGATCGGCGTTCCCAGCAAGGGGCGATTGGCGGAACTCGCGGCGGAGTTGCTCAAAGACGCGGGCCTGCACTTCCGCCGCCAAGATCGCAGCCTCTTCGCGCGCTGCAAAGAGTTGCCGATCGACATCACGTTTCTACGCACCGAAGACATTCCCGTGCTGTGCTCCGAGGGAGCCATCGACATGGGGATCACCGGCAGCGACCTGATCGCCGAAGCGGGCGTCGACGTGCGCCGCCGGCTCGATCTGGGCGTCGGTCAATGCAAGCTTTCGATCTGCGTGCCGGACGATTCGACGATCTCCGCTCCGAAGCAACTGCACGGTAAACGCGTCGCCACGAGCTTTCCGAACAACACGGCCAACTATCTCAAGCAGCACGGAGCGCTCGCGCATTTGGTGAACTTGAGCGGTTCGGTCGAAGTGATGATCGCGCTCGGCGTGGCCGACGCCATCGTCGACCTGGTGGAAACCGGCAGCACCTTGGCGGCGAATCGCTTGCGGATTCTCACCGACATCGGGCACTACGAAACCGTGCTCATTCAGAATCACGATCAACGGATGACCGAAACGGCCGACCGCGTCGTGCG
>CAZWDN010000157.1:8629-11839 GCA_964633125.1 uncultured Pirellula sp. | reverse complement strand
TTGCCGCGTGAAATCCTCGCGGTCGAACGTCGTCGACAACGAGAACATCGGGTTGTCAAAGCGGATATTCTTGAGCTGGACGATGGAATCGGCGATTTCGCGAGTCCAGTAACGGCGACAGCTTTTGATCATGCCGATCGGGAAGCCGTGCAGCGAGATATCGAAGATGTGCCCGCCGGCGCGCTTGAACCAGGTCGCCATGCCGCCAAGTTGGTAGTGCTGCTCAAGCAGCAGCACGCTCCGGCCGGTTTTCGCCAGCGTATTGGCGGCCGTCAGTCCGGCAAGTCCGCTGCCGATGACGATGACGTCGTACTCGTCGCGGCATCCTTTGAGAAAATCTTTCGACATCGGCTTCCAACGAAGGGCGGCGAGATCGCGAACGAACCGAGGGGCCGTGAGAACTAGCCGGCTTGCAGCACGTGACGGTTGGCCATCGAAATGCCGCTGACGAGCGCACCGATGACGCCGACGTACCCTTGGTCCGTTCCGCACAAATGCAAATTGGGCAAAAACGTCCCGCCATCGTACCGCTTTTTCGGGGCTCCGTAAATCGCCCCGTTCACGTGGCCCGTATAGCGCACGACGGTCGTCGGCGTGAACATATCGGTCGCCGTGACGTGCGCACGGAAGTCGGGCAAATAGCCCACCGCGACTTGGGAGAGCGCGTCGAACCAGCGCGCTTTTTCGGCGCGATATTCAGGCTCCGGCAGGGCTCGCCACCGGTCGAAATTCGCTAATGCGGTAACGCGCACGAGGCCGGCCTCGCCGCCGTCGTCGTCAAACTCGAAGTTGCCCGGCA
This sequence comes from uncultured Pirellula sp., assembly GCA_964633125.1. Taxonomy (GTDB): domain Bacteria; phylum Planctomycetota; class Planctomycetia; order Pirellulales; family PNKZ01; genus PNKZ01. The sequence goes on along the minus strand of CAZWDN010000157.1, from coordinate 11,040 downwards.
CGCAAATGACGCCGCTGCGAAGATCGACGAGTTCGTCGGGGCGTCGCCAGTGAAACTCGGGCGTTGCGTTGAAGAAAACGATCGTGCGATCGCAGCCCAGCGCGCGGGCCGGCTGATCGAGCACAGACATCGTCTCGACGAACGACAATCGCCCCGCTTCCGATGCCACGGCCGGCTCCGCGCGATCGCAAAGCTGCATGGTTTCGACGTAGCCGGCGCTCGAGAGAATCTCCTTCGCTTCGAGTCGCGTGCCGTCGTCAAGCACGACGCCGACGGCTCGGCCGCCTTCGTGCACGATGCGTTGCACGCCGGCACGGAGACGGAGTTCGCCGCCGAGTTCCTTATAACGCCGCGTGAGAAGTTTGAGAATCGGCCGAATACCCTCGGCAGGGCGCGCGAAGCCTTCGCAGAAGATGCTGCGAAACATGATGAAGAACTGCGCGACGTCCATGTCTCCCTCGCGCGCGCTGCCGTAGTACATCAGCGGGCAGAGCAACATCTCGATCAAGAGCGGCTCCGTGAGGTATTGCGCGAGGAACGATCGGGCCGAAGCATCGGCCGAGGCGAGCGGCAGGTCGTCGTAGTCGGGCACGGCCGCGGTGAGGCGATCGAAACCGGCGATCTGCGACGGAAAGGCCCGGGCGATTTCGCTACGCAACAGTTCGAAGTCGTTCGAAAAGTCGAGCTGCACGCCGGGAAACGCGACGCGCGAGCCGAGTTGCGGCTTCAGCGCCAGATCGTCCCAAGAAAAGCGAAGTTGCCGCAGCAGCCGGGCCAGCGGGCCGCGTTTGGCCCCCTTGGGCGTGTAGTTCGTAACGGCGTGCAGCCCGACGTCGTAATTGCGGCCGTCGAGGCGGTAGAACGAGTTCAGGCCGCCGATCGTCGTGTGGCGCTCGAGGATGCAGACGCGCTTCTCGTAGTGCGCGAGACGGATGCCTGCAGCCAGGCCCGACATTCCGGCGCCGATGATGATCGCGTCGTACGCGTTAGGTTCAGGGTTCATGGTCTACGGTTCAGAGTTCAAGGTTCGGGGTTCAGGGTTTGCCGAAGATGCCGCGAAGCACGCGACCCTAAGCCGCGAACTCTGAACCCTGAACCGAGAACCCTGAACGAACGTTAAACCTTTTGCAGGTCGCGCATGCGGGGCTCGAGATACTCGACCGTGCTTTGCATGCTGCGGAGATGCAGATAGTCTTCTTCGGGAATTTGCACGCGGTAGCGCTTCCGCAATTCCATGACGATGTCGAGGAAGTCCATGCTGTCGAGCTGCAGCTGTTCGCGAAACGCCACGTCGTCTTTCAGCGCGCCCAGGTCGTCGTCGGGCGCAATGTCCGAGAGAATGTCGAGAATCGTTTCCTTGATATCGTCTTTCGTCATTGCGTCGAAATTCCTAATCGCTTTCCGTGTACTTCGAGTTTCGCGGCTCGCGACGTTCCGGCTCGGACGACCCGGCGAACGCCTGGCGAGTGGTCAAACGTGCTTAATCAGATCTTCTTGATGATGACGGCCGAGTTGATACCCAACATGCCGAACGAATTATTGAGAATATACTCGACTTGAACACCCTTTTTCGGTTCGTTTCGGACAAGTCCTTCCAGGGCGCACTCCGGATCGAGGTCGTCGAGATTGATCGTGGCGTGGCAGGTATGGTCGTGAAAACTGGGCAAATTGCCCGCTAATTCCAGAGCTCCGGCCGCTCCCATGGCGTGGCCGATGAAGCTTTTCGTGTTGTTGAACAGGGTGTTCGGATTGTTTTGGAACACCTTGCGCAAGGCCGTGGCCTCTTGAACATCGCCGCCCGCGGTGCCCGTGGCATGCGTGCTGACGATGTCGATTTGCTCGGGGCGCAGGTTCGCAGACCGCAGCGCCTTTTGCATGCACTCGGCCTGGCGATTGGCGTCGGGCATGACGAAATCGCCGGCGTCGGAGTTCATCGCATAGCCGACGAGTTCGCCATGGATTTTGGCGCCGCGACGCCGGGCGTCGTCGAGACGCTCCAAGACGTATACGCAGCCCCCTTCGGCGACGACGATGCCGTTGCGATTTTTATCGAACGGGCGCGAGGCTTTCGTCGCGTCGTCATGGTGAGCCAGAGCGCCTTGGCTCTTAAAACTCGCGAAAATGCCGAAAGTATGGGTACTTTCCGACACTCCGCCGCAGAGGGCGTGGTCGACTTCGCCGAGGCGAAGCATTTGCGCCCCTTGAATCAGCCCGGCATTACCGGCGGCGCAGGCGGCGCCGATCGTGTAGTGCGGTCCGGTGATTCCCATGTTGATCGTGATCTCGCCGGCCGGGTTGTTGGCGACGGTCCGCGGATTGTGATGGTGCGACCAGAATTTGACGTCGTACTGGAATTGGCTCAGTTCGTAGACTTCGTTTTCCGTTTCGACGTTGCCGTGCTCGGTGATGCC
>CAZWDN010000157.1:0-8529 GCA_964633125.1 uncultured Pirellula sp. | reverse complement strand
GCCAAGGTGTTGCCGTTGGGAGACGTGAGGCCGATCCCGGTAATCACAATCCGTTGATTGTCGGGCAGGCCTGCCGCCATGACGAAGTCCTTACGTAACCTGTTAAACGGGAAAGATTAACGACTCTTTACATAGTTGACAAGGAGGTGAGGCGAGCGGCCGCCGGAGGACGACAAACCGCGGGCATTCAGGCAATTTACACAGACTAAGGAAAGCCAATTGCCGGGCCAGACCGGCGGGGCGATCTAACCTCAAGGCCCGAAGCAGCGACAGACTCATGCATATCAGAATTCGAGCCGGCGCATGCCTGCCTGAGTCGACACGGCGGGGAGATAGCCGAAGTCGCGGCGGGCGGCGCTGATGTCGAAGTAGTGATCCATCGCGAGTTGGGCGGCGAGGAAGCGCGTCATGCGGGGCTCGTCGGTCCGGCGGAGCACGGTCCACGCCCCTTCCAGAAGGCCGCCGGCGACGCGTGCGACTCCGTACGGCACGCGGCTTTTGACCGGCGGCAATCCGGCGAGGGCGAGGATTTCGTTGATCCACCGCCAGCAGTTGACCGGTTCGCCCTGGGAGAGGAAATAGCGACGGCCTCCGAGGGCCGGGGTCGTGAGGGCGTCGAGCAATTGCAGGTGGGCCGCCGCGGCGTTCTCGACGTATGTGATGTCGATGAGGTTGTCGCCGGTGCCGACCTGTTTGAGTTGGCCGCTTCGGGCACGCTCCAGCAGACGCGGGATGAGGTGGCGGTCGCGCGGTCCCCAGATGAGGTGCGGGCGAATCGAGGCGGTATGGAAGACGCCGGGGGTGCTGGCAGCCGTGACGGCTTGCTCGGCCAAGGCCTTGGTATGGGGATAGTGGGCGAGCCAGTGTTGTGGATAGGGAGCGGCTTCGTCAATCCCGCACTGCGGCGAGCCGTTGAACGTCACACTGGGGCTACTGGTGAAGACCAGACGCGGCACACCGTGCGTTCGGCAACCTTCGATGACGTGTTGCGTGCCGAGGGTATTGGTTTCATGGAATAGTTTCCACGGTCCCCAAATGCCCGCGACGGCCGCCGTGTGGATCACCGCGTCGACGCCGCGACACGCCTCGACGACGGACGCACGATCGCGAATGTCGCCGAGAGCCGGCACCACGCCGGGGAGCCGTAAGTCGTCCGTCGCGCGGCGGCAGAATGCCCGCACTTCGTCGCCGCGGGCCGCGAGTTGCTCGACGATGTAGAGCCCGAGAAAGCCGGTCGCACCCGTGACCATCACCTTCATGACGCCGGCACCTCGACCTTCAGCTTCTTCGCGGCCCAGACAGCCAGTTGTTCGCGGAAGATCTTGGAATTGTGGCGGATATCAACCGGCAGGGCGTCGTGAAAGAGCACCGTGCGAATAGGCCTAGTAACTTCGTGTTTGGCGGCAAGATCGAGCAGTTCTCGCTCCAACGCGGGCAATCCGCCCTGCAAGGTGATCGGTCGCTTCAACTCGCAGATCATCACGGGACGCTGCTTGCCGACCGGACCGATGCCGACCAGAGCCGAACGAAACAACGCCGAATGTTGATTGAAGATGCCCTCGCACGGGTCGGTAAACAGCGTCACTTCGGCCGTTTGCACGCGCTGCGCAACTCGACCGCAGAACCAAAAACGATCTTGTCCGTCGAGGTAACCGGCGTCTCCCATGCGATGCCAGAAGCCGTCTTCGTCTTCAATCTTGGCCATCGCGTTGGCTTCGACGCGCGTCACATAGCGACGCGTGACGACGGGCCCGCGAACAATCAGTTCGCCGATTTCGCCGATGGCCAGCGGTTCGGCCGCTTCGATGTTCGGGATCGCTCCGTCGACGATGCGAATCACGCGCCACTCGATGCCGGGAAAGTGACGGCCGACGCAAGTGCCGTCACCGGCCGCCCAAGCCTCTCGAGTTTCTTCGAGAATCTCCGGCGAGGCGATGGTTGCCACAGGGAGCGCCTCGGTCGCGCCGTACGGCGTGTGCAGCCGGCCCCCAGCTCCCATGCAACCGACCATGCGCTCGATAACCGACGGCGGCACGGGAGCTCCGGCGGAATACGCCTCGCGCAATGTCGTCATCCGCACGTTGTTCGACTGACAAAATGCGCCGACACGATTCCAGACCGCAGGTGAGGCGAAAGATTGCGTCGCTTGCCAATCATTCACGGCGGAGACAATGTTCGCCGGGTTCACGCGAGCCGGACGTGAGGCATCCATATCGGGAATAACCGTCGTCACTCCCATCGCAGCGTTAAAAAGGCCGAACAGCGGAAAACACGCGAGGTTGATCTCGCCCGGCCGAATCTCGAAACCATCGCGGATTTCGGCGACTTGGCGGTCAAAATTACCATGGGCATAGAGTACGCCTTTCGGAGGCCCGGTGCTGCCGGTGGTGAAGATGATTGCGGCGTCATCGTCTTCGGCCTGAAGCGAACAGGAGAATTTGGCACTTCCCTCGCGCGATCGGCCCCGCTCGCGCAATTCGTCGAAGGTGACGCCGTCCCAAAAAAGCCGTTTACCGACGGTGACGTTCCAGCGCGCTTTCGGAAATCGCGAACGAAATAGACTACGAACGGCATGCGCCTTAGGCACCGCGACAAACCCTTCCGGCTCGGCGTCCGCTAAGCATTTTAATAAGTGCTTGCGCCCCATGCCCGGATCGATGAGCACCATCACGGCTCCGGCCTTCAACAGGGCGAAGACCAGCGTGATGAACTCGGTGCTCGGCGGCACTAACAATGCGAGTCGGGTTCCCGGTTCGACGCCCCACGCGCGTAATCCCGCGGCAAGCAGTGTACTGTCTGCGTCAAGTTCCGCGAAATTGATGGAGTTGTAACGATACCGCCGGCCGAAGCGCGACTTTCGCTGCACGACGACGGCCGGAGCATCCGGCATGGTCGCGGCGAAATGCGCAAGACGACGCGCAACATTGCACGATTTCATGATCGTCGATTCGCCCATTAGCGACCTCGCCGCCGGCGAGCCTCTGCGGCGCGTTCGGCCACGTGCTCGAGTACCAATCGTGCAATGTCGACATCAAGCGTCTTGGACAGCGCCATCCAGCCCGGCACCGCGTTGACTTCGACGACGTACCGAGTGCCGTCGCGGCCGATCAGGACATCGACGCCGGCCAATTCGGCGCCGACGGCCGCGGCGGCCCGCTGTGCCGTCGCGGCCAGTTCCGGCGTCACTTCGAGCGGTTCGGCCGTCGCCCCCCGCGAACAGTTCGTCCGCCAATCGTGCGGATTACGTCGTCGCATGCCGAGCACGCGGCGACCGACGACGAACAACCGGAGATCGAAGCCCTCATGGGCGATAAACTCTTGCAAATAGAGGACGCCGCCGAGTTGGACGACCATGCGGAATGCCCGCTCCGCCAAGGCTTCGTCCTGCAGGCGGGCGATTCCTCGCCCTTCCGAGCCGAAAATCGGCTTCAAGACGACGTCGCCGCCGAGCTTTGAAAACGCGTGCATCGCATCCGCGGGCGACTGGCAAACGTAGGTCCGCGGCGTTGCGAGCCCCGCCTCGTCGAGCAAGGCGGTCGTCAGATACTTGTCGACCGAGGCCTCGAGCGAGCGCGGCGAATTTACGACGGACACGCCCCGTGATTCGAGTCGCGCCAGCGCGTTCATCCGAAACACCACCTGCTCGAGCGAACCCGGCGGCATCGTACGCACAATGACGGCGTCGAACTCGTTCAAATTGAATTCGCCGGACTGAACCGTGAGACGAGGCCCCGTTTGCGGATTGCGGTAATCGATGCCGGAATGCAACGACTCAAACGGTACGGCGACGAGTTGCGCGCCCCCGTCGACGGCCGCGCGCCGCAAATCGCGGAAATACCAACTATCGCTCGTGGAGAGTACCGCCGCGCGCATCGACGTGCATCCGTGGCCGAGAAACGTCAGGCGGAAAACGAACGCGAAAGAATGTCGCGATTCAACGTCCCGAAGCGGAACGTGCGGCCAGTATCCAAATTATTGAACGTCACGACGGCCGGACTAAACAACAGCGGATCGATCTTGTAGAAGTCCTGTCCGTAGTTCTGAAACACCTGCGCGAACGGCAGGCCGTAGTCGATCGAGCCGCTGCTCGGTACCTTCGGTCCCACCTGTTCGAGACTCGCGTCGTCGCCGCGGACCCAGAGCGTCACATCACCGCCGTACAGTATCGAATCATTCGTCCAACCAACCGCCGTCAAGTCGTCGGCGGCAATCGGCGGCAATGGGGCAGTTCCTAGCGCCGACACGACGCGCGAAACGTCGAAGCCCAACTCCAGCAGTTTGTGTAGCGAGGTTTCAATCGAGCGAGCGACGACCTGCACGGTGCCTGCTTGCGACGAGGTCGGCGCCGCCAATAGCTTCACCGCTTCAGGCGGGATCCAACAGCTTTCGGCGATCTCCGTCACGATGTCGGCGGGCGGGAGGGAGCGAGTCTCTAAAACTCCGACGACCTCTTGCGCAGTCTCGCGAAATGAAAGCTTCTCGAACAACGGCTCGCGACCAGCGGCGGCCCGCATCGGTCCGGAGCCCATCGCGAAGAATTTTCCCTTGGAAAGCTGCCAGCCCGCATACTGCGAACCAAGACAGGCCCACGCCGGATGATCGGTGCGCACCAGCACGGTTGGCCACGGACCAACGGCCTCGACCGGCGGACCGAAACTCACCTGGCCGAGGCCGGCGAGACAGATTTCCGCCAAGCGTCGCCCGGCTTCCAACCCCCCTTCGACGGCGATGCCGCAATCGACGATCGTTGCGCCGCTCGAACCGACGTTGACGCCGAGCCGTAAATCGTCGGCTTCTCCGAGCAGTCGATCCACCATGGCCGACGCCCTAGCGTTGAGCGTCGACTTCCCCTCTTCAACCGCATCCATCCTAGGAAGACTTTCCAAAATTCTCTCGGAAGCGTGCGATTGCGGCCTCGTTGATCAGGCGTCCTTCGCAATGCAACATTCCGGCATCGTACCGGATTTCCGTCAGCTTGTGAAAGTGGCGCAAGCTTTCTTCCAAAGAGGCAAGACCGATGGTCGCAGCCAAGTCCGAGTATTTCAGCGTCAGAACGCTCGACAAATAACAACCCGTAATATGCGACGGGTGCGGCTGAGAAATCTGCCTAACGGGATCCTGCTCCGTCAACTGCCGCACGACGGGCGAAATAAACGCAGTTTGCGGAATCGTACCCGGCGCCGCGAGCACGCCCCCTTCGGTAAACAGAATGTCTCCTTGGCGGTCCATTCGGGCGAAGGCGTCGGCCGTGCGAAAGCAGTGCGGAGCGGAATCGTCGATGATGATCGTACCGGGCCGGAACCTGCCGACGTCGAGCAAATCGGCCACGTTCGTAGCGCCGACGATGACTCGCGCGTCGTAGATTTCGTCCGGCGCCTGCTTATGCGACTCAAGAATCGTCGCGAGTCCTCGGTAGTTCAAATTGTCGCGCACTTCGGCAACCAGCGTTTCCAAATGAGCCCGACGTGAATAGAGATCGCAAAAGCTAATTCGTTCCGGATGCGGCAATGTCGCAAGCATCAAGCGAAGCGTCGAAGCGCCGATCGAACCAAGTCCGAGGAACGCAACTTGCTCGTCGGCCAAATTGCGCCCCGCAAGAGCCAATGCTCGGCGAACGGTAAGCGTCACGGTCGCCGTCGTCGTCGCATGACCCGTCGTCATGATGGGGAGATCAAGATCGCGTGCGGCATCCGCCAATGCCCGGCCATAATCAGTCGCGGAGGGCAAGAGACCGGTCAACGAAACGACCTTCGCCCCCATATGCTTTGCGATTCGCAGGGCGTCGAGCGCCTCGGCGATTAGCGCATCGCGATCGTCATACAGTTGGAAATCGAACCGAGGAAGCAAGATCGCCGCAATGCGTCCCAACGAGGTATCAAGCGTTTGCGCAACCGCGGGAACGCCTTGGCAGCCGAGTTCGATCAGCATTTCCGGAGGCATTCCGGTGTGGCGCAACAAGTGCGACGGCAAATAGGCCAGCGCCACGGCGTCGACCTTCTCCATCTTTCCGGTCGCCAACAGCGTCAACGGCGGCCGCGTTTCGACGGTCACGTGCGAATAGTCGGCTTCGCCGCCGCCCTGTTCGCCGACCGTCACATGCCTCGACTGCATCAGGAAGTTCAGATAGGTCTGCAACAAAGCATCATCGATTTCCGCGCAACGGATGTCGGTCGTGCCGAGCAGCGCCGCGACGTTGTCCGCATGGAACTTCGGCTGCGAAACGGCAAACTGAAAGTCGTCGAGCGACGGTTCGCCGCCGTCGGCCCCGGCAAACATCGCCTTCAAGGTCTCCAATTCGCCCATCGAAGTTCGCTTGGCCGCGTCGCACAACTTGCGATACCAATCGACGAAGGGAACGACATCGAGCTTCACGCCCTTGCTTGCCAAGAACTCCGCCAATCGACCCAGTTTTGTCGGCCGCGGATTCACCAAATGAAACGCCTTGCCGTAGGCCCGCGGATCAAACGCCAGCGCGGCGATCGCACGGCTCACGTAGTCGATCGGCGTCATGTCGATCGGGTCGTCGAATTGCGGCAGCGCGCCAAGCGTGATGCAGCCGGAAATCATGACGTGCAGCAAGTCACCGAGATTGGCGCGCCCCGTCTCGCTATGTCCGGTAATCCGTCCCGGACGATAAATTGCCACGGGAAGGCCGCGGCTTTCGGCTTCACGGACCAAGCGCTCGCCGACCCACTTCGAGCGATGGTAGCCGCCCATCAACGATTCACACGGCGGCAACGGGTCGGATTCGTAGATGTCCGCAGTATGCAGATGTTCGTGCGAATGCTGCACGGAGTAAGTCGAAACAAAATGCAGCGGCTTCGGACGTACCAGACATGCGAAGCGAATCGCCTCTTTCGTGCCGCCGACATTGACCGCGCGGAGCAACTCGTACGGGAAAACCAGATTCACGGAAGCGCCGTTATGAATCACGATATCGGCGCGATCCGCCAAATCGCGGAACGTCGCTTCGCTTAATCCGAAACGGGGCTTTTCAAGATCTCCCAACACCGGCACGACGCGCAGATCGAACTCGGCATGCGCGTGACCGTATCGCTTGAAGTTCTTGCGGAGCTTTTCCAACCCTTCCGCTTCGGAACCGGCCCGAACCAGGCAGTAGATCGTCGTATCCGGCCGCTTGAGCAACTCCTGCAACATGCTTGTGCCGAGGAAGCCCGTCCCGCCGGTGAGGAAGACGTGCTTGGCATTTGCGGCGTCGCAGGGAACGCCGGCCGCCGGAACGATGTCGGCCTCCAGCGTCGCCTCCACTTCATAATCAACATCCTTCGCCTTGACCTGATCCGCTTGCTTGAGCGTCGGGTCGATGAGTTGCGCGATGCCGGCGATGGTCGGCGATTCAAACAGATTGCGTAGCGGAATTTCGATGGAGTACGTATTCCGCAGATTCCAGGCCATCTGCGCCGCCAGCAGTGAATGGCCCCCGAGTTCAAAAAAGTTGTCGTGCACGCCGACCTGTTCGACCGACAGCACCTTACGCCAGACGGCGGCTAAATCCTCTTCCAGCTTATTGCGCGGGGCGACGTATTCCGTCGAACGCCCGCCGGAGTCGGGTGCAGGGAGCGCCTTGCGGTCGATCTTGCCGTTGGGCGTGCGCGGCATTTCCGTCAGAAAGACAAACGCCGCGGGCACCATGTACTCCGGCAACTTCGCGCGGAGCGTCGCTTGAAGTTCGGGCACCGTCGGCTGGTCGCCTGCAGGCACCACATAAGCGACGAGCTGAACGTCGCCGTTGCGTTCGTACGTGTGAACGATACAGGACTTCACGGTCGGGTTTTTCGCCAGGGCCGCTTCGATCTCGCCGAGTTCGATGCGGAAGCCGCGCACCTTCACTTGGTGATCGACCCGTCCGAGGCACTCCAACCGTCCGTCGGGGAGGTGTTTCGCGATGTCGCCGGTGCGGTAAATGCGAGCGCCGGTGATGTTGCGGAACTCGTCGCGCACGAAGCGCTCGGCCGTCAGGTCTTCACGTCCGCGATAGCCGCGAGCCACGCCGTCGCCGCCGATCCACAATTCGCCCGGCGTTCCCGGCGGCACCGGTTCGGAGACGTCGTCGAGTATGTACACCTGCGTATTGTCGATCGGGCGACCGATCGAGATCGGGCCGTCGAGCGACGTAATCCGTTGCGCGGTCGACCACACCGTCGTTTCCGTCGGGCCGTAGACGTTCCACAATTCGCGGCAATTCCCCAAAAGCGATTGCGCCAGATCGCGAGGCAACGCTTCGCCGCCGCAGAGAATCTTGATCCGCGAATCTCCCTGCCAGCCCGAGGCGCGCAGCAAGCGGAACGTGGCGGGAGTCGCCTGCACGACCGTCACGCCGCGACGGCCGATATTCTGAGCCAACCATGCTCCATCGGCGGCCTGCGCTCGGGACGCCAAAGCGATTTTTGCGCCGACCACGAGCGGCAGATAAAGTTCCAACACGGAAATATCGAACGAAAGCGTGGTAATCGCCAGCATGACGTCGGAGTAATGCAACCCCGGCTGCTTGGCCATCGACGACAAGAA
>CAZWDN010000156.1:0-11865 GCA_964633125.1 uncultured Pirellula sp. | reverse complement strand
TTCCTCGGCGACTCCATCACGCAAGGCGGGGCGGGCCCGAACGGTTACATCACGATGCTCCGCAAAATGATCACCGACAAGCACCCCGAACTCGGCATCGAATGCATCGGCGCGGGCATCAGCGGCAACAAGGTGCCCGACCTACAGAAGCGCGTCGAGCGCGACGTGATCGCGAAAAAGCCGACGATCGTCGTCATCTACATCGGCATCAACGACGTCTGGCACGGCGAGAAAGACCCGGCCCGCGGCACCGATCCCCAGCGCTTCGCCGCCGGACTCAAGGAAGTGATCGGCAAGCTCACGGCTTCCGGCGCCCGTGTGGTGCTCTGCACGCCGACGCTGATCGGCGAAAAGAAGAACGGCGCCAACTCGCTCGACGCCAAGCTCGACCAATACTCGGACATCAGCCGAGGCCTGGCGAAGGAACTCGGCCTCCCGCTCTGCGACCTACGCAAAGCGTTCGTCGACTACGTGGCGGCGCACAACCTGGATGACGCGGAAAAAGGCATCCTCACCGGCGACCGCGTGCACTTGAACGGGGCGGGCAACAAACTCGTGGCCGAGACGATGCTGCGGACGTTGGATCCGTAAAAGCGCGCTAGGAAGCGAACAACTCCCGCACCGCTTTCCCCTTGCCGTCTTCCGTGGCGTAGAATGGGCGCTTCTCCACTTCGAAGACCGTGGCCGGCGAGATGCCCATCGCCGTGAAGATCGTGGCGTGCAGGTCCGTCACGCTCACCGGGTTTTCGATCGCCGTCAGCGGGCGCTCGTCGGCCGTTTTCCCGTAGACGAAGCCGCGCTTCATCCCGCCGCCGAACATCACGACGCTCGAACCGGCCGTGAAGTGCCGGTGCTGGCCGTAGTGTTTCATTTCGGTGATCACGTCGGTCGGCGCCGTTGCTTGGTCTTTGGCGTTCGAGCCCGGCTTGCCTTCGATGATCATGTCGCGACTGAATTCGCTGGCGATGATCACGAGCGTCCGATCCAACAACCCTCGGGCCTCGAGATCCAAAACAAGCTGCGCGATCGGGGCGTCGATCTCCTTCTTCATGCGCACGAGCGTTTCGTGCCCGTCTTTGTGCGTGTCCCAATGGAGGAACGGCACGTATTCCGTGGTCACTTCCACGAACCGGGCCCCGCTCTCGACCAGCCGGCGCGCCAACAGGCAGCCGCGCCCGAAGCGGCTCGTATCGTATTTGGCGTAGCTTTCCTTCGGCTCCAGCGAAATATCGAACGCCTCGCGTTCTTTCGCGCCGAGCAGACGATACGCGTTCTCCATCGAGCGCAAGAGCGATTCTTGCTGGAAGTCGCTCAGGTAGTCACGCTGCGGCGAACCGTCGACGAGCTTCTTGAAGAACTTGTTGCGATTCTCAAAGCGCCCCGGCTCCATTCCTTTCGGCGGCCGCACGGATTGCGCCGCCTCTTCGGGAAACGGCAGATTCATCGGCCCGAACTCGTTGCCGAAAAAGCCTGCCGTGGTGAACGCCTTTAGTTCCTCCTGCTCGCCGACCCCTTCGAGCCGCTGCCCGATATTGATGAACGCCGGCATCACCGGATTGCGCGGGCCCAAGACCTTCGCCATCCAGGCGCCGAGGTGCGGGCAGGCGACCGTTTGCGGCGGCACGTAGCCGGTGTGCCAATGATACTGATGGCGCGAGTGCAAAATGCTGCCGAGGTCGGGCTGGAAATGCGAACGCAAGAGCGTCGCGCGGTCCATGACCTTCGCCGTGAGTTCGAGTCCCTCGGTGATCTTGATGTCGTCCACGGCCGTGTCGATCGCCGGGAAGGTGCTCAGCACGTCGGCCACCCGCGTGCCGACCTTGAACGGGCTGTAACGCTTCGGGTCCCACGTATCGGGCGCGGCCATTCCGCCCCCCATCCAAAGCAAAATGCAGGCATCGGCCGTGGGCTTCGGTTGCACGAGCTTGTGCCCTGCGGCCGCCGCGCGCAACCGCGGCTCGCCCATCGCCAGCGTGGCGACGCCCGCGGCGGCAAGCTGCTTCAGATAATCGCGCCGCGTCAGCGCTTCGTTCGTCGTCGCATTGTTCTTCATCGCTTCATTCCTCGTTCAGGCAAACCACGGAGTTCGCGCTACGACGCGAAGACGCAAAGGGGAAGCTACGAGGCGGCCGAAATCCGCTTCTTCCGTCTTCTTGGCGTCTCTGCGTCTTAGCGCGCACTCCGAACAATTTCATCGTACTAACTGAAACTCAGGCAACATCAGCACGGCCCACAACAAGTCTGCCACGCTTTCCGGCGCCGGCTTCGGGCCCAGCAGTTCGACGGCCGCCGCGCGTTCGTCGCTCGTCGGCAGGCGAGCAAGCGTAAAGCGGAATAGATAATCGACGAGCTCCGACGCGTCGTACTCGCTCGCTTTCACGATACCCACCGCGCCGCGATGCAGCGCGTCGGCGAGCGTTGAGCCGTTCGACAAATCAATCGCTTCGAGCGTCGAGAGCTCCATCGGCCGCACGCTCACGATCTGATCGCGATTGGGCCTGCCGAGCGAGCGCATCAGAAAATCGCTCTTCAACAATGAGGCGCGCACCATGTGGCGCTCGTCGCTCAGGCCGCGCACCAAGGCGGCTCTTAGTTCATCGTCGATCTGCCGCTTCCACACCTCCGCGTCTTTCACCGGAAACACCGGCTTCCACTCCGACTGATACGTTTCGTCTTTGTCTTGCGGCTTCTTGCCGGGCTTCGAGAAGCGTCCGCGCGCGTCGGGCTTTTCCGTCGTGCATTCCCAAGAGTCGTCGGTGGCGAAGCGGTGCGTCGCGCCGTCGGCCGTTTTCACGCGCGCCTCGAAGAACAGTCCGGCGCGGTTCGGGCCTTTGCCGGCGTTGGAAGCGACGATGAGAATCTGATTCGCGCCCGGCTTCAGCGCTTGCGTAAGCACGATCGGCTCGACGCGCGTCCACTCTTGCGACCCGCCGACGGCTCGACCGGCGACGTAGAGCGTGTAGGCGTTGTCGCACGAGGCCGCGGCGACGGCCTGCACCGGCGCGGCCGGAAGTTTCCACGTGCCGCGGAAGGTAAACGTTTCTCCCGCCGGCGATGCAGCCGCGTCGGCTTGTCCCCAGATCCACGTGCCCGAAAGCTTTTCCGCCGCGACGGCCGCGGCCTCGACCTTGCCGCGTAAGACCGGCGCATCGTAACGCGTCGGCGCCGTGCCGGTGAGCTGCCAAACCGCGTCGACGAACTGTTCGGCGGTGAGTCGCCGCGCGCGGGGGCCGGCATACACGTAGCCGTCGTCGTCGATTCCCTCGGTCACCGTTTGGACCCGGCTTTGATACGCGGCCGAGTCGGCGATGAGGGCGAGCGTATGTTTCAGATCGTGGCCGTGCGCCGCGAGATCGGCGGCGAGGAAGTCGAGCAGGTCGGCGTTCCACGGCGGGGTTTGCATCGCGTCGGTCGGATGCACGATGCCGCGCCCCATCAGGCGATGCCACAAACGATTGACGATCGTCCGCGTGAACCGACCGTTCTCGGGATGCGTGAGCAAGTCGGCGAGTTGCTTCAGCCGCTCCGGCTGCGGCTTCGCGGCGTCGACCTGCCCGAGCTCGGGAAACAGCCACGACGCTCGGGCTTGCTTGCCGATCGGCTTGTCGCACCGATGAATCTCCAGCGGCTTGGTCGCAAAGATCGCCGCCAGTCCGTAACTCTCTTCCAGCTTCCAACGGTCGATGAAGCTGTCGTGACACGACGCGCACTTGAGATTGATGCCGAGAAACGTTTGGCCGACGCTCTGAGCGAACTGGATTTCGACCGTCGCTCCGGCGCTCACGTCGCCGCGCCATTGAATGCCTTCGCCGTAGCCGGTGCTGGCGTCGGTCGGCGGGGCAATGAGCTCGCGCGCGAACTGATCATACGGCATGTTCGCAGCCAGCGCGTCGTACAGCCAACGCGAAATCTGTTTCCGGCCGCCGGTGATGAACCCGGTGCCGGCGTAGTCGTTGCGGAGCAGGTCGTTCCAGAAGGTGAGCCAATGCTCGGCGTAGGCCGTGTCGTCGGCCAGCAATTGTTCGATCAGTCGGGCCCGGCGATCGTCGCGCTTGTCGGCGAGAAACGCGTCGAGCTGCTCGGGCGTCGGCAGCAGGCCGACGAGATCAAGATAGGCGCGGCGCGCGAACGTCGCATCGTCGATCGGCCCGGGCCGGGCGAGCTTCCGCTCCGCGAGGTAGTGGTCGAGAATGCGATCGATCGGGTTCGTGCGGCCGTCGACCGCCGGCGGAAGCGTTACTTGGCGCGGCCGAAGCGGGGGTTCGTATGCCGGCGCAACGAACGCGAATCCTTCGTCCCACGGCAAGCCGGCGTCGATCCAACGTTTCAAAAGTGCGACTTTCTCCGGAGATAGCGGCGCTTCGTCGGCCGGCGGCATCCGCAGGTCAGCGTCCGTCGCCGTGACGCGTTCGATGAGCGCACTCGCGCCGCTCTTACCGACCACGACCGCCGGGCCGCTCTCGCCGCCGGCCAACAGCTCGGCCCGCGTATTGAGCGAGAGGGCCCCTTCTTTTTTGTCGCCGGTGTGGCACTTCACGCAATGCGCGCGGAGAATCGGCGCGATCTGGTGCGCAAAATCGATCGCCGGATCGGCGGCCGGCGCCGACCGATTCGCAAAGACGACAACCATGGCGACGACGACGGCGGGGAAAACGTGACGCATAGGGGGCGAGATGAAGGACGAAGATTCGGCGCTCCTCGATGAAGCGCCGTGAACCTTCATTCTATCCGCCGCAAAACGAACGTCACATCGAGCCCGATCAATGAATGCTCGGTGGCGTGCGGTTACGGCTTCGCCGGCGGCGGACTCCGCTTCAGAATGCCTTCCAACTTCGCCTTTTGCGCGGCTTCCACCGCGGCGGAAATCGCGGCCGGCTTGTAGTTCGGATCGGCCTCGACCTGTTCATCGGTCGGAATCGCACGTATCCGCACACTGCGGTACCAAACCGGATCGCCGTGGTCTTGCAGATTCAGCTTCGCGCCGCGATCGGCGACCTTCCCGCCGCGCTTGCGGAGCGTTTCCACTTCGGTGGCCCACTTGGGATCGGCATAGTCGAAGCTTACGACCGGCTTGCCGTTGAGCCAATGTTGAATGACGGTTCCCTTGGCGACGATCCGCCCTTCGTTCCACTCGCCGACCGGCCGCGTGGCGTCGACGCTCGGGGCCATCGCGAAATAGAGCGATGCGGCGCTCGTGCGCGGGTTCTTGCCGTCGGCATGCAACGCATTGTCGAGAATCTGATACTCGTACTGGCCGGGGCGATAGTACACGCCGGAGTTGCTCTTCGGGGCGACCTTCCACTCGAAGCGGAGCTCGAAATCGTCGGGCACCGGCTTCACGTCGTAGACGAGGCTACCCCCTTTGCCGTCGCGCGTGATTGCGCCGTCGGCCGCTTTCCAATTGCCGCCGTGCTTCCAGCCGGCGAGGTCCGTGCCGTTGAAGAGCAGCTCAAACCCGGCGGCCTTTTCGTCGGACGAAAGCGTATTCGGCTCCGCGGCGTGAACGCCGGAGGCGAGCGATATAGCGAGACCGAAACAGAGGGCGTAAC
Source organism: uncultured Pirellula sp. (assembly GCA_964633125.1). GTDB lineage: Bacteria > Planctomycetota > Planctomycetia > Pirellulales > PNKZ01 > PNKZ01. The sequence goes on along the minus strand of CAZWDN010000156.1, from coordinate 6,316 downwards.
GAAGGAGCATGGCGATGCCTCGCGAGAATGGAAAAGAGTTTACTTCTTTGGAATGTAGTTCAGCGTGTAATACGCTTCGGCGTGCAAGAGCGGCAGGGCGGCCTGGTTGCGAACGCCGGCCATCGTGAGTTCGTGAACGTGGCCTTCGACGAGTTTGTCGACGGTCAGCCGCACGCTCTTGCCGTCTTTCGATACTTCGGCCTTCGTGATCTTCGGCTCGGTGTGGTCGACTTCCGGACTGCCGTACGACGACTGATAGATATACGTGTAGGTCTTCATGAAGTACGACTTCACGTCGCCGGCCGTCTTCGGGTCGACCGGCTCGGTAAACACTAGTTCAAAGCCGTCGGGCAGCGCCCGCATGTGGTGCACTTCAAACGGCGTCTTGCCGGTCCACTGCATGCGCTCCAGCGCAAACGGCGCCGTGCCGCGCGAGCCCCAGCCGCGATTGGTGCCGCCGACGAACATGCGTCCTTCGGCATCGCTGCGCATGGCGAGCGTGCCGGAAGCGAAGCCTTGGCGGAACGGAAAGCAGGCTCCTTGGTACGCGCCGTTCACCTTCTCCAACGCCACGCGCATGATCGTGCTGTGCGATTGATCGCCGACGAACAACTGCTCGGCGAACGGTCCGAACTTGCCGCCGCTCAGGTCGCACACGATGCCGGAGGCCGATTGCCCCATCTTCGGATAGGGAAACCAACAAGCCGGCGGAACGAGTTCGGGAATCTTCTTCAACTCCGCGGCCCAACGACTGCCGCTCTCCGGCTCCCGCGGAGCCTTGCCCATGTTCGGCGCGTCTGCGTACCAAGAGAATCCGGCGGGATGCCCGACGAATTTCCCCGGAACTAGATGCTTGAGCACGCACGAACCGTTCCAAGGGCCTTGGTTATCGGTGTAGAACATGTCGCCCGCGGCGTTCATGCCGATGCCGCCGGGGGAACGAATGCCGGAAGTCGTCGGAATGACCTTGCCTTCCGGCGTAATGCGCAGCGCCCAGCCGCGGAACTTGCTCGAGCTATTGAACGATCCGGTCAGGCAGAGCACGACCCACATGTCGCCGTTCTTGTCCGGCGCGCTGCCGAAGGCGTATTCGTGATAATCGCCGTTGATCCCCCAACCGTCGGCGAAGGTGCGAAACTCGTCGGCGCGGCCGTCGCCGTCGTGGTCGGTAATCTTCGTCATCTCGCCGCGCTGCGTGGCGTAGAGCGCCCCGTCGCGATAGACGAGCCCGAGTACTTCGTGCAGGCCGGAAGCGAAGAGGGTGAACTTCAACTTGTCGGCCGAAGGCTGCGGGGCGTACGCGCCGTCGACCAGATAGATGTCGCCGCGCCGCGTCGAGAAAGCGATGCGATCTTTCGGCAGCAGCTCGATCGCCCCGATTTCCAAGACGACGTCTTTCGGCAGCGGCAACGTCGTGAGCGGATAGTAATCGGCCTCGGTCGGGCCGGCGGGCGGCTTCGGCGCGTCGGCGGCGCGAGCGGCGAGCGGAGTTGCCAAGGCGAGCAGTAGTGAGAACAGGAGAATGCGTGGCATGGTATCGGTTCGAGATGTTTGGTTGTCGAAAGAGGGCGTTGCGCGGCGGGTAAGTCGGCTTACCAGACAAACTCCTGCGTGATCGTCACGCCCTTTGCGGCGGTCGTCGAGATGATCAGTTCCTGCCCTTGCGAACCGGAACGTACGATCGGCCGCGACTCGCCGCAGGCGACGCGCATCCGGTAGATCCCGTCGACTTCAAACCAATCGTCCGCCAGCGGTTTGATTTGCTTCGCCACGGCCGCGCGGAACCAGAGGCCGGCGCCGCCGCTTCGCAGCGAAATGGTGCGCAACATGCCGGGCCGCTTCCCGGCGACCGGCCGGCAATCGTCAATCACGGCGTTGTCGCCGATCAACGCATATTCAAACACCGGCCGCCGACTTTCATTGAGCGTGTAGCCGAGGAAGCGATAGCCGAGCTCGCGGGCAGTCTTCGTGGGCCACGGTTCCTTGTCGTCTTTCAACTGCGCGAAGTTCGGACCCGGCGCGAGCGTGAGCACTTCGTCGCCGAGCGGACCTTGGAACCCGCTGCCGCGACCGGTCCAATGTTTGGCGGCGTCGATAAACGCGCCATGCCAGAGCAGCGCCGGTCGCAGATCGTCGGCGTCAAACGCGAGGTTCACCTTCTGCGGATAGCCGACGCCGATCGCCCGCACGCCCGCCCCTTGGATGAAGTTGCGGTAGATCACCGGTTCTTTGTCGGCGACCAGTTCGATCGGCTGCCCGCCGACGCCGATCGGCACCGCCGCCTTGTCGCCGTCGGAAAGGAAGCTCCACATCGCGGCGACTTGCTGCGCCGGATCGCCGCCGAGCGTTTCCTTGAGCGGGCTCGCGCCGTTGGGAAAGATCGTCGGCATCCGCGTGCCGGGACGCAGCGATTGCGGGTCCGTCACGTACTTGACGAACCATTCGGGCCGGACGCGCTTGGTGACGATCGTCAGGTCGATGCCTTGAATCCCTTCGGCCTTCTGCTTGTCGAACATGTGGCACTTCACGCAGCCGAAGCCCTTCGTGCCGACCAGCAGTCGACCGTCGGACTTCGTGCGACTCTCCGGTCCGGCAAGCGGCGCGAGTTTCGCGTCGATCGGCTTATCGAGCTCCGTGAGCAGCGGCACCAGCGGCAAGACGTTGCCGCCCCCAAAGCGCGGCATCATCGTCTTTACATACGGCCGATCTTTTGAGCCCTTGTCGAGCACGTGTTTGAGATACGCTTCGGTAAGCTTCGCGCCGACGCCGTCGAGCCGCGGCGGCAGGCGACCTTCGTCGCCCATTTCCGGAGTGGTGCCGACGAACAACGGGCTCAACAACTCCGAAGTCGGGTCGCGGTCCGGAATGCCGTCGTCGTCGAGGTCGACCGTCTTGTTCGGGTCGACGCCGCCGACGCCGTCGCGCTGATGGCAAGCGTAGCAATTGAGCGCGGCGAACGTCTGGGCCATGCGCTGCTTCGCCGACGGTTGCGGTTTCGCCGCGGCCGACGCCTTGGCCCAGGCGAGCGCCGCGTCGAGCGATTTTTGTTGGCCCGACGATAACGTATAGCGCGGCACGGCCGAGCCGCCGCGGTTGCCGCTCTTAACGGTCGTCACGCATCCGTCGCTCGTACGCAGGTCCTTGAGCGCGGGCGCTTTCAACGTCGAAGCGAGCTTCTTGTCGTCTTGCTTGAGCTCGTGGCACGAGGCGCAACCGGAGCTTTCGAAGATTTGCTTCCCTTCGACTACCAGCTTCGGGTCGATCTTAAAACCGTCGTCGGTCGATTTCGGTTTCGCGTCCGGCGTCAGGGTGAGAAACGTCGCCAAGCTTTGCCAGGCCTGCTTGCCGGCGAAGCGGACGTCGGCGGCCAGTTCGATCTGTCCGCCGGCGTCGAAGTATTCGACGACGACCTTGTGCAGGCCCTCTTTCAGCGAGGCCTTGGCTTCCTTTTCGCCGGCCGGGTGGATGCCGTCGTAGTCGGCGATGAGGATGTCGTCGATGTAGAGCTTCGCGCCGTCGTCGCTTTTCAGGCGAAACACGCACCGCTCTTCCTTCGCCAGCGTCAGATAACCTTCGAAGCGGAGGCCGAAGTTGTTCTTTTGCTTCGCCACCGAAATATCGAAGCCCGCCGAAGTGCCCGAGGCGAGCGGCTTCATCTGGTCGAACTTGGGCAGCCGCTCCCACTTCCCTTCGTAGTAGGTGTAGTTCAGGTTCGGGTCGGCCTTGGTTCCCTTGAGGAAATAGGCGGCGATGTCCGAGGCGTCCTGTTCGTTGAGGTTCAGGCCCGGCATGCGTCCGGAGGGGCGAACTTGGAGCGGGTCGCGCAGGAACGTCGCCAGCGAGGCGTGCGTATACTTCGCGGCCGGCACGCCGAGCGGCACGGAAAACGGCACCGGCTTCGCGCCGGGCTTTTGCGAATTGTGGCAGGCCGCGCAGCCGAGTTCGTGAAACTGCGACTCGCCGCGCTTCACCGCGCCGCCGTCGAAGAACGCATCGTGCTGCGCTTCGGTGGCCGTCGCAGCGAGGAAATGCGTCAAGGCTTCCACGCGGTGCAGCTTGTCGTCGCGCGCGAGGTCGGCAAACAGGTCGGGCATCGTCGTGCCCGGCTTAATATGTTGCGGGCCCATCAGGTACGCGCGAATCCATTCCGGCCGCACGCGATCGCCGACCGTGGTTAGCAGCGGCGCCTTCTTCACGTTGACCCAATCGCCGAGCCCGCCGGGGACGGCGTGGCAGCTCGTGCAATTGAGTTCGCCGAGTAGAAGCCGGCCCCCTTCGTCGAGGCCGGAAGTTTTCGCGGCGCGAAACCGTTCATACGCGGCGACGAGCGCATGGTCGGGGCCTTGACCGGCCTTGACGTTTCGGTCGGCGGGTGCGGCGGCGAAGAGAGTCGATGACAGAACGCAGGCGGCGGCGAGCGTACAGAGAGATTTCATGCGCGGTGGTTCGAATGCAAGTCGAAGTCGGGGGACCAAACAAGACCGATCGGCGCGGCGAGCGACGGGGCGGCGACCGACGGCGGGCGGGAACATTCCGGCGGGAGGCAAGACGTGGCTAGTTTAGTCAGCCGCGACGGGCGGGAACAGCGGCCGGCGGCGAACGGCGGGAGGCGAATGAATTCACTCGCTACGATGGGGTGCGCGCTGCGCGGCGGCACGCTGTTTGACTCCCCCCGCGCCGACGACTATTCTCGCTGTTTCCGGCCGAGAAACTCGGCTCCTTACGCCCGCCCACCCCGCGTCGCCCGGCCGCGCAGCAGTCTGCCGCCGGGCGACGAGCGACCCTGCAGCTTCGGAGAATCGTTCGCCATGCGGAACCATCTCGTCTCGTTTGCTTCGCTCCTCGCGCTCTGCGCGGCTGTTGTGCTTCCGATCGGCGCGGCTCGCGCGGATGAAGAGTCGGAAGGCTTCCGTTGGCTCTTCAACGGCAAAACGCTCGAAGGCTGGGAAGGGAATCCGGAATTCTGGAGCGTCGAAGACGGCGGCAGCATCACCGGACGCACCACGACCGAAAAGCCGACCAAGGGAAACACGTTTCTCATTTGGCGCGGCGGCGCCGTCGGCGACTTCGAACTGCGTCTGCAAATCCAAATGGACGGCGGCAACTCGGGCGTGCAATACCGCAGCGAAGAATTGGCCGACAACAAATGGGTGATCAAGGGCTATCAGGCCGACTTCGCCGGCGACAGCAAGTACACCGGCATTCTTTACGAGGAAAAAGGGCGCGGCATCCTGGCCAATCGCGGGACGAAGGTGAAGATTCCCGCCGGCGGCAAACCGGAAGTGGTCGGCACGACGGTCGAAGAGAAAGAAATTCTCGCCGCCGTCAAACCGAACGATTGGAACGACTACACGATCATCGCCCAAGGCAATCACCTGATCCACAAGATCAACGGCGTGACGACCGTCGACGTCGTGGATGAAGACGCCGAGAAGGGGAAGAAGTCGGGCCTGCTCGCGTTGCAACTGCACGCCGGCCCGCCGATGACGGTGCGATTCCGCAACATTCGCATTAAGCAAGCCTCCGCGGGCGAAACGAAAGTTTCCGGCGGCCGGGGCGCCGATGCCGTCGCGCCTGGCGGGAAGAAGATCGTGTTCGTCGCCGGCAAGCCGAGCCATCCGTACGGCACGCACGAACACAACGCAGGCTGCTTGCTCTTGGCGATGGAATTGGAGAAGGCCCTACCGAACTACAAGACCGTGGTGCACCGCAACGGCTGGCCGACGGAAGCCGGCGCTTTCGACGGAGCCGATGCGATCGTGATGTACTGCGACGGCGGCAAGAACCATATGGTCGTGCCGCACTTGGACGAAGTCGACGCCTTAGCCAAGAAGGGCGTGGGGATCGTGTGCGTGCATTACGGCGTGGAAGTCGAAGCGGGCAAGCCGGGCGACAAGTTCCTCGATTGGATCGGCGGCTACTTCGAAGCCAATTGGTCGGTGAATCCCCACTGGACCGCGAAGTTCGAGACGTTCCCCGATCATCCGATTTCGCGCGGCGTGAAGCCGTTTGCCATCAATGACGAATGGTACTACCACATGCGGTTTCGTCCGGAAATGAAAGGCGTAACGCCGATTCTTTCGGCGTTGCCGGGCCCGGAGACGCTCTCGCGCCCCGACGGCGCGCACAGCGGCAACCCTGCGGTACGTAAGGCGGTGGCGGCCGGCGAGATCCAGCACGTGGCCTGGGCCTCGGAGAATGAAAACGGCGGCCGAGGGTTCGGCTTCACCGGCGGCCACGACCATTGGAACTGGGGCGCCCCGAGCTTCCGCAAGGTCGTGCTGAACGCCATCGTTTGGACGGCCAAGGGAGAAGT
>CAZWDN010000155.1:0-11946 GCA_964633125.1 uncultured Pirellula sp. | reverse complement strand
TCTTGCAGAGCGGTCGTTTGCCCGAAGCGCGCATAGGGACCGTGGTCGAGATGATCTGCACCCGCGGCGGGCCGGACGATTTGGCCGTGATCCTGGCGCGCGCGACCTCAGGAGAGTTCGACGAACCACTGACATGGAAGGTTCTGGAGCTGCTGACTGATGCAGTGCAGGTTAGGAAGGTGAAGCCGTCCGGAGATCTGGAAAGCATCAAGAAACTCATGACGTTGCGTCCCGGCAAAGCAGGGGCGGCGACCCAACTTGCGGCCGTACGGTTGGCGGCGCTCTGGAAGACCGCCGGCGTCGCCGAAGACTTGCGACGGATCACTGCGGACGACTCGGCGTCGGACGAACTGCGCAATGCCGCCATTGAGGGTTTGGCCGCGCTCGGGGATGCCTCGGCGGTCGGGACCTTGAAGAGCATTGCGACGTCGGCCAAATCGTCGTCGCTCCGCTTTCGCGCTGCTGCGGCATTGGCCAAGCTCGATCTAGACGCGGCGGCGGGCGTTGCGGCGGAAGTGCTGGCAACGGCGGCGGCAGGCGACGATGTCGGCCCGCTCGTCGATGCATTCCTGGTTCGCAAAGGGGGACCCGAGCGACTGGCCGCGGCGCTTGCGAGCGTCGCGCTCGCGCCGGACGCCGCGAAGCTGGCGCTACGCCACATGTACTCCGTCGGCCGTAGCGATGCGGCCCTATCCGATGTCTTGAGCAAGGCGGCCGGCATCGCACTCGACCAAAAGCCGCCGACGGCGGAAGAGTTGCAACAACTCATCTCCGAGGTCGCTGCGAAGGGGAGTGCGGAACGAGGCGAGGCCGTTTTTCGCCGGTCGGACCTTAGCTGCCTAAAGTGCCACTCAATTGCCCGAGCCGGCGGTCAAGTCGGTCCGGAACTTTCGGCCATCGGCTCGATTTCGCCGGTAGATTACGTCGCCAATTCGATCTTGGTGCCGAATCTCGCCGTCAAGGAGCAGTTCGTCACGCGCGTCTTCACGACGGCCGACGGTCGCACGATCACCGGCATTGTGATCGACCGCGACGACCAACGCGTCAACTTGCGCGATGCCACGGGTGCGGTCGTCACGTTGCCGACTGCCGACATCGACGAGGAGGAAGAAGGAAAGTCGCTGATGCCGCAGGGACTCACTAAGTTTCTTACGCGCGACGAATTAGTCGACCTCATCAGGTTTATTTCCGAACTCGGTCGGCCGGGGCCGTATGCAATTCGCTCCGTCCCGACGGTGCAGCGATGGCGCGTCTTACGTCGTCTTCCCGCCGAACTTCAAGGAGATGCTCCGAACGTGGAAATCTTCCGAGAATTCGTCCTCGATACGCCGCCGGAAGCTTGGCAGTCGGCCTATGGGAAAGCGCAAGGAGATTTGCCGCTATCCGAGCTCGGCGCACCGGGGCAAACGCTCTTTCTTCAGGGGGAGTTTAAGGTTGTCGAACCCGGCGAGATCGAGATTGCCGTGGACGCACCGAAAGGCTCGCAACTCTGGATTGACGCGGAACCGTTCGATGCAACCGCGCCGATACGGACCACGTTTGCAGCCGGTATGCATCGTTTGACCCTGCGGTCGAGCATCAACGCAAACCCGCAGGGAGTCATCCGTGTAGAAATGACGAAACCCGCAGGTTCGAAGGTTCAGTTTGACGTCGTCGGAGGGGCATAATCGGCTTACGTTATTATTGCCTATTCACGACACAGGGCACTTAGCGCAAGTGCCGTCGTTCGCCTACCAATCGTTGTGCAATTATGAGCGAACGAGCGAGTTCTGCAGCGGGACAACACGACGAGCCGGGGCCGCCGGATCCGCTCGACGCGGCCCTGGATCGATTGCGAGGACTTTCGATTGGCGCGGATTTCCTCCGCCGCGCGATCGAGCAATCCAACCGCGCGTTCTTCGTTTTCGCTCCCGACGGTACGGAAACCTTTTACGTCAGCCCGTCGTTTGAATCGATCTGGGAGCGACCGCGTTCGTTTTTATACGAGAACCCCGCGCGCTGGATGGAGACGCTCCACCCTGACGATCGCGACAGCGTGCTAGCCCAGGCCACGGCCTATCGCTTGGCCGCCGACAAACCGCACGCTCCGCTGGAATATCGCATCGTTCTACCAAGCGGCGACATTCGCTGGATTTGGGGCTATCTGTTTGTCGTCGGTGATCCTCAAGGCAAGCGCACTTTGCTATGCGGCATTTCTGAAGACGTCACTCAACGAAAGCTCGCCGCGGAAGCCGAGCGAGCCGACAAGGAAAAGCTCGAGGCCATGGTGCAACTTCGCACCGTTGAGCTTACCGAACTCAATCAAGTCCTTCACCAAGAAATCGCACAGCGCAAAGAAACGGAACGCAGCCTCCGGCGTCAGCAAGAGTTCCTTAAGCAACTGCTGTATGCGCAGGACTTGGAACGCAAGTTCATCTCCTACGACATACACGACGGTTCGATTCAGAACGTGATCGCCGCGCGGATGCATCTAGAATCCGGGCTACGCAACGTCGCGATCACCCATCCCGGCGCATCGGAACTTCGCGAAGCGCATCGCTTGTTGGAAAGCGCTTTGGCGGAAACTCGGAGAATCATATCCGGCATCCGGCCGCCGACGCTCGACGACCTCGGCGTAAGTGCCGCGCTGGAAGAACTCGTCGTCGACAACGCCCGACAAGGCATGCTGGTCGACTTGCGGAACACCACCGGCCGAGTACGTTGGTCGCCGACTTTAGAAATGACGATCTATCGCGTCGTGCAGGAGTCTTTGTCGAACGTTCGCCGACACGGGCGGACTTCCGAGGCGCGCGTGGAGCTTTCGCTCGAGGACCAAGAAATCCACATCACCATTTCCGACTTCGGTCGTGGCTTCGATACGGCCCAAGTCGCCGAACGCGAGTTTGGGCTTCGCGGCATTCGTGAACGCATCGCCGCCGTCGGGGGCCGATGCAGCATTACCAGTGAGCCGGGGCAAGGCACGATCGTTTCCGCCGTGGTACCCACGCTCGATCCGGAAGAGATGGCGAAGGCCGCGGGCGAACGCGCCGAACGCGCGCTTCGCATTAGCCGTACGCGATTGGAGGCCCTCTTGGAGTACACCCCGGCGGTCGTGTTTATTAAAGATGACGCGGGGCGCTACGAGTTCGTCAATCGACGCTATGCCGATCTATTTCACATTGATCCCGCGAAGTTCATCGGCTCGACCGACTTCGATTTGTTTCCCGCGCACATCGCCGAAACACTGCGGCAAACCGATAACTCGGTGCTTGCGCAAGGCGAAGCGATTACGATCGAGGAGTCGGTTCCCAGCGACGGGCTCATGCGCGAGTATGTCTCGGTAAAGTTCCCCATCCCGGGCATTGACGGCTCCAAATCGAGCCTCTGCGGCATTGCGACCGACATCACGGAGCGCAAGCATGAACTCCTCGAATTGCGCGAAAGCCGCAATCGCTTTTGTTCTTTCATGGACCATCTCCCAATGCTCGCCTGGATCAAAGATGAGCAGGGAAAATACGTTTACGGCAATCGCTGTCTCTTAGAAGTGCAAGGGCTCTCGCGCGACGCGTTGCTGGGCAAGACGGACTTTGAGCTCTTTTCGGCGGACGTCGCGGCGACACTGGCGGATCATGATCGGGAAGTACTGCACAACAATTGCCCCAAGTTTTTCTCCGAGGAAGCCCCGGCATGCGGCGGACCTTCGGTACGTTGGGAGTCGATCAAGTTCCCGATTTCCGGCGGCGACGGGGCCAAATTGGTCGGCGGCATCGCGTTCGACGTCACGCGCCGTTATGCGCGACACTTTTCCGAGGCGCCGTCTCCGGAGCCCGACGCCGGTGAAAACGCGTAGCCTTCCCTAGGTCGTCGCATTGCCCGTTCTTGGCGTTTCAACGGGACGCGTATCGGCATGAATCTTGTCGAGCAACTTGCGAAAGTCGGCTCGCTTAAAGAGTTCCTGAAACTCCGTGCCGTATTCCAGCCGCGTTGCCCCGTCGAGCGCTCGAAACAGGCCAAGTTCGTAGCACTCCGTGAGGACCGCCAAGCAACGTCGCGCATCCTCCTCGCGTTCCGCGGGAGACGCCGCCCGATGAATCGATGCGAGTCGCTGCGCCGTCACCCAAAGCGCCGTACCTGACTTCGCGGCTCCCGCAGACATTTGCTCGGCAACCTTCCTTGACGCCGCCAAATCCCCCTTCTTTAACCGAGCTGCGGCCCGAAAATCGAGCAACTCCGTTTCTTCGGGCAGCTTGATCACCTCGGCGGCGTTCGCCGCTTCCGCGACGATACTTGCTTTGGATAGCTGCGTCATGCGTTGCTCCGTTTCCTTCGTCCATTGCTCGTATGCAATGCGCTGCGCAGGTTCCGTCAGGTCGCGCATGGTTTGCAAGCGGCCAAGCAGTCTACGCCCGGCAGCGGTCGCCGACGGAATATCGCGCGATCGCCAAGCCAACTCTAAGGCGGCGCCTTCGAAGTTGGCAAGGTTGTTGGAAGCCGCCGTGTCGCGCGGAGCGGCGAGCGCAACGGCCGTTCCCGACTTCACGGCCTCGTCAATCAACTTCTTGGCCGTTTCAAAGTCGTTCAACTCCATTGCCGCCGTGCCGGCACGAAAGCAAGCATCCGCCACGACACGGGCAAGGGTCCCGTCGCCGGGATTTGCGGCGACGCGCGCCCTTGCGAGTTTCAGATACTTCTCGGTGGTCGCATGTACGGCTCCCAACTCACCGACTTGCAATTCAATCTCGCTCAATTCTCGATATCCGGTCGACAGCTCGCGCAAATAATCGGCGTTGTTCGGCTCTGCATCGACCAATGCGACCAATATCGCCGTTCGCCTTCGTCCCGAAGCCAACGCCGACTTCCAATCGCCGAGACGAATGCTTACTTGACTCACACGCTCGTGCGCCGCGGCCAAATCGCGTTGATACTGTGCGTTGCCGGGATCACTTTGCGTAAGCCGTTCGACCATTTCCAAATAGAAGCGGAAATACTCGGCTGATTCACGGGGCTGATTGCGCGCGAGCGCCGCATCGCCAAGCGCCGCATACGAAACGCTCAAATCGCGCAGCGTTTGCATGTTGGCGGCATCGGCCTCGAACAGCTTCTTCCGTACGTCGAGACTCTCGTGCAGAAGCTTATCGGCGGAATCCGTTTCACCGCGAAGGCGCGCCAACTCGGCCAATCGATCCAAGGTCACGGAGAGATCTCGTTCCGCGGCGGCATTGTCCGGATCGTCCTCGATCAATTGGCGACGTATCTTTAAGCTCTCGCGAAAAGCCTGCTCCGCCTGCTGCACGGCTCCTTTGCGTAATGCAACGTCTCCCACGCGCTCTTGCGCAACCGACAAGTTCCGCAGGTATTCGGCGCTTTCGGAATCGGCGGCCTGAAGGCTTCGGCTTAGTTCCAAGAATCGTGAAAACAACTTTTCCGCATTTGGAAGATCGTCCTGCAATTGGTGTATCAGCCCCAAACGCTGAACTGATGCGGCCAGGTCGGCTCGGGCTTTAAGATCCGCAGGCTTCCTGGCCGCGAGATCCTCTCGCAACTCAAGCGACTTCTTGAGCCACTCGACCCCCGCCGACCACTGTCCGCGTTGCATGCCAACGTCGCCAAGTCGTTGGAATGCGGCGGCCAAGTCGGCTTCCGCTTGATCGCGTCGTGCAGGATCGCGGCGCAGTGTTTCGGCCATCGCCATCGCTCGCCGATACTGCTCTTCCGCAAGCTGCGTCGCTCCCGCGCCGTCGCTGGTGCCCGTATTCCAGTAGATGTCGCCGATGTCGAGGTGCGCCCGAACGAGACTCAGATCGGCCTCCGGTGCGGTGTCGAGGCCGCGAGTTACTTGTTGCAGCCCTTCGACGACCTTATCGAGCATACTAAGGCGCACGGAGTGCGTTGCCGGCAGATTTTTCAGGCGTACCTGAATATCGAATAACACCGTCTTCAACGTGGCAAGCGCCAAGGCGCTCTGCTGTTCGGCCCGTTGCGAATGTGCTTCGGCTGACTTCCGAGCCACGACCGCCTCCGAGCGCGCCGCGGCTTCATGGTCCAACGCGGTCTGCAAATCGGCGCGCAGCGATGCTTCACGGACGTACGCCGTCGCCGCGACGCATGCTACGGCCACTACGGCGACGGCGGCCGCTTGCGTCCAGGTCTTGTGACGGCGCATCCATCGTTGCGTTCGCTCCAATAAGGTTTCGCGATACGCGGCTATCGGTTCGTCCGCCAACCACCGCTCAACATCGGCCGCAAGCGCCCTCGCCGACGCATAGCGATCTTCCGGCTTCAGTTGCATCGCCTTGAGGCACACGGCTTGCAGCGGCGCGGGGACATCTCGCCGTACTTGCCGGGGAGCTTGGAAGTTGCCCTGCTGAACGTCTTGCAACACGCGACGGACGTCGGACGATGTGAACGGCGGCTGATCGGTAAGGAGCGAGTAGAGCGTCGCCCCCAAACTGTAAACATCAGAGGCCGGCCCCATCAGATCCAGTCGGCCTGCCGCTTGCTCCGGGCTCATAAACTGCGGAGTGCCGACGACCGATCCCATCACGGTCGGCCGCGCCGTGGTTTGCGATACTTGCGGCTCGCCGGCCAAATCGGCGAGGTCTTGCTCGGAGTCTAATGCGGAGTCGATGTTCCGATACGGACGCGCCAATCCCCAATCGACGACCAACGTCTCGCCGTAACGCCCGAGCATAATATTTTCGGGTTTAATGTCGCGATGAATGATGCCGCGACTATGTGCGTATTCCATGGTATTGCAGACCGCAATAAAACGGCCCAGCAGATCACGCAATTCCAAGGTTTTTTCGCTGCCCGCATCCCAATGCGCGGCGCCATGCAGACTCTGAATCGCGTCTTCAAGACTCTCGCCTCGAATAAACCGCATCGCATAATAGGGGCAGCCGTCCGCTTGACTTCCCATCGCGTATACCGGCACTACGCCGGGATGCTCAAGATTGCCGGTGATCTCCGCCTCCAATAGAAACCGCGCCCGGCTCGTACCATTGGTCGCCTGTTTCGGGAGAATCTGCTTGAGCGCCACATCGCGTCGCAGTTCCGTGTCGACGGCGACGAAGACCTCTCCTAATCCGCCGCGCGCGTGTGAGCGAACAACGCGAAATCGCAAATTGCGATCCGATCCTAGATCGACCGGCGAGGCATTAGCCGGTTCGGCGTTTTTCGGGCCCAACTCGAATTCCAGCGCCGGCTGTTGATCGACCGTCTTTTGCGCGGCAAGCGTTTGAGCGCGAGGGTCGATTTCGTTCGAGGCGGCAAGCGTCGCCATTTGATCGGCGCTCGCCGCCCCTTCCAGATCCCTTTTCAAAGAGTCGACTTCGTGAAGACTCGCCAGAGTTCTCTTTGCATCGTCGGCATGCCCGTGAACATGGCGTTGCATCGCTTCTTCCAGCCAACGGATGTCGGCATCACCGAGCAAACCGCGGGCAGTGAGAGAGGCGGGCAAGTCGCGGCATTTGCCGATCGCACAATCGTACATTGCCTCAAGTAATGCGCCGCGTTCGACCAATCCGGCCTGCCAAGCCAAGACGCCGAACAAAACATTGCGATCATGGTCGAGACCGGCCATAAGAGAAAACCTCGAAAAGTATGCACTCGACGGCGACTTTCCGCGTATTCTATACAGTCGATGGGCATCACGGTACATTGACCGCGAGACGAGCAAGCGTGCGCCGTTCCGCCGTTCGCCCCCAGCAATCCCTTCTAGGAGACGAGATCGATGTCGCTGTTCGCCGAACTCTCGACCGGCATGATCGCCCTTTTAGCCGTCGCCGGCGTCGCCGTGTTGGTGCTGTTTTACTTCATCGGCATCTACAACACGCTCGTCAGCCTCCGCAACCGCTACAAAAACGCCTTCGCACAAATCGATGTACAGTTGAAACGTCGCAACGACCTGATTCCCAATCTCGTCGAGGTCGCGAAGGGTTACATGAAGCACGAGAAGGAAACGCTGGAAGCGGTCATCGCGGCGCGCAATCAGGCGGCTGCGGCCGGTCAGCGCGCCGCTGCGGCGCCCGGCGATCCGGCCGCCATGCAAAGCCTCGCTTCGGCTGAGGCGCAGCTCACCGGCACGCTTACACGACTGTTCGCCGTCGCCGAGGCGTACCCGGACTTGAAGGCCAACACGAACATGCTGCAACTTCAGGAAGAACTGACGTCCACGGAAAACAAAGTGGCGTTCTCGCGCCAAGGGTACAACGACGCCGTAATGGCCTACAACACCAGCCGCGAAACGTTTCCGAACGTCATCGTCGCCGGGTTTGCCGGCTTCACCGAGGCGCGGCTGTTCGAAATCGAGAACCCGACCGAGCGCGAAGCGCCCAAGGTGTCGTTCTAAGCCACGGCGATGGATTTCTTTCAACATCAAGATGACGCTCGGCGCAAGTCGGGCCGGCTCATCTTGCTTTTTGCAGGCGCGGTCGTCGCCGTCGTCGCAGCGGTATACCTCGTCGTTGCCGGCGTGCTGCTAATTGCCGGCGAGTCCGGCGACGGCCAAGCCGTCGACTTGCAAGCGCTGTGGAATCCGGCACTACTGGCTATCGTGGCCGCGTGCGTCGGTACGACGATACTCGCCGGCAGCCTGTACCGAACGGCGACGCTAGCCGGCGGCGGGAGGAATGTTGCGGAAACCCTCGGCGGCAGATTGCTGGCGTCCGCCACGCACGATTGGCGCGAACGGCGATTACTCAACGTCGTCGAAGAAATGGCACTCGCGTCAGGCGTGCCGGTACCGGCTGTTTACATTCTCGAATCCGAATCCGAAATCAATGCCTTTGCCGCCGGATTTACGACGAGCGACGCCGTCATCGGAGTTACTCGAGGCGCGGTGAACTCCCTGACGCGCGACGAACTCCAAGGTGTCATCGCCCACGAGTTCAGTCATATTCTCAACGGCGACATGCGCCTGAATATCCGCCTCATCGGCCTGCTGCACGGCATCTTGCTGCTGAGCATGATCGGTTACGTGGTGATGCGGATGCTGATGGAGTCGCGGCCGCGCAGCTCATCAAGCGGTTCGAGCAGTGACAAAAAAGGAGACGGCGGGGCGATTCTACTGGCCATTTTCCTCATCGGTCTCGGCCTGTATGTCATCGGCTACATCGGCGTATTCTTCGGACATCTAATCAAAAGCGCCGTTTCCCGGCAGCGCGAATATCTCGCCGACGCCTCCGCCGTACAATTCACGCGCAATCCCGGCGGAATCGGCGGTGCGCTGAAGAAGTTGGGGGCCGTCGGCTCGCGCATCAAGAGCAGTCAGGCCGAGCAAGCCAGCCACATGTATTTCGGCAATGGGATGAAAGCAAATTTTCTCTCGCTGCTCGCCACGCACCCGCCGCTGATCGATCGGATCCGCCGCATCGAACCCAACTTCGACGGCGACTTCTCCGCGGAACGCTTGCCATGGCCGTCGCCTGACGAAGAGTCCCGCGCGGAGCAGGCTCGAAACTCCGAGGGTGAAGCCGACGTCAGAGGCGTGTTTCCGTTTCCGGTGCCGGGAAAACTGGGCCGAGGACCCGTCGGCGACGTCGTCGGCACGGCCGCTCTTTCCGGCGGCGATCCGCCGGCCGCCGCGCCGAAAGTCGCTGCGGCACAAGCCGTCGCCGACGTCGGTTCGCCGAAACTGCGACACTTTGATTATGCGACGGCGCTGATCGACCAGTTACCCCAATCATTAAGCGAAGCGATTCACAAACCACCCGGCGCTGCGGCAGTGATTTATGCGTTGCTTCTTGAAGCCGACTCCGGGGATGACGAACTCGGTTTGCAGATGCTCGCCAAGTCGCATGGCCGCGAAACTTCCGACCGCGTCCGCGAGCTAATGGCGCAAACCAGCGTGCTCGGTTCGGCGGCACGTTTGCCGCTTGCGCAACTCGCCATGTCGGCCTTGCGACAACTCTCGCCCGGCGAGTTCGAGGAGTTCCGCCAAACGGTCGTCGCGCTGATTCGGGCCGATCGGCAAGTGAGCCTGTTCGAATACTGCTTGCAGCGGATCATCTTCAAACACCTCGTCGCGTTCTTCCGGCCGACCCGACCGGCGGCGGTCCGAAATCGTGAGCTGTCTTCCGTAGCGACGCCGCTGCGCGTCGTGTTATCGGCGCTGGCTCGTATCGGCAACGGCGAACAAGAATCCCATGCATCCCAAGCATTCCTCGCTGGAGCCGCCAAGCTCGGGCTCGGCGGAACCTTCTCGCTGCTCGACGCGGAGAAGACCGGCTACTCGTCGCTGGATGAAGCGCTCGTCGAATTAGCCGCTTCGGCCGGCTCCGTCAAGCAACAGATTCTCATGGCCTGCGCGGAGACGATCGGCAACGACGGGCGGCTCACGATCGACGAAGCCGAGTTGCTTCGCACGATTGCCGACGCACTCGATTGCCCGATGCCGCCGCCGGCGGCGGATTTGATCGTCGCGTAGGCTGCCGACGGAGTCATTCGCGGTTATTGCGCGATGCGCAGCCCTTGCGGCAAACTCTCGCCGAACATGCGCCCTTGCTCCTCGCCCGCGAGCGTACCCCCTTCGGCGACTAGTTCCACCAGATGCGACGAGGCGTTCATTTCACGTAGCTTTCGGATCGTCGTTTGCCGTGCGTGCTCGTCGACATCGCGATGCCGGTCACCGGTCTTTCGCGTAAGTTGCATCATGGCGAAGGCTGCCGCATGCTCGCCGCCGGCAAGTTTCGCAATCGCCGAAGTCCAAGCGGCCGCCGATTCACGCGGCACGACGGTGTTCAAAGGCCCGTACATCGGTTGCCGGCTACCGATACGCCCGACGGTCCACACCAACGCATCCTGGACGGCCGGCGTCTTCTCCTTGGCCGCAATCGCCAAAGCCGCCGCCGCGATCTCTTCTTTGAGCGTCACATCGAGCAATTCCAACGACCCGAGCAAGCGCCACGCTTCGGCCGTTTCATGGCCCGCCAGGCCGAAGTCGGGCTTACGCGCGCCGCCCGGCTTCGCGCTGCGCAAAGAAAGCAGATAGGCCCGCAATGGGGCGACCAGCGGTTCGGCCAGAGCCCGCTGTTGGCCCGCCGTGAGGCCGCCTGCAATGCGCCGCCACAAAATCAGCCACTCCACGCGCACCCGCGGGCCATGGAAATACCGCTTCGTTTGCAGAAGCTTCCAGGTCTGCGCGGTCCGCCAATCGTCGACGGCCAAGCCGTAGCCCGGGCGGAGCGAAAACCCGGTGAGCCAAAGCCAGCGAGCCTCGTGTTCCTCGGACAATCTCCGACCTTGCTCCTGATCAAGCAACTCTTGCCACAGTTCGCGCAGCAATGTCACCGGCCATTCCGCACGGCGGCTTTCCAGAGCCCCTTCCAGTCGTTTAATGAGCGACTCAGGCTTATGCGCGGCATCGATTCCCACAAACGTGCGGCGGATCTGCTCCCGTGCTTGGTCCGCGAGCGCCGTATCCACCACGCCGCCGCTTTCGCCCGCTCCGGCGTGAGCCGAGCGGTCGGTCTGCACGGCCGAGCGAATATCGAACTGTAGCCGCCACTGCGCCCCGGCCGCCGTCGGCTTTGCAACATTCGTCGCGGCCGGAGTACACCACAGCTCCAATGTGCCGATCTCCGTGAGCTTCGCGTGAAGGGCAGCGAGAATCGTCTCCGCAGCGCCCTTCTTCGATGTTTGCAACACCGTGCGGATCGGAGGCAGCGAGGTCATTTGCAACGGATCGACCGGCACCAGCGAACCGATCGGGTCGGTAAGCCGCGTGCTCGAATAATACAGTGGAAACTCCACCGGTTCGCGGATTCGCAGTTCAAACGTACGGCCTTCCAGATCGAAACCGCGCCCCTCTTCCACGCCTGCCGAAAGTAGACACACCGCCGCCTCGACCGGGGCCGCGCCTTCGCCGAGGGGGACCGGTCCGACGCCGACGTAGTACGACCTAGCCAGGCCTGCCGCAATGCGTACGCCTTGGCCGCGGCGGACCAGCCCGTAGTACGCGGCTCCGCG
>CAZWDN010000154.1:0-12006 GCA_964633125.1 uncultured Pirellula sp. | reverse complement strand
CTCAGCTCACCGAATTCGCCAACAAGTTGCTCATCGCCGGCGGGGTCGGCGCGGAGGAAGCCGCGCTGGTCGCCAAGAGTCTCGTCGAAGCCAATCTCTGCGGTCACGATTCGCACGGCGTGATGCGGCTGCCGTACTACATCGATTGCGTCACGAAGAAGGAAGTCGTGCCGGGCGCGAAGTTCGAAGTGACCAAAGAGTCCGACTCGATGATCTTGGTCGACGGCCATTGGGGCTTCGGCCAAACGCATGCCCGCAAGCTGATGGACTTGCTGATCGCCAAGGCGAAGAAGACGGGCGTCGGCGTCGGCACGCTGATTCACTGCGGCCACATCGGCCGGCTCGGCGAATACTGCGAACAAGCGGCCTCGGCCGGCATGGTGAGCATGATCATGGTCAACACGCACGGCCATGCCCGACGCGTGGCTCCGCCCGGCGGCACCGCCCCGCGCTTGGGGACCAATCCGCTGGGGATCGGCGTTCCCTCGAAAGACGGCACGCTCATTCTCGATTTCGGCACCAGCGCCACGGCCGAAGGAAAAGTGCGCGTGAAGAAGATCGCCGGCCAAACCGTGCCCGACGGTTGGCTGCTCGATTCCGACGGCAAGCCGACGAACGATCCGAACACGCTCTACGGCACGCCGCCGGGCACGATTCTGCCGATGGGAGGCAATCAGGCGTACAAGGGCTTCGGCCTGGCCTTGATGATCGAAGTGTTCGCCGGCGCGCTCTCCGGCGGCGTGACGATGCGCGAGAAGCCGATCAACCAAAACGGCAACTGCGTCTTCATGCAGGTCTTGAACCCGGCGGCCATGGGCGGAGCCGACCACTTCGCGGCGGAAGTGAATCAACTAAGCGACTTCATCCGCGGCTGCCCCCGCACGGCCGACTGCAAAGAGATTCTCCTACCAGGCGACCCGGAACGCCGCGTCTGCGCCGACCGCACGAAAAACGGGGTGCCGCTCGACGACGGCAACTGGAACCAACTCAAAGCGCTGGCGGATAAACTGGGCGTGCCGGCGTAACATGATCGTGCCTTCCGACGGCGAACGACAATATTCGCGCACGGACCTCAAGCGTGTTATCGCCGGGATGGTAAGTTTGTCCCTCGTGGCAATGCTTCTGGTCCCGTTGTTCGTCATTTACGTTCTGGACCGCCATCTGGAGCGCGTCCAGTACTTCGACCTGATGTTAGGGCCACTGTGGTCGCTGTTCGCATTGCCCGGAATCGGCGCGACGATTGCCGTCATCCTCACGCTTTACGACGCACTGAAATATCAGCCTCGCAATCGGACGTTTCATGTGGTCGTCATTCTGGTGCTGCAAGTTGCGGCCGTGCTTCTGTATTGGATCGTCGAACTACAGCGTATGTTTCGGCGATTGCCGAGCGAGTCGTCGGTGAGTTGACTTATAGAAATCGACTCGCGCGAGAAGTCGCTATTTAATCGGGGTTCCAAACGTGCCACCCAGTGTCTGACGTTTCTTCGCGTCTTTGCGGCTTGGCGCGAACTCTCTCCGGCATGGCTGCGGCCGGCCAAAAGTTGGCTGGAGTTTTTTCGCTGGGTTGCTATCGTGCGGGGTGGTGTCGTCGGCCGGGGGCTTTTCGGGCCAAGGAACTGGTGATGAACGCGATTCGGCGGGTCGGAAATCGACGTAAGTCTTGCTGGCGAAGACCGACTTACGATCACGGGTTTTTAGGCCCTGCGCACATAACTCGAGTTATGTGCGCACAACCCCAAAACCCACAAGGGGTGCGTAGATAACTCGAGTTATGTGCGCAGGGGGGAAAATAGAATCGACGTAAGTCGGAGAAGCGATTCGGGACTTACGTCGATTTCTCGCCACTGTAGGGAACGCCCTCCGTGGCGTTCCTCGCCTTACCTTGTGCCCGGAACGCCACGGAGGGCGTTCCCTACAGAGAGCCGGTGATTCACCGCAGTTGCTTGAGATTTCCGGCGTCGTTAGCATCATCCATCTCGCACGCGGTTAACAGTATCGAACGGGGAGCGTTTCGTATGGCGGCTGATCTTTCGTTGCGGCATGAGCTAGTGAGCGAAGTCTTTGCGTTGCCCAAATCGGCCGCCGAGTGGGAGAAGTATCGGCTCACCGATGAGCAAGTCGCCTTCTTTCACGAGTACGGCTATTTGTCCGGCCTGCGGATGCTCGATATGGAGCAGGTCGAGCGGTTGCGGACCGAACTGAACGAACTGTTCGACCCGAATTGCGACGGGCACGAATTGTTTTACGAATACCACTCGAACGAATCGGCCGACCCGAGCCGGGTGCTGTTTCACGCGCTGGGAGCCTGGCGCACGCGTCCGGCGTTTCACGACATGCTCTGGAACCCGCGTTTCACGCAGGCGGCGTCGCAATTGCTCGACGGCGCCGTGCGCTTCTGGCACGATCAACTGTTTTGCAAGCCGGCCCGCGACGGCGGCGTTGTGGCGTGGCATCAGGACTATTCGTACTGGACGCGGACGCAGCCGATGGCGCACCTGACGTGCTGGATCGGGCTGGACGACGCGACGGTCGATAACGGCTGCCTGCAATACATCCCGAAGAGCCATCGCTGGAACCTGCTGCCGATCACGGGGCTGGCCGGCAAGATGGACGCGATTCGCAAGGTGCTCACCGAGGAGCAAATGGCGGCGTTCGTGCCGACGGCCATTGAGCTCAAGGCCGGCGAGTGTTCGTTTCATCATCCGCTCTTGATTCACGGCTCGCAGGAGAACCGGACCGATCGGCCGCGCCGGGCCGTGGTGCTGAACGTGGTGCGCGACGGCGTGCAATCGGCGAGCGACGAGCCGCTCTTGAAGGGCGTGCCGCCGGTGCCGAGCGGGCAGAAGCTCGACGGACAATTCTTCCCGCTGCTCAAGGCGTAACGGCATCGCCGAAAAACTGGTCTTGCTCCTCCTACCACTGCGGCATATTATTTGACTGACCAGTCAGATAACTATCTGCTAGCACTATGGCAACAACACGCAAGCCTGGACGTCCTATCGACTTAGATCTCGCCGAGCGCCGTCGCACGGCGATTCTCGACGCCGCCGCCAAGCTTTTCGCGGCCCACGGCTATGCCCAGGCCGACACGCAGCAACTGGCTGATGCGGTGCAGGTTTCCAAGGGGACCGTTTTCCGTTACTTCCCGACGAAGCGGGAGCTGTTCGAGGCTTCGATCGAGCGGGCGCTCGACCGGCTGAGGCAAACGGTCGATGCGGCCGCGGATGCCGTTGCCGACCCTTTGCAGAAGCTCCTGGCGGCCATGACCGCCTACCTTCGGTTCTTCGACGAGCACCCCGAGGTCGTGGAGTTGCTCATTCTCGAGCGGGCCGAGTTCAAGGGACGCAAATCGAGCTACTTCGACCATAAGGAGAAGTGCACGGAAGCCGACGACGGCTGGCTCGTGCTGCTGGCCGGGTTGATCGCGGACGGCCGGTTTCGCAACATCCCGACCGAGCGGATCAAGAACGTCTTGGGCGATCTGTTGTATGGAACGATGTTTAGCAACCACATGTCGGGCCGGACGCGAGCCTTGGAATCGCAGGCGCACGACCTGTTTGACATTGTCTTTCACGGGCTCCTGACCGACGCGGAACGCTCGCGCGGCGGAATTGCCCGATACCTGCCGCAGGATGCGCCGGGGAAGTCTGAGTAAACCGCGGAACGGATTGAATTGCCGAAAGGCCGCAAGGAAAGGGAATCTCGTGCGTAAGTTTCTGATTGTGATTTGCGTGCTCGGTGGAGGAGTCGCCGCGGCCGCATATGCCGGATTCTTGCCGGGCAAGAAAGTTGCCAAACCGCCGGCCGCGGAGCAAGCGGCGGCGACCGCGGCGGCCAAGAAGCCCGAGGCCGTGGCGGTGACCGTCGCTCCGGCCACGCGGCGGCCGATCGAGCGGCGCGTCCGGACCGTGGGCACGTTGCACGGTTATGAAGAGATCGAAATCTCGCCGCTGGTCGACGGCCACGTGCGGCGGGTCTTGCACGACGTCGGCGACGTGGTGGCGCCGGGCGAGCCGCTGTTGGAGATCGACGACGCCGACTTCCGTCTCGCGGTGCAGGAGATGGGGCGGGCCCTGGAGTTGGAACTCGCCAAGCTCGGGCTGGTCGCGGTGCCGGACAAGGCGTTCGACGTGGCGACGCTGCCGAGCGTACTACGGGCACGGCTCGTCGAAAAAAACGCCGCCGAGACGTTCGAGCGGTACAAGGGGCTCGTCGAACGCAACGCCATCACCAAGGACGATTTCCAGAAGGCGGAACTGAACCTCGACGTGGCCCGGCTGGATACCAAGCAGCGAATCATCGAAGCCGAGCAAAGCTTGGCGGCCGTGCGGCATAGACAAGCCATTTTGGAGACCGCGGAGAAGCGGCTGCGCGATGCACGGGTTGTAACGCCGCCGCTAACGACGGTCGCTGCGGTGCCGTCGCAGATCAATCTGGTGTCGACGGCCTCGACCGGCGCAAACACCCTCCCGTCGTATACCGTGTGCGAACGACTGGTTTCGGAAGGGGAAATCGTGAAGGCCTCGCCGCCGACGAAGCTGTTCCGGCTGGTCGTGGAAGACCCCCTGAAGTTTCAAGCCGCCGTGCCGGAGCGATTTTCGGCTCAGGTACGGGTCGGTCAGCCGGTGGATTTGGCCGTGGAAAGTTTGCCGGGCCGCACGGTTGCCGGCCGCGTGGTGCGCGTGAACCCGACGGTCGATACCGCGAACCGGACGTTCCAGGTCGAGATTTCGGTACCCAACGCGGAACGCCGATTGAAGCCGGGTTCGTTTGCAACGGCTTCGATTCTGATCGGCAGCGACGCCCAGGCCGTGACGGTGCCGGAAGAGTCCATCGTCCGGTTTGCCGGCGTTACGAAGCTGTTCGCGGTTTCGAGCGATAAGGCGGTGGCGCTGCCGGTCGAAACCGGCACGCGGCTGGATGTTCGCGACGGCGCAGGAATCGCTCATCGCTGGGTGGAAGTGATCGGGGCCGTGCGGCCGGGGGCGACGATTGTTACCTCCGGACATTCGCAACTGGCCGACGGTTCGCAAGTGCGCGTGCGGGAAACGGCGACGCCTGCCGTAGTCGCCCCGACTACGCGCGACGTCGATTTGCGCCCGGCGGGCGCAATGGAAGCCGCCGCTCCGAGAAAGGAAGCTCGATGACGATTTGGGATCTCTGCATCAAGCGGCCGATCTTCACGGCCATGCTCGTCTCCGCGCCGATCGTGCTCGGGATGGCGTCGTACCCTCGGTTGGGCGTCGACCTGTTTCCGAACGTCGACCTGCCGCTGGTGACCGTGACGACGACGCTGCGCGGCGCAAGCGTCGAAGAAATGGAAACCGGCGTCACCAAGCCGATCGAAGAAATCGTCAACACCGTTTCCGGCATCGAGCAACTGCGGTCGACGACGAAAGAAGGCATTTCGCAAATCACGATCGAGTTTAAGCTCGAAAAAGACGGGGCCGTGGCGGCGCAAGAGGTCGACGCCAAAGTGCGGACGATCCTCAGCCAGTTGCCGGAAGGAACCGACGCGCCGATCATCGACAAATTTGCGCTCGACGCCGCGCCCGTGATGACATTGGCCGTTTCCGGAAAGCGCGACGCGCGCGAGATTACGGAGATCGCGAAGCGGCAGATTAAGGAAGATCTGGAATCGTTGCCCGGCGTGGGCGCCGTGATCTTGGTCGGCGGTCGGCAGCGGGCCATTCAGATTTCGATCGACACGGACAAGCTGCAAAAGTTCGAGAATCTCACGATTGAAGACGTCCGTCAGGCGCTGATTCGGGAAAACCAAGAACAGCCCGGCGGGCGCATCGACCAAGGTCCGCGAGAATTGGTGCTGCGTACGATGGGACGCGTGCGCGAACCGGCCGACTTCGCCGAGCTCATCGTCGCCAATCGGCGCGGCCAACCGATTCGTATTCGCGACATCGGCACCGTCGCCGATTCGTTCGAAGAGCCGCGCGGCCTGAGCCGCCTCTGGACGGCGCCGGCTCAGGGGGGTGACGAGGTTGCGAAGGCCGACGCCGCCGGCGACATGGCGGTGAGCCTGATCGTGCAGAAGCAATCCGGCACGAACACCGTGGCGATCGTGCAAGCGGTCAAAACGCGTTTGGAGGAGCTGCGCACGCTGTTGCCGGCCGATATCGATGTCGCCGTCATTCGCGATCAATCAAAGTTTATTGAGAATTCCATTCACGAAGTGCAGACGCACTTGCTGCTGGCCGGCGTGTTGGTGAGCCTCACGATTTTGCTTTTCATGCGCGATTGGCGGACGACGGTCATCGCCACGCTCTCCATTCCGACATCGATGATCGCGACGTTTGCGTTCATGCACGTGATGGGCTTTACGCTGAACAACATCACGATGCTCGGCCTGATTCTGGCCATCGGCATCGTGGTGGACGATGCGGTAGTCGTGCATGAAAACATCTTCCGGCATATGGAAGAGTACGGACTTAGCGCCTGGGAAGCGGCCGGAGCGGCGACCAAGGAGATTGCGCTGGCCGTCGTGGCGACGACTCTGTCGCTGCTCGTGATTTTTGTGCCCGTGATTTTCATGGGAGGACGCGTCGGGCGGTTCTTCAGCAGCTTCGGCTACGTCGTCGCGTTCTCGATTCTGATGAGCATGTTCATCTCGTTTACGATGACGCCGATGCTCTGCGCGCGATTCCTCAAGGCCGAAGACGGGCAGCATTCGAGTAAGTCGGGCTGGGTGTGGCGCGCCGTCGAGGGTTTCTACATGTTGTCGCTGCGATTCTCGTTGCGGCATCGCTGGCTGATCGTGTTGGTTACCGTCGGCGTGCTGGCATCCACGCCGGGCCTGATGGCCGTGGTCGGCAAGGACTTCGTGCCCCGCGATGATACAAGTGAATTCGAAGTGGCCGTTACGTTGCCCGAGGGCTTTACGCTCGATCGGGCCGATCAGGTCCTGTCGGAAGTCGACTTGCGGCTCCGCAAGCTACGGGGCGTGAAGAACACGTTTCTCACGATCGGCGATACGACCGGCCGGACGACGCGCGGGCAAGGAGAGGTGACCAAGGCCTCGATCTATTGCAAGCTGAGCGACCTTGCCGATCGCGAATTCTCACAATTCGACGTGATGGTCGACGCTCGCAAGATTCTGCTCGACTATCCCGACCTGCGGGCCGCGGTGCAGGACGTGGCCGCTATTTCCGGCTCGGGCTTCCGTCAGGTGATGATCGATCTCAACCTGCGCGGACCGGACATGGCGAAGCTGCAGGAGTATTCCGAAAAGATCACATCTTGGATGAAGTCGCGCGGACACTACGTCGACGTCGACACGAGTCTCTCGTTCCGCAAGCCGGAGGTGCGAATCATTCCGAATCGGGAACGTGCGTCGGAACTCGGCGTTTCCATTCAGTCGGTATCGTCGACGGCCAACATCTTGGTCGGCGGCGATCCGGTGAGCAAATACAAAGAAGCCGACCAGCAGTACGATGTGTGGCTCCGCGCGGAACATGCCTTTCGTGACGATCCGTCGGAGATCGCGCGGTTGACCGTTCCTTCGACGAAGGCCGGCGTCGGCGTTGTGGAACTAGGGAACGTGGCCAGGTTTGAAGAGGCTCAAGGTCCGAGCACCATCGAACGGTTCTCGCGACAGCGGCAAGTCGTCGTCTCGGCCAATTTGGAAGGGAAGGCGTTGGGCGAGGGAGTGCAGGATTTGACCGACTTCGTGAAAACGCTCGATTTGCCGGCCGACTACCGTTGGGAGTTTCTGGGGCAAGCGAAGAACCTGAACGACACGATGGCGAATTTCGTCATCGCGTTCGGTTTGGCGTTTTTGTTTATGTACATGATCTTGGCGGCGCAGTTCGAGAGCCTTGTGCATCCGATCACCATCTTACTGGCCCTGCCGCTAACGGTGCCGTTCGCCGTCTTGTCGCTGATCATGCTGCAAACAAATCTCGACATCTACGCGATGTTCGGTCTGTTTATGTTGTTCGGAATCGTAAAGAAGAACGGTATCTTGCAGGTCGACTATACGAACGTATTGCGCGAGCGGGGAGTGCCGCGCGATCAGGCGATTCTCGACGCCAATGCCGTGCGGCTGCGACCGATCTTGATGACGACCGTCATGCTCGTGGCGGCGATGATCCCGATGGCGATGGGCGAAGGGCCCGGGGCCGCCTCACGCGCAGGCATGGCTAAAGTAATCCTCGGCGGGCAAATGCTCTCGCTGTTGCTTACGTTGCTGCTGACGCCCGTGGCTTACTCGCTGTGGGACGACCTGACGCAACTTGTTCGTCGCCGGGGCGCGCGATTGGGGTGGTTGATCGACCGCAAGGGCGCCGTTCCGGTCGCCGGCGGCATGCCTTCTAATCCGCCGGTACCGCCCGGAGTTGCCGTGGCGCAATAGTCGGCGAGCGCCGCATTACCGCCTGCAATCCAGCGGGCCGACTTTAACGGAGAATCGGACGACGCCCGTCAAGCCGAGCCCAAGCTTCGATTTCACGGGCAAAAGTGCTTCCTCACCACTCTAGCGACCTGCTTCGGCAGACCGTACCATAGGGTCGCGTTTGCAGATGCGCAGCGACGTATTTCGTCGGCGCTTCGCACGATTGTTTATCGCCCGCCCACGGCATTGCCCTAGTCAAACTCCATGAACAATACCATCGCCTTGGTTCTCGGCGGCGGACGCGGAACGCGTTTGCTTCCGCTTACGAAATTTCGCTCCAAGCCGGCCGTGCCGCTGGCGGGCAAATATCGCTTAATCGACATCCCGCTTTCCAATTGCATCAATAGCGGGATGAATCGGATTTACGTGCTCACGCAGTTTATGTCGGTGAGCCTGCATCGCCACATTCGGCGGACGTACAACTTCGACGCGTTTAGCGGCGGCTTCGTGGAGATTTTGGCCGCGCAACAGACCAACGAAAAGGAGATCTGGTATCAAGGAACGGCCGACGCGGTACGCCAACACCTGCGATACCTGCAACAGCCGGGAATCGAATACGTACTGATTCTCTCGGGCGATCAGTTGTATCACATGAACTACAACGAGATGCTCGAGACGCACAAGAAGTCGAAGGCCGACGTGACGATCGCCGCGTTGCCGGTCGACGCCAAGCAAGCCGCGGGCTTCGGAATCATGCGACTCGACGACGAAGGTCGCGTGCAGGGCTTTCTCGAAAAGCCGAAGACGCAGGAAGAATTGAAGATCGTCCGTACCGACCCGGCTTGGATCGACGCGCGCGGCATTGAAAGCAAAGGACGCGACCTGCTGGCGAGCATGGGCATCTACATCTTCAATCGCGACGTGTTGGTCGACGTGTTGACGAAAACGAACTACGCGGACTTCGGCAAGGAAGTGTTTCCGGCCTCGATTCGCACGCGCAAAGTGCAGGTCCACCTCTTCGACGGCTACTGGGAAGACATCGGCACGATTCAATCGTTCTTCGAGGCCAACTTGCAACTGGCTCATCAGAATCCTCCGTTTGATTTGATGTCCGGAGATTCACCGATCTTTTCCCGCTCCCGTTCTTTGGCCCCGACACGACTCGGCGGCGCCACGGTTAAGAACAGTCTCATCGCCGACGGTTGCCAGATTGAAGACGGCGCGGTGATTGAAAACAGCGTCATCGGCTTGCGCTGTCGAATCGGTAAGAACGTGCAGATTCGCAACACGATCGTCATGGGCAGCGACTACTACCAGAAGCCGGACGACATCGCCGCGGATCTTGCGCGCGGAGTGCCGCCGCTGGGAATTGGCGACGGCACCGTGATCGACCGTGCCATCGTCGACAAGAACTGCCGCATCGGTTGCAACGTGCGGATCGTCAACACCGAAGGCTTGAAGGACCGCGCTGATGACGGCTCGGCGGCCATTTGCGAGGGGATCATCTGCATCGTGAAGGAAGCGGTGCTGAATGACGGCTGGCGATTGATGTAAGGCAGTCTCGTTGACTTCAATCGGCGACACGATTGTTGAGATTTTGGCTTGAGTTCTGGAGAAGGTCCGATCATGAGCGACGCTCCCCCCGCGGCAACTGCCGCCAAACGCATCCTCTTGGTAGACGATGATTTTGAGATCATTGAGTCGTTGCGAATGCTGCTTGAGGCGAAGGGCTACACGATTCTCGTGGCGCGCGACGGCAACCAAGGTTTGGCGATGGCCGAACGCGAGGATCCGGACCTCATGATTCTTGACATGATGATGCCGAAGCGAAGCGGCTTTCTCGTGTTGGAAAAATTGCGCCGTTCGCGCCCGGTGCCGCTGAAGATCATCATGATTACGGCTAACGAGGGCTCACGGCACAAGGCTTATGCGGAAATGCTCGGCGTCGATGATTACATCCGCAAGCCGTTTGCGATGGATCGCTTGCTGGAAAGCGTCGAGCGTTTGGTCGGCAAAGCAAAATAGCCGGCCGTAGAATCGCATTTCCGGTGCAGAGTGATTGTGAAAACGTTCACAGTTAACCCGAGATGGTTATCGCGCTTCGCGAATGTCTCGTGTCAGGAACTCTCTCCAGGAAAAAACTAGCCGCTGCGCCTTTCCGTGCGAGAGTGCGTCAACTGTCGTGATTTCGCGGCGTTTCTACTTCTCGTAGTTCACCGTGACGGCGCTCCTGCGCGATTGTCGGCCACATCGCTCTTGTCGCATTTTTTAGTGCGAGCAATACTTCAATTAGGGACAGGTGTCGGGCACGACGCCCGGCGTTTGCGAATAGCAGGACGCTCCACAGTGTTGGTTAGCCAGCCGTGTTGGCCCGCCTCGCCCAGTTCCGGGTGTTCTTTTCCAAGTTTGCTCACTCTTGAGCGGATCCGACCCGGGATCATCTTTTTGACTGACTCGTTCCGGATCTTGCCCAGGTCGCAATCTGCGCCGAGGTTTTCGGAGAGATTGCGTTTTCAGTGCTGAAGAGTCGCCGCGCGTCGTCAGGCCCGTGTTTTTCAGGGAATGTAACGCTTAGTCGAATCGAGAACTATTCTCCGCAAGGGGAGGGATCGCCATGAGCAACGGAAGCTCCATTATCTCATTGATCGCCGAACGACAGGACCTTGAGCAGTTCCGCAAGAAGACCTGGAGCGGAACTTTCGAAGAGTACCTAGATCTAGTCCGAAACGACCCCAAGGTCGTCCGCAACGCGTTCGAGCGCGTTTACGACATGATCTTATCGTACGGCACGGAAACGTATGAAGTGAATCGCGAGAAGCATGTCCGTTATCGCTTCTTTGACGATCCGGACCACGGCGGCGAGGATGCCGTGTTCGGTCTGGAAGAGTCGTTGGCCGCCCTCGTCAATGCGCTGAAAAGTGCCGCGAAGGGTTATGGCATCGAAAAACGGGTACTCCTGCTTCACGGCCCGGTCGGCAGCAGCAAAAGCACGATTGCGCGACTGCTCAAACACGGTCTCGAACGCTATTCCGCGTCCGATGAAGGAGCGCTCTATACGCTCGGTTGGGTCGACCTGGAGGATGCGAATCTCGTGCATTGGTGCCCGATGCATGAGGAGCCGCTGCACCTTGTCCCGCATCGCTTCCGCCCGGATGTGGCTGCGAGCCTCAATGCCGAACGAGGGGAAGATGAATACCGCGCCAAGGTGACCGGCGAACTCTGCCCTTATTGCCGATACATCTACCACGAACGCATCACGCTCTACGGCGGCGATTGGACTCGCGTCGTCAAAGACGTCCGCGTGCGGCGCCAGCTGCTCAGCGAGAAAGATCGCATCGGCATCGGCACTTTTCAGCCGAAAGATGAAAAGAACCAAGACTCGACGGAACTGACCGGCGACATCAACTACCGCAAAATCGCGCAGTACGGCAGCGACAGCGATCCGCGGGCTTTCAACTTCGACGGCGAGTTCAACGTCGCCAACCGCGGCATCATTGAGTTCGTCGAAGTTCTCAAGCTCGACGTGGCGTTTCTCTACGACCTGCTCGGCGCCAGCCAGGAGCACAAGATCAAGCCGAAGAAGTTCGCGCAGACGGACATCGACGAAGTGATTCTCGGCCACACGAACGAACCGGAGTATCGCCGGCTGCAGAATAACGAGT